>JAJPKD010000060.1 GCA_021323895.1 Acidobacteriota bacterium | reverse complement strand
ACCAAAATCCCGATGAAGACAAACATTTCGATCAGCGCAAACTTGGTAAACGAAAAATCCTTGCCCATAAAAATAATCGCCCAGGGCAAAAGGAAAATCGTCTCGACATCGAAGATCAGAAACAGCATCGCGACGATGTAATAACGCACCGTGAATCGATCGTGCGCGCCGGTTTCCGGATCGATGCCGCACTCGTACGGCCGCATCTTGTCCTTTTGATATTTTACCGGTCTCAGAAAGCGGCCAAGGATCAAAGGCAACACGGGAAAGGCGACCGCAAAAACGAAAAAGACCATCACCGGCAAATATGCCGTCGATGGTCCGCCTATGTTCTGCGCCGTCGTTGTCGGTGCTTGTAGCAAGAGCATGTGCAGCCTGTTTGTTCGCTCGTGATTCTAAGTTGCTGCTTCTACGTGTGTCAATCTGGTTTGTGCCGCGTCTCGCCTGACAGCAAATCGATCGCGTGATGTAGCACCGGCTTAATCACCTCAAAGCTTTCGCGCACCGCTTTTGGTGAACCGGGAAGATTAATGATCAGAGTGTTCGAGCGAATGCCGCTGACGCCGCGGGAGATCATGGCCATCGGTGTGTTCTTCAGAGTCTCGCTCCGCATCGCTTCGGCAAGGCCGGGCGCTTCACGTTCAATTACTTGCAGCGTTGCTTCGGGAGTGTTATCGCGATGACCAAAGCCGGTGCCGCCCGTGGTTACCATCAGGTTGACATGTTTTAGATCGGCATAAGCCCGCAGCTTGTGCGCGAGTGGTTCGAGATCGTCGTTGACGACAACCTTCGCGACGATCTCAGCGCCGAGCCCAGTAAGCAACTCGACCAGAGCTTCGCCGGATGCGTCCTGGCGTTCGCCGGCGGCGCACGCATCGCTGACGGTGATTACGACTGCGCGAATAGGTGTGGGCATAAGGCTAAGAGCCAAGGGCTATGGGCAAAGGGCTAAGGGCGAAGTGCTAGGGGCGAAGTGCAAAGAGAGCGAAGGAGCTTGAGACAACCACGGTTCTTGCTCTGTGCCCTTCGCGCTTTGCCCTTAGCGCGCAGTCGCGCTGATCGCATGCAACTCCTGCAACGCTTGAACGCTGATCGCTTTGGTGTCAATGCGAGAACCTAGCGCTTCGACCAGAGCCTGCGCGCCGGTCATCGTCGTCACGCAAGGCACATTGTACTGCAGAGATGCGCGGCGGATGGCTTGCTCATCATAGTGCGACGCGCGGCCCAGCGGCGTGTTGATGACTAGTGCGATGTCGCCTTGCTTGATGTAATCAGCGACGTTTGGCCGCCCTTCGTTAACTTTGAAAACTGTCTCGCATTCGAGACCGACTTCGCGCAAACGCGCAGCCGTGCCAACTGTCGCCACCAACTTGAATCCTAATTTCGACAGGCGTCGCGCCAGCAAGACGGCTTGCCCTTTGTCAGATTCATTGACGCTGATGAAAGCTGTGCCTTCGCTTGGCAAAGCGGTGCCCGCGGCGGGCATCGCTTTCGCGTAAGCCTCGCCGAAGGTCTCGCCAATGCCCATCACTTCGCCGGTCGAATGCATCTCGGGGCTCAGCACCGGATCGATGCCGGGAAACTTTCGAAAAGGGAAGACCGGCGACTTGATATAGAAGCGATCGACAGTCAAGTCACTCGGCAGATCAAACTCCTTCAGAGGTTTGCCGGCCATCACGACTGACGCAATGCGCGCGAGCGGAACTCCGGTCGCTTTCGAAACGAATGGCACGGTACGCGAGGCGCGCGGATTCACTTCGAGCACGTAAACCCGATCGTCTTTGATCGCGAATTGAATATTCATCAGGCCTTTCACGCTCAAAGCCGACGCGAGCCGGCGCGTGTAATGACGCATCGTTTCCAGATGCTCTTCAGCGATACGCACGGGCGGCAAAACGCACGATGAGACGCCCGAGTGAATCCCCGCCTCTTCGATGTGCTCCTGGATTCCGGCGATGACGCACGCGCTTTCGTCAGCGAGTGCGTCCACGTCGAACTCCGCGGCCTGCTCAAGAAACTTGTCGATTAAAACCGGACGCTCGTTGGAAAAATCAACCGCGGTGCGCATGTAGTCGTCGAGGCTGTCCTGATCATAAACAATCGCCATCGCGCGGCCGCCCAGCACGTAACTCGGTCGCACCAGCACGGGATAGCCAATTCGATTAGCAGCTTCGCGCGCGCCTTCGATCGATGTAGCCGTTCCGTTTTCCGGCTGCGGAATTCCGAGTTCACTCAATAGAGCGCCGAATCGCTTTCGATCTTCGGCTAGGTCGATCGAGTCAGGCGACGTGCCGATGATGGGAACACCTGCTTCATGCAGCGGCATCGCGAGATTCAAGGGCGTCTGGCCACCGAACTGCACGATCACACCGGTCGGTTTTTCGACATCGACGATGTTCATCACGTCTTCAAAGGTCAGCGGCTCGAAGTACAAACGATCAGATGTGTCGTAATCGGTCGAGACCGTTTCCGGATTGCAATTCACCATGATCGTTTCGTAACCGGCGTCATGCAGCGCAAAAGACGCGTGCACGCAGCAGTAATCGAATTCGATGCCCTGGCCGATCCGGTTTGGACCCGAGCCTAGAATCATGATCTTCTTGCGATCCGTCGGCTGCGCCTCGTCTTCTTCTTCGTAAGTCGAATAGAGATACGGCGTGTAGGATTCGAACTCTGCGCCGCAAGTATCGACGCGTTTGTAAACGGGGATTAAGCCGAGTGACTTGCGATAAGCGCGAACTTCGTCTTCGCTCCGCGCGGTCAGATAAGCAAGCCGGCGATCGGAGAGGGCTGCCTCTTTGAAGGCGCGGAGGAGATCGAGAGGGATGTTCTCAAGCGCGACTGCCGCAGTGTCAGTACCGCCAGCGATAGCGAGCGGATCATGCGCTGCCTGCGAGTCAATTGATCCCGTCGCTACCGCTCCGGGTACTGACACGATGGTCTCAACTGCGCGTTGGATTTCCATGACCTGCTGCAGCTGATCCAAAAACCAGCGATCGATTTTGGACAGCCGATAGATTTCGTCAATCGACCAACCGTGCTCGAGGGCGTACGTGATGTACGAAAAGCGCTGGGAATTTGGCCGCGCCAACTTTCGCTGCAATTCGTCGTTCGGTACGTCTTCCAGGCGTAACGGCTTCACCGCTTCCAAGGAACGCAAACCTTTGAAAAGCGATTCTTTGAAGGTGCGGCCGATGGCCATCACCTCGCCAACAGACTTCATCTGCGTGCCGAGCACGTCTTCGGCGTCGCGAAACTTTTCGAAGTTCCACTTCGGAATCTTGGTGACGACGTAATCAATCGTGGGCTCGAATGACGCAGGAGTCTTCTTCGTAATGTCGTTCGGAATTTCGTCGAGCGTATAGCCGACCGCGAGCTTCGCCGCGATCTTCGCAATCGGAAAGCCGGTAGCTTTCGAAGCCAGCGCCGACGAACGCGATACGCGCGGATTCATCTCGATGATGCGAATGTCGCCGTTATCAGGATTGACTGCAAACTGAATGTTTGAGCCGCCGGTCTCGACGCCGACTTTCCGAATAATTTTGATCGACATGTCGCGCAGCGTCTGGTACTCGCGATCAGTCAACGTCTGTGCCGGTGCCACGGTGATCGAATCGCCCGTGTGCACGCCCATCGGATCGAAATTCTCGATCGAGCAGATGATCACGACGTTGTCGGCCAGGTCGCGCATCACTTCCAACTCGAATTCCTTCCAGCCCAAAATCGATTCTTCGATCAGCACTTCATGAATTGGCGAAGCCGCCAATCCACCACGCACGATTTCTTCGAACTCTTCCGGATTGAACGCGACACCACCGCCGGTACCGCCCAGCGTGAAACTCGGACGAATGATCGCGGGGTAGTCAGTTTCTTTGACAATCTCTTCGGCTTCGGCCCAAGACTTGGCGAAGCCACCGCGCGGCATCAACAGCCCCGCTTCGTCCATTGCTTGTTTGAAGAGAAGGCGATCTTCAGCGACTTTGATGGCTTCACGCTTCGCGCCGATCATCTCGACGCCGTTTTCTTCCAGCACGCCCGCGTCGTCCAGAGCGATCGCGAGATTCAGCGCCGTCTGCCCGCCAACTGTCGGGAGCAGCGCATCAGGTTTTTCTTTGCGAATGATGGCGGCGACGGATTCGACGGTGAGCGGCTCGATATAAGTGCGATCGGCCATCTCCGGATCGGTCATGATCGTCGCGGGATTCGAATTAACTAAGACGACTTCATAGCCTTCCTGCCGCAGCGCTTTGCACGCCTGCGTGCCGGAATAATCAAATTCGCAGGCCTGGCCGATGACGATAGGGCCGGAACCAATGATCAGAATTTTGTGAATATCAGTGCGTTTGGGCATCTGAATCGCGGTTGAAAAAATTCGCTTGCATTAAGTCAAAACATTTTACATAACTATCCGACAGACACGAACTCCCGAACACGAATGTTGCGCCGAGTACTTCCCATCATATTCATGTTCCTAAGTATTCAAGGCGTCTGCGGCCAAACGCCGAAGACTGCTGAGGACTACAACAATCGCGGCCTTGACCGGCAAAGCAAAGGAGACATCGATGGCGCTATCGATGATTACAGTCATGCGGTGGCGATGAAGGCCCGAGCCAGCACAATCGCGACTGCTTACAACAATCGCGCGAACGCGCGGATGGGAAAGGGAGACTGTGCCGGCGCAGTTGATGATTATGGAAAAGCGATCGAGTTAGATCCGAAGAATGAAGAGAACTACTACAACCGTGGTGTGGCGTTTCAATCGAAGGGTGATTTCGATGCGGCGATCGCCGATTTTTCGAAAGCGATTGACATCGATCCGCGCCTTGCGCCTGCATACAACAACCGCGCGAATGCGCGCAGGATGAAAGGCGACTTGGAGGGCGCGATCACCGACTACAACAAAGCGATTGAGATTCGGCCAACTTACGCGGACGCTTATCACAATCGAGGCTTGGCATTGCAAGAAAAGGGCGACTTTGATGCAGCGATTCTTAGTTTCTCAAGCGCGATTGCGCTCTCTCCAAAGTTCGGTGAAGCGTACTTTGCTCGCGCCGAGGCCAAGCAAAGCAAACATGATTTGAATGGCGCCATCGCAGATTACACGGCCGCGCTCGGGTTCTCTGACAGCCCGCGCGATATTTATTACGGGCGTGCTACCGCCAGGCAGGAGAACAAAGATAATGAAGGAGCTCTGTCTGACTATTCGAAGGCGCTCGAACTCGATCCGAATTTGCCCGAAGCTTATGCGGGCCGCGCTGTCATCGAGACATTAGCGGGAAGGAATGCGGCGGCAACTCAGGACTTTCAGAGGGCTTTCGCGATTGATCCTAATCTTCGAGCTAAGTATAAAGACTTCATCGAGGGTCATTTTCCGGCCAAATCCAGACCTTAAACTATCAGCACCGAAAGGCCGCGCGATCAATTTCGTGGACGATCCGCGCTGGTGAGCGTATAGTGCTTCGCTATTCCGGTGCCTTGCAGTCAATAGCTTTTCAGGGGAAGTGGTTGAATGCGCAAAGTTTTTCTCGTCAATCCCGCCAACGCTACCGTCGGCTACAGCGTCATCACGCCGCGGTGGCTTTTTGTGATTGCGGGCGCGACGCCGACGGAATTGGTCGGCGATCCAATCATCGTTGACGAACCCATCACTGCTTTCGATCCAAATCAGGTCAGGTCGGGCGACATCGTCGGCGTCGGCATTCACACGGGTAACTGCCGTCCCGGTTACGAGGTTGTGCGCGAAGCGAAGAAACGCGGTGCGACCGTAATCGTCGGCGGCGTTCATCCGACAATTTTTCCGGACGAGCCGCTCGAGATGGGCGCTGATGCAGTGGTCAAAGGCGGCGGCGATCTGGTTTGGCGCAAAGTCATCGAGGATGAGTTGGACGGAAAGCTGCAACGCGTCTATGACGGCGGGCGTGTGCCCGGCGAGTCGATGGTGAAAGCCCGTTGGGACCTGCTCGATCCGAACAAGTACTTCATGGGATCGATCCAGACCGTCGCCGGCTGTCCTGAGAATTGCAGCTTCTGTTCGGTTTGGGTGACCGAAGGCCGCACGCCGCGTCTGCATCTGAACGATCAAATCATCGAAGAAGCGAACGAGCTGCATCGCCTGGGCTTTCGCTACATCTTTTTCGGCGATGACAATTTCACGCCGGCGACGATTGGCCGCATCGCGCGCGAAAAGAATCCGGCGACTCAGAAGCTGCTCGAACAGGTCAGGGAAGATCGACTGCGCTTGTTCGAAGAATACGATCGCGCGGTTCCCTCATCGCTTTATGCATTCACGCAGATGACCGCGGAGGTGATTAGCGACGAAGAATACCTCGATGCGATGTACGAAAAGATGCGCGTGCGCGGGGCGTTGATTGGCGTCGAATCTTTCACTGCAGAAGGATTGAAGACGGCCAACAAGACCTGGAATCCCGTCGGCGAGCGCATGGTCGAGGCGATTCAACAGATTCAGACCCACGGCATCATGGTTCTGTCGTCGATCATCAACGGGCTCGAAAGCGATTCGCTCGCAACGTTGAGTACCATGCGGGATTTCGCGGTCGCGTCAGGTACCGCCTTCGCTCAATTTCCGATCTACAGCGTCTATCCGGGAACGAAGGACTATCACGAGATGGTGCAGGATAGGAAGAATCGCGATCTTCCCGGTTACGTTCCCAAGCACAAGGTGCAAATGATTGCCGATAAGTTCTGGCTCGACTTCGATCATTGTCAGGTCAACGTCAAGCATCCGACTTTGTCAGCGGCTGAGATCGAACGCGAAGTGCGGACGAGTTGGCGTACTTTTTACAGCCTGAGATCGATCATCGGCAGAACCCGCAGCGGTCCGCTCAGCAAACTCTCGCCAATTGGCAAATTCGTTTACGCGATTACCTGTCTGGTTTTTTACACTCTGTACCCCGACGGAATCGCCGCCGACAATGCCCGCAAGTCGAAGCTCACGTTCTGGGGCAAGCTGCGCGTCCGCGTTCTGATTTCGGTAACGCGCCGTACTCAGGATTGGTTTGGGATTCGTCCGCCACGACCCCTCAAGCAGAAGCATGATGTGTTTGCCGCAGATCCCCACCGCCCAACCGTCGAAGCTTAGATTCATTCGATGAAAGTGAACCATGGGTTGATTCGCGCCGGGATTGTTCTAACAATCGTGGCCTGCTTTTCATCGGTTAGTGGCCAGAAGCCGGTCAACGAAAAAGACGGTGAGCTTCTTTCGTCAGTAAAGCCAAGCCCCGATCTCTACCCGGCCAATGCGGATGCGTCGAAGGAAATCAAGGAAGCACTTAAACGTGCAACTGAAGAACACAAGCGCGTGCTGCTGATTTTTGGCGCGAACTGGTGTTACGACTGTCACGTCCTGGATCACGCGCTGCACGAAGGCGAAGCCGGCAGAATTCTCACGGAAAAGTTTTTGTTGGTGCACGTGGACATCGGCGAAGGTGAAAAGAACCCCGAGCTGGTCACGGCCTACAAGATTCCCCTCGACAAAGGCGTTCCCGCGGTTGCGGTGCTGGAAAGCAACGGGCACATGCTGTTTAGCAGCGGCGACGGTGAATTCGAAGCCGCACGCCGCATGCTGAAGAAAGACCTCGTCGCCTTTCTGAATAAGTGGAAGCCAAAACGTTCTTGAGTAACGCCAAAGTTTTTGATAGCTTCCCCTCATCCCCAGATCAAGTTCGAAAACAGGAGTTCTTATGAAGCTAAGATTGTCATTGTTCGCAGCTATTCTTCTTGCCATTTCAGGAATCACCGCAATCTCTCTCGCGCAGCGCACGCGCGACAACGACCAGCCGATTCGCGGCGACTTCAAAATCACTTTCAAGCAGAGCATGGGCGGCCAGGAAATGCAGAGCACGACCATGATCAAAGGCATGCGCGAACGCGATGAAACCAGCATCAACATGCCGGGCATGCCCGCCGGCATGAACATGGGCCAGGTCAACATCACGCAGTGCGACATGAAGCGCACGATTCAGATCAACGATCGCGCGCGCAAGTACATGATCTCGCCGATGGACACGGACAGTGGTGATGCAACCGGCGGCGCTATGCCCGCGTCAACTGGCGGTGGATCGCGTCGTGGCGGAGTCGTCACGATGACTGTCAACACAGTCGATACCGGCGAGCGCAAAGAGATGTTCGGGTTCACGGCGCGTCATTTGAAGCAGACGATGATGACTTCGTCCTCGCCCGATGCTTGTCAGCAACAGAACATGAAGATGGAGCGCGACGGTTGGTACATCAATCTCGAGTACGGATTGAATTGCGGCACGGAACGGCCGCCACAGATGGGCCGCATGGAGCCGCAGGGCTGTCGCGATCGTTACCAGTTCAAACGCACCGGCGCCGCCAACCTGGGCTTCCCGTTGACGGAGACTACGACGATGTATGGCGCGGATGGCAGCGTGATGACGACCATGACAAAAGAGGTGGTCGAGTTGTCGCGTCAGCCGCTCGACGCTGCGCTGTTCGACGTGCCGGCCGGGTACACCGAAGCGAAGAGCCAGCAGGAAATGTACGCCGCGCCTTCGATGGCCGAAATGATGAACATGGCGCGCCAACAATCGGGAGAGAATCCGAGCGGCCAGACTTCCATGTCGGGCATGCCATCGAACACCACGGCTGCCGCTCGCCCGAAAGTTGGCGTGGTTGAATTCAACAACAAAGCAAAGGCATCGGTGGCGACTGATTCGCTGCGCCAGCAGTTGATCGCGACGCTGACCGGCGACGGCGTCGATGCGATCGCCTTGAATGCGAGTTCGCCGAGCGAAGCTGCGATCGAAGCGAAAGCCAAGGGCTGCACGTACATCCTCTACACCGACATCTCGACGTTCAAAGCGCCATCGACAGGCAAACGCATAGGTGGTTTGCTCGGAGGCTCGGTGGGTATCGGCGGCGGCGGCGCGGGCAAGGCCGAAGCAAAGTTGGATTATCGGTTGGTGGCGGTGGGCAGCACATCGCCGAAGTTGCAAGCCTCAGCGTCGGGCAAGGAAGAGACCAGCGATGCCAGCATCAACGCTGCGCTTCAGGACGAAGCTCGGGCGGTCGTCGGCGCGGTTGGTGGAAACTGATTGGATGTTTTGTCGGGCCGGTCGCGTTCTTCGCCACCGGCCCAATCTTTGTGGTTATGACGAACAAGAATTCAGCGGCCGGCGCGACCGCTCAATCTGAAGTCGATCAGGCGACCACCCAGGCGCTTGCTGAATTGAAGGAAGAGAATCGAGAACTCCGCGACTTAGCGGAATATCGTTCTAGTCAGATCGCTCACTTTGCGCATGAATTGCGGACTCCGCTGACTTCGATCCTCGGGTTCGCGGAAATCTTGTTGAGCCAGGAAAAGATTTCTGACGCGCAACGAAACTTCTGCGAGCGAATTCAAAATTCAGCTCACCAATTGCAACGGACGCTCAATCAACTATCTGATCTGGCGCGAATCGATCGCGCTCCTCAGCGCGATTCAGAGCGCGATAAGAAGGAATAGTCTGGATCAATTCCCGTGCGATTCTCGCGCGCGGATCACCGTGTTATGATTCGCGCTTCCGAAAATATGTCCGCGAATCCGACTGAAATCGTGCGATCAGCTTTGCAAATTCGAGAGGTCTCGACCGTCGCAGAATACGACGCGTGCATTGAATTGCAGCGGGCGGCATTCGGCCTTCCTGATCTGGAAATCTCGCCGCGACGTCATTTAATCGTCTCGCGCAAAGCCGGCGGGTGGACGTTGGGCGCGTTCGCAGACGGCAGGCTGGTCGGCTTCGTTCATCATCTGGCGGCAGTGAGCGGCGACGAGATTTTTGGCTACTCGCACATGATGGCGGTGGCGCCCGAATTTCAAAATCAGGGTGTCGGCGCGCAATTGAAATGGGCGCAGCGCGAACGCGCGCTGGCCGAGGGTCGCGACTTTATCAAGTGGACCTTCGAGCCGATGCGCGCGCGCAACGCGCACTTTAATTTGAATCGTCTGGGAGTTGTCGTCCGCGAATACGCCGTAAACTTTTACGGCACGGATTACGGTTCGAATCCAGCGGAAAAGGGAAGTGGCATCGATAGCGATCGTCTCTTCGCGAGTTGGGATTTGCGCTCGCCACGAGTTAAAGCCTTCGCACAACGGGAGCCACACGAACCTGGTGAACCGGCGCGCACGATCGAAATTCGCGAGGACTTTGCCGCGCTTCTGAATTCTGATCCTGACGCGGCGAAGCGTGAAATCGTGCGAGTGCGCGAAGAATTTCTGCAAGCTTTCCGCGACGGCTTGGTTTGTCGCTCGTTCGAGCGCGATGACGAGCGGCCGCGATATCTTCTCTACTCTTCATAATCATTTGGCTTCCCGCTCAATCGAAAAGACCATCAAGAAACTGCGTGACGACATTCGTCGGCACGACGAGCTTTACTACCTTCATGAAAATCCAGAGATTTCAGATCGCGAATACGACGCGCTGATCGAACAGCTTCGCGAATTCGAGAATCAACATCCCGAACTGATCACCCCCGACAGTCCGACGCAGCGTGTGGCTGGCCGCCCGGCCGAAGGCTTCCCTGAGTTCGTGCATCGCGTGCCGATGCTGTCGCTCGACAACAGCTACAACATTGACGAGCTGCGCGCATTCGATGAGCGCTGCCGCAAACTTGGGGATGGCAAATCTCCCGACTATGTCGCTGAGCTGAAGATCGACGGCCTCTCGCTTTCAGTCCATTACGATGACGGAGTTTTCGTGCGCGGCGTGACGCGCGGCGATGGGTTTCGCGGTGAAGACGTCACTTTGAACGTGCGCACGATTCGCAGCATTCCTTTGAAGCTGAATGAAAAGGCCGCGAGCATTGCGCCCGAAATCGAAGTGCGTGGCGAGTGCTACCTGGGCCTGAAAATCTTCGAGCGCATCAACGCCGAACGCGAAGACGCGGGCGAGGCGCGCTTCGCGAATCCGCGTAACGCGGCTTCCGGGACGATGCGTCAGCTCGATCCTTCGATCACGGCGCGCAGACGGCTGGAGATGTTTGCCTACGACGTGATCGCGTGCCAGCGCAAAGCGTTCGCGACCCACTGGGACGCGTTGAATTGGGCCGAGAAGGCGGGCTTTCGCGTCAACGAGAATCGCAAGCTCTGCAAGTCGATCGATGAAGTCATCTATTTTTGTAATCGAATGGAAGCGAAGCGCGACGATCTCGGTTACGAAATCGACGGCGTCGTGGTGAAGGTCAACTCGACTGCTTTGCAGGAGCAATTCGGCGCGACCGGCAAAGCGCCGCGCTGGGCCATCGCTTACAAATACGCGGCGCGCCAGGCAACAACACGCGTGAACGACATCGTGGTCCAGGTGGGACGTACGGGCGCGCTGACGCCTGTCGCGATGCTCGATCCAGTGCCGCTCAGCGGCGTTACGGTTTCGCGATCGACGCTGCACAACGAAGAAGAAATCGAGCGACTTGGCTTGAAGATTGGTGACTACGTTTTGATCGAACGTGGCGGCGATGTGATTCCCAAAGTCGTCAAGGTGATCGAATCAAAACGGACCGGCAAAGAAAAAAAGTTTCGCATGCCGACCGTCTGTCCGGTGTGTGGCGGAAACGTTTCGCGTCCTGAAGGCGAAGCGGTTTCGCGGTGCATCGCCGCGGATTGCTCCGCGCAGTTGATAGGACTGTTGCTGCATTTTGCTTCGCGCCGGGCGATGCGCATCGAAGGGCTCGGGTTCGCGCTGGCTGAGCAACTCATCGAAAAGAAGATGGTTAGCGACGTGGCTGATCTGTACAGCTTAACCCTCGATGACCTGGCTTCGCTTGAACGGATGGCGAAGAAATCGGCTTCGAATGTTTTGTCGCAAATTGAAGCCAGCAAGTCGCGCGACCCTGCGAATCTGATTTACGGATTGGGAGTTAGGCATGTCGGCGAGCGCACCGCAGGAATTCTGGCGCGGCATTTCGGATCTCTCGAGCGACTTGGCGATGCTACGGTCGAACAACTCGACGACATTCACGAGATCGGCTTAACCATGGCCGAGAGCATTCACGATTGGTTCGCCGATTCAGGAAACAAGGAATTGTGCGCGCGTCTGCGAAAGGCTGGCGTGCGCACAGAACTCGCCGAGCAGCCTCAGAAAAAAGTTGACGAGCGATTCGCGGGTAAAGTCTTTGTGCTGACCGGCACGCTCCCGAGCATGACTCGCGACGAAGCGCGTGAATTGATCGAGGCGCGCGGCGGCCGCGTGACCGGATCGGTAAGCAAGAAGACCGATTTCGTCCTGGCGGGCGCAGATCCGGGATCGAAACTCGACAAAGCAAACGAACTCGGCGTGTCGGTGATCGATGAGGCTGAATTCAAAAAGATGTTAGGATGAAGTTGAGTGCGCGAGTCGCGGCTCCCTCTCGCAGACGAGAGGAAGGATCAACGAATGGATTCAAAAGAAGATTCAAAACTGGAACTTGCGTACACGCTTTTCTGTGATGACGTGCGGCTGGAAGTCGGCAACAAACTTTCTTACATGGGAGTGTTTCAGAACATCATGGTTCCGCAACTGCCGGTATGGCTGCCCAAGCTCGCGGTCGTCAATCACTGGCGCGGCGAAGGCGCGCATCTTTCGGAAGTGCGAATCCTGATGCCGGATCGGCAACAGGCGCTGGTCGTTTCACAGCCGGCGCGCTTTGAAATCAATCATGGCTCCGCCGATAACATCAGCTTCTTCGTCAACGTGACGTTCCCCGTGGCGGGTGAGTACGTTGTGCAGACGCTGATCGATTCGAATCTGTTCGACGAACGCCCGCTAATCGTTTCTGACCAGCAGTTGATTGCGCCCGAAGAAGAATCGGAAGCAGTGAACTGACACCGATGCCGAAGTTCTAGGCTAACTCGTAAGCTTTGATTTTGTAGTTAAGTGTGGTGGTTCCCAGCCCCAACAATTTCGCCGCGCGAGCTTGATTGCCGCCGGTCAGCTCCAACGCCCGGGAAATCAAGCGGACCTCAAAGCGCCGCACTTCATCGAAAAAATTGACGCCGGAATTGACGTTGAGGCTATCGACTGTGGCCGAAGCCTCAGCCAAGCCGTTCTCGTGATCGAGCGACTCCGCTTCATCAAGCAGCGAAGCAGCAAGGTCTCTGATCTTATTCAATCTTTCACTGGCGGTGACGCGGCGCGATGGCAGGCCGCGAAGTTGAGTTTTGGTGATGGATCCGATTAGAGCAGCTTTGGCAGTACTCATGAGTGTTCCTCGCGTATGATTTCCTGAAAGATAAGACGAGCAAATTAATTTAACGTTAACAAGATTTCCTAGGGCCGTTAATTGAGACGCTGAAACGACGCAATTGGTTACATCTGTTTTGTAAAGAAATGTGAAGTTAGATTAACGCTCTGCCACTTCTAGTTTTTGTCTGAAGCAGCTTTTAAGAGTTCGCGAATCGCTTTCTCATTTGGCGGGTTCTTTGACAGTGTGAGTGATCTGCGCCCGAGAAGGCGATAAGCCGCAAGAGCATCGCGAAGGTCTTGCGATTCGATGGCGGCAAGGTGTTTTCGGACAGTGGCGATGTCGCCGCGTTTGAAAGTTCCGGTCAGAGCGCGCGCGGGATCGTGCGTCGTGAGGTTTTCGACTGTGCTCTTGACGAGCGGCAACAAAACCAGGCGAGCCCGTGTTCTGCTTAGTCCGCAGCGCGCGAGCATTTCGACGGCGATGTCGAATAGCGCGGTCAAATTCGGTGAGGACATCAGCGCGGCCGCGTGGTACAAGGGCTTCATGTTCGTGTCGATCGTGAAGCTCTGCGCGCCGAGGGCTCGCACCAGTTTCTTGCCAAGGCGAATCGCCGCCGCATCGCCTTCAATTGAAAAGAATGCCTGCGACAGAGCTTTCGCACCAACTCTAGGATCGCTGATCGAGACGAGCGGATGAAGCGATCCGATCGCGAATCCTGCGCCACGTAACGCCTCAAGCACGGCCGAAGAGAGTGCGCCGCTCGTGTGCAGCACCACTCGCCTCGCCGCCGAGTTCCTGGGGTCATCGCGCCCCAATTCTGCGAGTTCTCTTGCGACCGTTTCGATTGCGTCATCAGGCGTCGCCACGATAATCAGCGACGATCTAAAACCGTCGCGACGAGCAAATCGTCGAAATTGCTCGTCCGACAAACCGGTAGTCTTTCCAATTGACTGTGCCGCTCGCTTTGCGGTTTGAGCATGTTTCGCGACCACGAAATCGATTGCGTATCCGGCCCTTCGGAGCGCAATTCCCAGGGCAGTTCCGACACGGCCGGCACCAATTATGGCCACCGACAATTTGTTTGATCCTGGCTTGGTGGCCGGCAAATCAGTTCTGCTTTTTCTAATTCCTGTCATTTCACGCAGTATGCGTCGTCTTGCGTATCAAGCGAAGTCGGCTGAATGCACAATGGCGGCGACTCTAACACTCCGCAAATCGTCGCGCAATTCCGTAGGTTTTCGGGCCGAGCTGTCTTATAATGACCGCGGTGTTGCTGGGCTGAATCAATCGTTGCAAAGATGAAAAATTCGGCGCAACCTTCTTCAGGAAAGCTCGCATCATAGCGGTGCGTTAAGAATTGCGGTGCCACGGCCTCGGGCGCTGTCCCCGTGAAAAAGCAAAACGGTCGCGCGAGAAAACGCCGACCACCGAGAGCAGAAGCCGCGGTTTCTCTCCCGGCCTCGTTCAAGTTGGAGGTTCAAATGAAATTTCATCTCTCTCGTGCCGTAGTCGCCGTCGGCTTGGGAGCCAGTCTGTGGTTCGGCAGCATCAGCGCTTTTGCCGCGCCGCAGCAGACCAAGGATCAGAATCAAAGCTCAACCACCCAAACTCCATCGACCCAGCAGGATCAGAAGCCGAGTTCGACTGCCGCGCCACAGCAGCAAGCGAAGAAGGGGCCGCTGGCTCCTAACGACGATCCGAACATGATCGGCAAGCGCAACATCAACAAAGGGCTGTGGGGGAAGCTGGCCGCCGGGACTGAGTCCGAAGTAAAGATGGGCCGCATGCTGGCGGCGCAAGTCGATAAAGAGGCCAAGTTCGTTGACGACCCAATCATCACTGAATACGTGAATCGCGTCGGCCAGAACATTGTGTTGCACTCTGACGCGAAGGTTCCGTTCACCATCAAGGTAATCGATTCGGACGAAGTTAACGCATTTGCTCTGCCGGGCGGATTCTTCTACGTGAACAAGGGTTTGATTCTGGCGGCGGATAATGAGGCCGAACTTGCCGGTGTCATGGCGCACGAGATCGCGCACGTCGCGGCTCGTCACGCTATGGAGAACGAACGCAAGATGCAGTTGATGGACTACGGCATGCTGGCCGGCATCCTGCTCGGCGGGCCGATCGTCAGCAACGTGCTTTACAACGGTGGCGGATTTTTCGAAGGCATGGCGTTTCTGAAGTTCAGCCGCGGCGCTGAAGAAGAAGCGGACAAGCTCGGCGTGCAGTACATGTGGGCCGCCGGTTACGATCCGGGCGCGATGGCCACGATGTTTGAAAAGCTGGAAGCCAAAAACAAAAAGAAGCCGGGAACGATTGCGAAGCTGTTTGCCGATCACCCGGCGCCGGCCGATCGTCGCGCTTCAGCCCTGGCTTTGGCCGCGCGTTTCCCTGAGAAAGAAGAATACGTCATCAGTTCGTCTGAATTTCAGCGGGTGAAAAATCGCTTGCTGCGACTGTCGAATGCTCGCGTTACCGGAACAGGGGCGATTGCTGCCGGTGATGACGGGACACCGGGACGTCCAACCCTAAAGCGTCGCACGCCGACTCCGGACGATCCGACTACGACGAATCCCGACGGAACGCAGAAGACTGATTCGAACAAGCCAGCGCCGCCGACTTTGCGCCGAAATCCAGATGCGCAACCGTCGCCGACTCCGCAGCCTTAGCGGCGAGCAGTCAGCAGTGAAGGAAAAAGGCTCTTCAGCAGTGAAGCTGAAGAGCCTTTTTCCATTCACCCGAATTTAGCGAACAGTTGCGGCGGATGAAGTCGTTGCGTTGGCCGGCGATTTGTCGCGGCGCACCACGTCGGTAAAGAACGCTCGGAAATAACCCCACATCGAAATGATTGCTGAGATAACCACGACCCAAAGCATCGCGCGCCCCGCGGTGTAGAGCAGCACCTGCCAATCATTCCAGGTCGTCGATTCCGGGCCGGTGAGATGTGACCACGCCGTCACGAGTTCGGGGACTGTCCAGGACTTAATTGCCGGAAATGGCTTGCCGAAATTTGAGACGTGCGGCGAATTTCCCGGTGAGATCGAAAGAATCAACAAGCCGACAGTTACCACCTGCGCGACCATTTTGAATTTGCCCATTTTGGACGCTGAGATAACCACACCTTCCGTCGCCGCGATCGATCGCAAGCCGGTAACAGCAAACTCGCGACCGACGATGATCACCACTGCCCAGGCCGGCGCCAGATGATTCTCGACCAGCGAAATCAACGCGGCAGAGATCAAAAGCTTGTCCGCGATCGGATCGAGCAACTTGCCGAGCTTTGAAACCTGCTTCCAACTGCGAGCTAACTTTCCATCGAAGTAATCGGTCAGCGCCGCCGCGATAAAAATTCCAATGCCAACCAGGTAACGCGGAACGCCCAGCCAGTTCTCTTAAATTGGCGTCAGCAACACAACCACCAGCAGCGGCACGATGAAGATTCGCGAGAGCGTTAGTGCGTTCGGAAGGTTCACTTTGGTTAAGTCCGATTGACCCGGTGGTTGCAGTCTAGGTTTCGCTAAATCCAGTGTCAAGAAACGAAGATCGCTAGCTTGCTCGTCATAGTTCTGTCAGTTAAGATACTCGGTTCTGCGGTGCGCGAAATTCTTGTCTGTGCGCCTGTGGATCGATTTCAGTCACCATGGCAATTGATCGCATCACGGTTCGCGGGGCCCGCCAGCACAACCTCAAAAACATCGACGTCGATATCCCGCGCGATAAATTGACTGTAATTACGGGGCTTTCCGGGTCGGGGAAGTCCTCTCTGGCCTTCGATACGATCTACGCCGAAGGCCAGCGTCGCTACGTCGAATCGCTGTCGGCTTACGCGCGCCAGTTTCTCGATCAATTGGAAAAGCCTGACGTGGATTCAGTCGAAGGACTGTCGCCGGCGATCTCCATCGAGCAGAAAACCGTTGCTCGCAGTCCGCGCTCAACCGTCGGCACCGTCACTGAGATTTACGACTATCTGCGCCTGCTTTTCTCGTCGATTGGTCATCCGCATTGCCCGCAGTGCGGACTGACAATCACGCGCCAAAGCGTCGATCAGATTCTGCAAAATGTGCTTGCGCTACCCGAGGGTGAGCGGGTGATGATTCTCGCGCCGATTGTTCGCGGCCGCAAAGGTGAATTCAAGAAAGAGCTGGCCAAGCTGGCTCGCGATGGTTTCATTCGCGCGCGCATTGATGGCGAGTTGCGCTCGCTCGATGAAGATATTCGGCTCGATAAACGACGGAATCATTCGATCGAAGCTGTTATCGATCGACTTCTGATCAAGCCGGGCATCAACGAGCGCCTGGGCGAATCGATCCGCACCGCGCTGAAGCTGACTGGCGGCGCAGTGCTGGTCTCGATAATTGATGGGGAAGAGAAGCTTTACTCCGAGAAGATGGCCTGCGTGAATTGCGGCATCAACGTGCCGCCGCTCGAACCGCGCTCGTTCTCGTTTAACTCCGCTTACGGAGCTTGCAAACATTGTCACGGGCTCGGCACGGTGCTCGAAATCGATTCTGCAAAGTTAATTCCCAATGCGGACGAAATCGCCGAACAGCTTCCGTTCATGGGCCTGCCCGACAAAGCTGGATCGGCTTACCTGCGCAGCGCCTTGCTTGCCGTCATCAATCATTTCAAAGCCGATCCGAAGAGCCGATTTTCTGATTTGCCTAAGGAAGTTTCGGACGCCTTTCTCCACGGGTTGCCGGTCCAACTGAAGTTTCGGCAGGGGCTGTACTCTTACAAGAGTCCGTGGCGCGGCGCGTTGCCATGGTTGCGGGAGCGGCTGGACGAGGCGCCTTCGGAAAAAGTTCGCGTAGCGATCGAAGAAATGGTTTCGCCCGCCGTTTGCAGCGTGTGCGGCGGACGGCGCTTGCGCGCCGATTCATTGGCGGTGCGCGTCGGCGGGCGCGGGATTTCCGACTACACGTCGATGACCATTGCCGACGCTATCGAAGCCTTCGACCGCATCAAGCTGGACAAACGCGAAGAGCAGATCGCCGGGCTGGTGTTGAGAGAGATCAAATCGCGGCTTCGTTTTCTGGAAACTGTAGGACTCGGTTATCTCACTCTCGATCGGCCATCCGCGACTCTGTCGGGTGGCGAAGGACAGCGGATTCGCTTAGCCACGCAGATCGGTTCGCAGCTTCGCGGAGTGCTTTACGTGCTCGACGAGCCGTCGCTTGGTTTGCATCCGCGTGACAATCGACGGTTGCTTGATACCTTGGCGGCGCTGCGCGATCTCGGCAACACCGTCGTGGTCGTGGAGCACGATGAGGAGACAATTCGTCGCGCGGACTACGTCGTCGATCTGGGCCCCGGCGCGGGCACGCATGGCGGAACGGTCGTAGCGCTGGGCTCTCCATCCGCCGTGGCCGGCAATCC
Source organism: Acidobacteriota bacterium (assembly GCA_021323895.1). Taxonomy (GTDB): domain Bacteria; phylum Acidobacteriota; class Blastocatellia; order Pyrinomonadales; family Pyrinomonadaceae; genus UBA11740. The sequence goes on along the minus strand of JAJPKD010000060.1, from coordinate 11,604 downwards.
AAATTCGATCACCGGTCTTTACATTAGCGGCGAGCGAAAGATTCCGGTGCCTACTGCACGCCGGTTGCCGAATGGCAAATCAATCGTCGTACGCGGCGCGCATCATCACAACTTAAAAACGATCGACGTCACCTTTCCGCTGGGTTTGCTGACCGTGGTCACCGGAGTTTCGGGTTCAGGCAAATCGACTTTGGTGGCGGACATTTTGTATCGCGCTCTGGCGAAAAACTTGTACGGCTCGTTGGAAGAGCCGGGCGCGTATCAATCGATCGAAGGTCTGGATTACATCGACAAAGTGATCGAAATCGATCAATCGCCGATTGGCCGCACGCCTCGATCGAATCCGGCGACCTATACGGGACTGTTCACGCCGATTCGCGAGTTGTTCGCGATGTTGCCGGAATCGCGCGAGCGCGGTTACAAACCTGGCCGCTTCTCATTCAATGTGAAAGGTGGCCGCTGCGAAGGCTGCGAAGGCGAAGGCCTCAAACGCATCGAGATGAATTTTCTGCCCGATGTGTACGTGCTGTGCGATGTTTGTCGGGGCGCGCGCTACAACCGCGAAACATTGAGCGTGACCTACAAGGGCAAATCGATCGCCGACTTGCTCGACACGACGGTTGAAGAAGCGCTGCCGCTGCTGGAAAACATCCCGCAGATCAAACCGAAGTTGCAGACGCTGCTCGATGTCGGCCTGGGATACATCAAGCTGGGCCAATCGGCGACGACGCTTTCCGGCGGCGAAGCGCAGCGCATCAAACTCGCGAAAGAGCTTTCCAAACGCGCAACCGGCCGCACGATTTACATCCTCGATGAACCCACCACCGGATTGCATTTCGCGGATGTGCACAAACTGCTCGACGTGCTGCAGCGCTTAGTCAGCGTCGGCAACACCGTCATCGTGATTGAGCACAACCTCGATGTGATCAAGAGCGCAGACTACCTCATCGATCTTGGTCCGGAAGGCGGCGCGCACGGCGGGCGCGTCGTCGCCAGCGGTACACCGGAAGAGGTTGCGGCAGTGAAGCGATCGCATACCGGCAACGTGCTGAAGCCGCTGTTGAATGGGAACGGAAGGAAGCCAAACAATTCTGCGAGTAAGTAGAAATCTGCGGTACCAGCACGTGTTATAATCGTATTGTCTTATGTCATCAGGATTCGATCAGGGCGAGTTGCCGGAATTCCGAATTGATCGTTCGGCTCTCACGGTCTTTAGTTCCTTTGCTGAAGCTGATGCTGCGAATCGAGCTTATTGGCACTCGCGCACACGCGAGGAGCGTGTGCGGCACGCGCTATACCTGAGATTACTCAATTATGGATCTCGCGCTACCGAGCCATTTCAAAGAGTTTTTGAGGTTGTTACGCGCCGAAGGAGTTGAGTATCTGCTCCTGGGTGGATGGGCGGTTATCTGCCACGGGTATCCGCGGGCGACCCACGACTTGGATATCTGGATCGCTATCAGTGCCGACAATGCCAACCGAATCGTGAGAACATTGCGCAAGTTCGGCTTTGATGTATCGCTGCCTACCGAAATTTTTCTTGAAGAGGACAAGATCCTACGACTCGGAAGTGCGCCGAACCTTATCGAGATCATGACTTCCGCGTCCGGAGTTCGTTTTGAAGAATGTTATCGCGAGCGACTTGAAACGACGCTCGACAAAGAACCCGTCAGTCTTATTAGCTTGAAACATCTCAGGATCAACAAGCATGCAGCCGGCCGGTTGAAGGATCTTGCCGATCTTGAGGAGCTTCCGGCAGCGGAATAGGAGCCCGTGCGCTTGCGGGCAAGGATGCCCGCGCCCCCTTAACGAATGTCTATCTACGATCTCCAACCGATCAGTCTCGATAAAGTCCGCACTTATCCGCTGGCCTCGCGACCCAGCAAGGTAACGGTTGGTGATTTCGCGAAACCAATTACCGAAAGTGCATCGCTTAGCAATTATCTTCAGTCGCTTCCTAACATCCTCGCAGTGCAAAGCATTCGAGAGATCGCTTCGCGTATGCGGCGCGCGCGCGCGCTTAGCAAGCCGATCGTTTGGGGGATTGGCGGGCACGTAATCAAGACAGGTTTGTCTCCGATCATCATCGATTTGATGAAGCGAGGTTTTGTGAGCGGGATTGCGGGAAATGGATCGGTCTTGATTCACGATGCCGAGATCGCGATGGTGGGAACGACTTCGGAAGATGTCGATGCGACACTGGGCGAAGGCGTGTTTGGCGGCGCCGAAGAAACGGGAAAGCTGCTTAACGCTGCGGCTCGCGACGGTGCGCGCGATCAGATTGGTTTAGGCGAGGCAATGGGCCGCGCCGTGCTCGATCTGAAACCGAAGCATGAAGATGTTTCCCTTCTTTGTGCGGCTTACAAGGCGCGGGTTTCGTTCACGGCGCATCTTACGATCGGCGGCGACATCGCGCATTTTCATCCGCAGGCGGATGGCGCTGCCCTCGGTGCGACTTCGCATACCGACTTTCGCCTATTGAGTGAGATTGTGCGGAGAATGAACGGCGGAGGCGTCTATCTCAACATCGGATCAGCGGTAACCCTGCCGGAAGTGTTTTTGAAGTGCGTTACGTTAGTTCGGAATCTCGGTCATGAACTCAGTGATATCACGACCGCGAACTTTGATTTCATTCAATCGTACCGACCGCTGACTAATGTCGTGCGCCGTCCGACCGCTGACGGGGCGGGAAAGGGTTTCGCGATCACCGTGCATCACGAATTGACGATCCCGCTGCTCGCAGCCGAACTTATCTGTGGAGCAGAATAGCGACGGCTTCCCACAACAACTTTCCGCCAGCGACTACGAGAACAATCGACAGCCATCGTCTGATTCCAGCAATCGGCAAAACGCGTGTTCCCAAAATCGTTCCGATCCATCCGCCGATGATTGCGGCCGGGGCCCAATAAAAAATTTGAAAGGGCACAAGTGCGACCGATGAAACGTGACCCAGCAATCCCGCGATCGAATTCACCAGGATGAAAGCGACCGCAACGCCGGACGTCTCTTTCGTCTTTGCCCAATTCATCAAGAGCAGCACCGGGCTGAGGAAGATTCCGCCGCCGACTCCGGTCAATCCCGAAAGCAAACCGATGGCAGCGCCGATGATCAGCGCGAGAAAAATCGGCGGAGGGGTCGCCTCTGTTTTATCGCCGCGGTTCGCGCTGTAGAAGAGTCGTACGGCGCTGTATAACAACACGACGCCAACGATTGATTTGTAGATTGGAACCGGCAAGGTCAGGCTACCGCCGATGAACGATGCCGGAATCGACGCGATGACGAAGGGCCAAAAGACTCGCCATGAAAAGAAGCCGGCCCGATAAAAGCGAATCGTGCCGATGACAGCGACGAGAATGTTCAGCACTAACGCCGTCGGTTTCATCACCAGCGGTGAAATGCCGAACAGCGCCATCGCGGCTAAGTAGCCGGACGCGCCCGCGTGTCCCACAGTCGAATAGAGCAGCGCGACAAAGAAGATGAGCGCAGCGATAAGCAGAACTATAGTTGCAGGCGAATTCATCATTTGCGATTGCCGCGGAAGCCCGCATGAAAACACAATGACTGTATCCGTGCAACTGGCTCGCTTTTTGCAGTCAGCGACGACTTGCTATAATTCGCGTCACTTAACAAATTGAAACGCAACTCAAAATCAATGATGAATGCCGCCAAGCGCGAACACTTCAAACGACTCCTGCTCTCCGAATTGCAACGCCATGCCAAACATATCAGCGAGGAACAGAGTCAGGCGCTGGATGTCGCCAATGACGACGCGAAGGAAAGTTCGGACTTAGCTCTGCGCGATGTTATCCAGGAGTTGGCACTGAAGCTTGGAGATCGCGATTCGCAAATGGTTGCGGATATCGATCAGGCGTTGATGAGGATGCGTGAAGGGTCGTACGGTATTTGTATTCGCTGCAACCAGCCGATCGATGAGCGCCGGTTGGAAGCAATGCCCACCGCTCGATACGATGCCGCCTGCCAGGCTGAAATGGAAGTGCTGAAGGGCCAAAAGGCTGGGCCATCGCTATAGATTCAGATCGCGACAAACTCTCGAAGTCCAGACAGATGACCAACTATCTCGCATTGCCGACCGGCGAAGGCGCTCCCGCCGAAGTAAATGCCGTCATCGAAATTCCGCGCGGCGACACGAACAAATACGAATACGACAAGAAGCTGCACGTCTTTCGGCTCGATCGAAATCTCTATTCGCCGGTTCACTATCCCGGCGACTACGGTTTTATCCCGAGCACGTTGGCGGCCGACGGCGATCCGCTCGACGTACTCGTGCTGGTTGACGCGCCGAGTTTTACCGGCTGCGTGATGACGGTTCGTCCGATCGGCGTGCTGAAGATGATCGATCAAGCGAAGGAAGACGAAAAGATTCTCGCGGTCGGAATCAACAATCCGATCTTGAGAGACGTGACGGATTACGACGGTCTGTATCCGCACATCTTGCGTGGAATTGAGCACTTCTTTTCGGTTTACAAGGAATTGGAAGCGAAGACGACGCGAATTGTCGGCTGGGAGAATGCGGACTCAGCGCGGCAGATCGTGAACGAATGCCAGGCGCGCTACGCTAAGCCGTCTGCGAGCTAGCTCGTTTCCGATAGTCCTCGCCCTCGATCTCGACAGTCCGGCACATCTCGTAAAGCCGCGAGCGCAGCGGCACGCCAATCCGATCTTCCAACAACTCAGTCGTGTCTTTCTCGTTCCGGCGCTTATCGGAAAAGTTTGTGGTGAAGATTGTAAGACGTTTGTCGTTGTAGCGCGCGTTGATGATTTGCATCATCGTGTCACGCACCCAGTCGGTTGGCTTCGATGCGCCTAATTCATCCAACACCAGGACGTCGGCGTCGAATACTGGCTGAAGCACTGCGAGTTCGGAGGTCTGCGAAATTGGATTGTAGGAATCCTGAATGCGTCTGAGCAGCGCTCCAAATTGATAGAACAACCCGGCAATTTGATACCTTTGAATTAACTCGCGCAGAATCGCCGCGGCGAGATGCGTCTTGCCCACGCCCACCGGCCCAACGAGCAACAATCCGCGACCGTCTAATACCAGAAAATCGTCCAGAACGATCTGCGCCTCACGCTTGGCAATCCACATCGATTCAGACGAGCCGGCATCGTAGTTCGCCAGAGTGCAATGCTGATAGCGGGCCGGAATGCGCGCGTTCCGAAATAGCTGTTGCAGGTGTTCTGACGTTTGGCAATCGCAGCGGCGCGCTCCTTCCCCCGGCACGATTTCCATTCCGATGCCGAAACAGCGCGGACAGATGTTGTCAGACACATCGGAAGTCTTCTCGACGGGCACGTCCGATGTTTCGGTTTGTGCCGGTTTCAGAATTCGCAGGCGCTTAGATTTTTCAGTTTGGCTCATCGTGCTTTGCGCAAGTGTTGAGAAGTCGCGATTATAACATCGCGCTCGCGGTGATTCGCTTACTTCGTGTTATTTCTGCTTCGGTAAATTGAGGAGTGCGTTTGAGTTTTAAGAGTCGATCGATATTCTGGCGGGACGTGGTGGCCCGATTAGCAACCCTTTTGCTCGACGCGGCCATCTCAGAATCGAGGTTATTTGATAGCGCCGCACCTGGTGAGTAGTTTGCGGCGCACGATAACACTCGATACCTCCTGTGATTCACCGCTCGGTGTGGGATCCACCGAGCGGTCTTTTTATGAGCTAGTTTTTCATTGAACTGCTAAAAATCGTCCAGGGCCGCGAAGGCATGTCCTGCAGAATCCCGTTCATCCATACATATTCCGGATGTTCCTTCAAAAAAGTTGCGGCGACAAAGTCATAGCCGCATGGATGTCCCATCGCCGCCCAGAACTGCATCTTGCCGGCCATTTGCGCATCGACCGCTTTGGCCTGCACGGTCCCGCCCGGATAGAACTTGCCCCAATCCCATTCGGGAACTCCGCGCGGTGAACGTTCGACGACGCCGCAGAGACTGCGTTCGTTTGGACCTTCTTTGTTTTCGAAGGCGTCGTGCTTGTCGGCCTCCATTTCCTTGACTGTTTCAACGTCGATCTTTCCGGCCGAGGACTTCACCATCTCCTCCCAACGAGCCTTGCGCGCGAGCGGCGAGCCGCCGAGGTTTCTGAAATCAAAGTTCGTTTCGATCGTCGCCAGCTTTTGATCCACAGGAAAATTCGATCCGACAAAGTAACCATCTTTCGTGCGGCGCACGCTGTGCTCTTTCAAGCCAAGTTCGAACAGCGCAATCTCGCCTGTCTTGTTGTCGCCCAGCAACCAATCATTCGCGTAACCGCCGTTATTGCCGTCGAGCATGATACGAACGTAGTCATCGATTGAATTACTGTACTGCATCGCTTTCCGCGCGCGATAGAATTCCGGCTTGCCGGCCGGATCGAATAGAGTGAAGCCGGTGATCGTAGTTTCCGTGATCATGATCCCCGCTGAGTTGATTCCGAAGTCGTCGTCGCTCACGATTACGCCGGGCAAGCCGTCCATCAAAATTCGATAGCCTTTCTGCGGTTTGATGTCGAAGATGATGTTCCAGCGGGAACCCTTCACGTAATCGGTCCACGTGTTGTGGCCCATCACGATGCGATGATCTTTGGTATAGCTTCCGGTGGCGACGATGGCGCTGCAATTTCCCGGTGCGTGCGTCGTGGGAATCTTGCCCTGCTGCTTTTCCAGCCATGGAACGTAGTAATAGGGAAGCTCTTCCACAGCATTCAGCGCGACGATGTCCCAGCGATCGACTTTTACTCCTGAATCGTTTAGTCCCTTCACAATTCCGTCCAACTCGCGTTGATATTCGGCCTCAATCTTTGGCCACATGATGTCCTGCGAGGCCCTGCGATAAAACTCCCAATCGCGCTTCGTTTCATGATGGAGGAAGGGCTTAATGACGCGAAGCAGGTCGGCGGTTTCTTTCGCCAACAACTTGCCGTGCTGATAGCCGATCTGTTCTGGCGAGCCATCGAGATGAACATAGATCCAGCCATTCCGCTCAAATCGATAGCTGCCTTTCATGCGATCGTCTTCGGTCATCGTGGGTTTCCATTGAGCGAAATGAATCGGAGTAACAAAAAGAAAGGCGGCGGCAATGCTTAAAAAGACCACTTGGCGTTTCATGATTCTCCCTTCGAGTCAGTTAAGCGGTGCCCACCTAAAGAGCACCCCGTGAATTGCTTTTCTCAGCGGCCTCTGGAGTACTCCGTGCTCCCCTGTGGTTATTTCCAAGTTTTACAAACGAATCGCAGAGGAAGAGCCGAGGTCTTCGGAGAGGCGCCGGAGATACTCCGCTTTTGGGTTTCTCATTTTATCGATTCGTCTGTTAAAGTACACGTTTTGTTTTGGCTGGGTGCGGACTCACTATGAAGGAGATCGTCACAACTGACAAAGCGCCGCGCGCGATCGGCCCGTATTCACAGGCCGTGCGCGCCGGAAACACGGTCTTCGCGTCCGGTCAGATTCCCATTGATCCGGCAACCGGCGAATTCGTTCCGGGCGGAATTGCCGAGCAGACTGAACAGGTTTTGAAGAATTTGACGGCGGTTTTCGCGGCCGCCGGCGTCGCTATGAATCAGATTGTGAAGACGACGGTATTCCTCGCCGACATGAACGACTTCACGGCGATGAATGAAGTTTACGGGAAGTTCTTTGCAGAGAATCCGCCGGCTCGGGCGACCGTTCAGGCTGCCCGCTTGCCACGCGATGCGAAGGTCGAGATCGAAGCGATTGCGGTGATCGACTAAGCTGCTTTCGCGACTTTGCCGGCCTTGATACAGCTCGTGCAGACGCGCCTGCGCTTGTTGCCGCCCTGCGGCTGACGCACGCGAATGGACTGCAGATTGGGATTGAAAACGCGAGGCGTTCGATTGTTTGCGTGGGAGACGTTATTGCCAAACTGCGGGCCTTTGCCGCAAACTTCACAACGTTTTGCCATGATTACTGATTGCTCCTGTCGGTACGCGCGATTACACAGTGCGAATCGGCACGGAATTACGAAACGAAAACCATAACAAACGCATCAAAGGTGGTCAAGCAACGATCGCCCTCAAGGAGTAGAAAGAAAGTGCAGATGAAACAGAAGAGTCTAATGTGGCTCGGAGCCGTCATCCTGGGTTCAGCTTTGATTGCAGCCTGCGGTTCCGGCGCGGAAACCCCCGATAACACCGTCGCCGCGACCGTCAACGGCAAGAAGATCATGCTTCAGGAAGTTGAGCGCGTGATTCAGCAGCAAACTGGCGGCAAGCAGGCCGACCTGTCAGCGTTGGAGTTAGCGCAGGCGAGGTTGCAAGTGTTGTCCAGTCTGATTCAGCGCGAGGTCCTTTTTCAAAAGGCTGAGCAGGAAAAGTTGCTGCCGACTGAAGATGAAATCACCAGCGGCATCAACAAGCAGAAGCAAGACAGCGGCATGACGGACGAAGAGTTCGCGCGTCAGCTCAAAGAGCAGAACTTGACGATGGAAGCGCTGCGCGAAGAAGCGAAGAAAGACCTGGCGATTCAACACCTTCAGGACAAGTACAGCGGCAAGATCACAATCAGCGATCGCGAGGTCGAGGATTATTACAACGCGAACAAGCAGCAGTTCGTGAACGCGCGTGGCGTTGCGCTTGCCATGATTGCCGTTGACCCCGCGGACAACAGCGCGCAAGGCATCAAGCAAGACGACGCGAAAAACGATACTGACGCGAAAGTCAAAATCGATAACATCTATCAGCAGCTTAAAGGTGGCGCTGACTTCGCGACGGTTGCACGTGCTCGCAGCGAAGATCAAAGTCTTGCGCGCGGTGGCGACATTGGCTCTGCTTCCGAAGATGAGCTGAAGCAGACCGGCTTCCCGGCGGAATTGGTCAGCCAGTTCTTTGGCTCGATGCAGGTTGGAAGTTTTACCAATCCAGTGAAGTTCAGCTCGCCGCAATATCCGGGTGGCCGCTGGTACATCTTCAAGTTGCAGGAGAAACACTTGCAGACTGAGAATCTGACGCTTGAAAGTCAGGGCGTGCGTCAACAGATTACGGTTGCGCTGACTAATCAGCGCAAAGAGATTCTGAACGCAGCACTAGTCGAAGTCGCGACGCGCGAAGCGAAGATCGTGAACAACCTCGCGGCGAATATGTTGGCGAACCCGACGAATCTTGGGCTGCGTCCGGCATCGGCGACCACGGCCAAGCCGGCCAGCAGTCCAGCAGCAGCGACTAGTCCGGCATCGTCACCAGCCGCGAAGCCGGCTGCCTCTGCGGCGTCGCCAGCGAAGAAATAGTTAGAAATCTAATTCCAGCGGGCGCGGTGCGAGAGTTTGGCGGCCGCGCCCGTTTTGTGTGTCTTTGGAGTGCGGCGGCTTGACGCCGCCTTCTGTTGAAACCCGTGTCAGTCCCACGAGCGATACCGTCGGGATCTGGAGATCCGATGCGGGTAATATGATCCGCTCGCTATCGCTCGCGGTGCTGACACAAACTAAGCTGGTCAAGCCGCGGCATTCCATATGCTCTTTCGTCTTTCAGAAGTTTTCAAATCTTACGGCTCACAGGATGTTCTGCGCGGTGCTTCGCTGCAGATAAATCCCGGCGAACACGTCGGACTTGTCGGCCGCAACGGCGCCGGCAAGACCACGATCTTTCGCCTCGTCGATGGCGAAGAGACTGTGGATCGCGGCGAAGTCGTGCGCGCTCGGGGCTTGAAGCTTGGTCTGCTCGCACAGCATGTGCACTTCGACAAAGGATCGACAGTTCATGAATCGGCGCTGGCTGCGTTTGGCCGGCTCCAGCAAATCGAACATGAGATGCACGAACTTGAGCATCGCATGGGTGAAGCCGGTGACGATCTGGAAAAAGTTCTGGCACGCTACAGCGATCTACAGCACGAGTACGAACGCGAAGGTGGTTTTGAATACTCGGCGAAAGCCGAAGCCATTCTTCAAGGCCTTGGGTTCGATCGAGAAACCTGGCAAATGGAAACTGAAAAACTTTCCGGCGGCCAAGCTAATCGTCTAGGTCTCGCGCGTTTGTTGTTGTCTGAACCCGATGTTTTGCTGCTTGATGAGCCGACGAATCATCTCGATGTTGGGGCGGTCGAATGGCTCGAAGAGTTTCTGCAAACTTACAAGTCCGCCTTTGTCATCATTTCGCATGACCGGTATTTTCTCGATCGCGCCTGTCAACGAATTATCGAACTCGAAAATGGGCAGGCGTCCAGTTACAAAGGAAATTACTCGCATTATCTCGATGAGCGCGAAGAGCGACGCGAGATTCAGCAGCGCGCCTACGAAAATCAGCAGCGCTTGATCGCCAAGACGGAAGAATTTATCCGCAAAAACCTCGCGGGGCAGAAAACAAAACAAGCGAAGTCGCGCCGCACCATGCTCGCGAAATTAGATCGCATCGATGCGGTTCGCGCCGATCAAGCCTCCGGCGATTTTCGGCTTCAGGATATTGAGCGCGCGGGAACGCACGTCTTAACGATCACCGACGCGGCGGTTGGCTATGGCGAGAAGGTTCTGGCTCGGGATATCTCTCTGATTTTGCGCCGCGGTGAATGCCTGGGCGTGATCGGTCCAAACGGATCAGGCAAGACGACTTTTCTAAAGACGATTCTTGGAAGAATTGCGGCGTTAGGCGGCGAAGTTCGCTGGGGCAGCAAAGTTGAGATCGGATATTACGCGCAACAACTCGAAGACCTCGACGATCGCAACGAAATCATCATGGAGTTGCGCCGCGTCGCGCCGTCATCGGCTAGTGCTGGTGAATTGCGGTCGTTCTTAGCGAAGTTTCTCTTCTTTGGCGACGACGTTTACAAGCATGTGCGCGATCTTTCCGGGGGGGAGAAGGGACGACTCTCGCTCGCGAAGCTGATTTACTCAGGCGTTAATGTGCTGGTGTTGGATGAGCCGACGAACCATCTCGACATCCCTTCGCGTGAAAGCTTGGAAGAAGCCCTCCAAGCTTATGAAGGCACAATCGTGACGATCAGCCACGATCGATTTTTTCTCGATCGCGTGGCGACCCAGATTCTGGCGTTGGATGGCGCAGGCAACGTCTAACATTACAACGGCGACTACACCGAGTATCACGATTGGAAAGCTGCAAGGTCAGTCCTGTCTGCATCCCCGGGCGGGATAAACGAGTCGCGATCTAGTGCCGCGTCAGAGTCCCGACCGTCAGGGAGGGCGACGTCACGAAGTGCAAACGGCCCGCGACAACGGAACCGAGGCGGCAGTGAGTCAGTACCATCTGGGTCAGCGGATGGATCGAAACGAGGCATTGATGCAGCGCGCATCAAAGTCGTGAAAAAGCCTCGCGATGCCGACGTCATCGAGGCTGACATCACGAATCTCGAACGACGAATTGCGGAGCTTTCCGAGGATATGTCCAAACCCGAAATCGCGCGTGACATCACCAAATTGGTCGCGGTCAACGACGAGTACCAACGGTCTCAGGCGAACCTCGCAGACCTGTACGACGAATGGGAACGCGCAGAGAGCGCACTCGTCCCCGTCAAGAAGAAGCGGAGATGACTCGCTTGACACTCGATCGGCCGTTTGTTACTTTCGCGGTCTCGCCAAAGTAAACAATTCTTGAGCGAGTATTCAGACCTTTAGGCACGTAGCTCAGTTGGTAGAGCACTACCTT
>JAJPKD010000049.1 GCA_021323895.1 Acidobacteriota bacterium | reverse complement strand
TTTCGGGAAGTTTAGACTCCCGGCACCCCGAAATCCAGAGATGACACCCAAAGAAAAGCCGCAATAGCCAACGGTTTCCACGTCCGCGGCGGAAAACTTGACGCAAACATAGCGAAAAACGGTACATTCATAGTAATGGAACAGGTTCACGTCGAGGTCCCGGCCCGCGGCGCCAGCTACGAGATCAAGGTCGGTAGCGGGCTGTTAGATCAGGCTGGCAGCGAAGTTCGCGCGGCTTTGGGTGGCAAGACGCAGCGCGTGGCCTTGATTACGAATAAGAGAGTTTTCGATCTGTTTGGCGCGCCGGTCGTGCGCAGTTTGCGGAGATCCGGGTTTGAAGTCTGCAAATGGCTGATGAAAGAGGGCGAACGGCACAAGTCGATTCGTTCACTCGAACAGGCACTGAACTTTTTCAATCAAGTTGGTTTGGAACGAAACGATGTGGTCATCGCCCTGGGCGGCGGCGTGGTCGGCGACCTCGCAGGATTTGCGGCGGCGACTTACCTGCGCGGGATCGATTTCGTGCAACTGCCCACGACGTTATTGGCTCAGATCGATTCATCGGTCGGTGGTAAGACCGGCGTGAATCTCGCCGGCGGAAAAAATCTGGTCGGATCGTTTCATCAGCCGCGTCTGGTTCTGATCGATGTGGATACGCTGCGCACTCTGCCGCGACGCGAGCTGACTGCGGGTTGGTGTGAAGCGGTTAAGCAAGGTGCGGTCGGCGATCGGAAGCTGTTTGAGGAGACTGTGCGACTGTTGGGTAGCATAGACCTCAGTCTGTGGAACGGTAGCGTGGACTTCGGTCTGCGTAAGAATCGAGTAACGACCAGAAAAGGTGCACAGACTGAAGTCTATGCTACCCACCTTACCGCGATCATCGCCGCCCATTGTCACTTCAAAGCTTCGATCGTTGCCGGCGACGAACGCGAGTCGATCGACCGCGATGACCGGCGTTCGCGCCGCATTCTCAACTTCGGACACACCACCGCGCATGCGCTGGAATCAGTCACGGGTTACCGTCGGTTCCGCCATGGCGAAGCCGTTGGCTACGGAATTCTCGTAGCCGGCGCGCTTTCAAAAAATCTAGGCATGCTCAGCAGCGGCGAGTTAGAATTGTTACGCGATGCGGTGGCCGCCTGCGGGCCGTTGCCCCGGGCGAACGACATCGACATCAGCAGGTTGATGCGCGCGATGAAAAGCGACAAGAAGTCGGTAGCCGGACAAATTAAATGGGTGCTCCTCGAGAAAATCGGCAGCGCGCGCATCGTCGATGGAAACCAAATTGAGCCGCTCGCGTTACGAGCTTCGTTGCGCGAAGTTCTGCGGGCGCGCAAGTAACTCGTCAGCAGTCGTTTTGATGGATTGAGTTTTTAGATTGTTATGAGACCCAGCGATTCACAACAAGGCAGCGCGCGTTTGAAGCTGATCATCTTTCTGGTAGCTTTCGCGCTGGTCATCTACGTCGGGTACATGTACGTCCCGGTCTCTCTCGACGCGTACTACTTCAAGGACGCGATGCAGAACAAAGCGGACCAAGCAGCAGCGCAAGGCCGGGACACCGCCTGGGTGCGCGATCAGTTGGTTAAGCTCGGGCCTGAATATCACGTGCCGCCGGACGCCGAGATCACCGCCGGCCAGAGCGACCAACGCGTGGAGATTCGCGTTAAGTTTCTCCGCCCGATTTCCTTTCCTGGCTACACCTACAATTACGAATTCGATCACACCGTGAAGAGTTCCACGTTTCTGAGCGTGAGGTAGAGTTCGATTCAACCAGGGAAAGATCCGGAGAGGTGGCGCAGCCTAACGAGGCACTTACTTGCGGATTTCTGCGTCGCACTTCACGATCTCTTTGGCGAGTTCGTCGGGCTTGTTCGCATCCGCGGCGGTGAGCGTGCCTTTTGTCCTCATCTCTTGATAGATGTCGAGCGCCTTTTGATACGCATCCTTCGCGTCGCTCCATTGTTGTTTGTTGCCTTTCGCGCCCAGCGCTGCATGTGAGTCACCCAATTGTCGATACAAAAGCGCGAGCGTATTGCGCGCGGTTGCGTTTGTCGGTGAAGAGGCAACGAGGGCTTCGTCGATCTTGATTCCTTGCTGCGCGCTCTCTACCGCGGCATAAGAATCATTTGCTTTGACTTGAAACAGGCTTAACGCCAAATAGGTATAAGCCCACTGCCGGCGAAAGTCCGCGTTGGTTGAATCTTTTGCGACCAGTCCGGCGAAAATATCCAGCGCCTTATTAAAATTCTTGATCGCCTCGACGGGTTTTTCAGTGCCAGTTGCAGTAGCAACATTACGGTAACCGACCCCGGCGTTTCGTCGCACAGCCGCATCGTTCGGGTCGGCGGCCATCATCGATTCATATATCGTCAGTGCCTGTTTGAATTTCTCGAGCGCGCCTTTCGCGTCGCCCGTTCTGAGATGGGATGAACCGGCATTGCCCGTTTGAACGGCGAGTTCACTTCTGAAGGTGGTGTTGTTTGGATCTAATTCGACCAGCCGTTCATCCACCGCCATCGCTTTCAGCGAAAAATCCAAGACTTGCTTTTCTTCACCATTATTCTTCGCCAGCAAACTCTCTAAGTTGTAGAGGACCCCGAGACTACGCTGATACTCTGTGTCGCCCGGAAAATCAGCTACTAGTCTTTCAGTAATCGGTTGCGCTTTCGCGAGGAATTCCTGAGCTCGCTTGACGTCGCCAAGGTTTGGAGTGCCGGGATTGCCAAAGGCTTTGGCTTTAAGGAGGTAAGCATTCTGTAAGGTAAATCGTAAGTCCTGGTTGTCAGGCGCATCGCTTAAAGCGGCTTCCAATATCGGAATCGCCTTGTCGCAATATTCCAAAGTTTTCTCAGGTGGGCCTGACAGTCCATACAGCCCCGCAATACCTCCGTAGCCTTCGCCCAGTTCGATTCGCAACTCACGGTTTCGCGGATCTAACGCTACCAATCGCTCGAGTATCGCCAGACCCTTGTGCCCGCTTTCCAATGCACCTTTCGTGTCGCCGAGGTTAGCTAGCGAAATGTATCTCCCTCCGATGACTGTGCCGGTGCCACCCTGAACCGAGGACACACGTGCATACCCGAACGCGATTTCGCGCAACAATGAGACATCGTTGCCCGCGTCTTTTGATAAATTGTCGAGGTATTGCAAAGCGTCTTTCACCATCCGCTCTCGAACTTTAGTCGAGCCGGGCAGTGCAGCGATCTGATCGTGATAGTCAAACAGAATCGTGTGAGCCAGTTGACGCGCTTCATTGAATCGCCGATTCGCGCGTCGGGCTTCAACCGTGGTGGCGATAATTCCACCCGCGAGCGTCAAAACGATCAGCGCGGCACCAGCTACGGCAATCTTGTTTCGCTTGATGAATTTTCCTGTGCGGTAGGTGAAGCTTCCCCTGTGGGCAGTTACCGGCAGGCCTTCGAGATGACGGCGAATGTCTTCTGAGAATTGCTCGACCGAAGCGTAGCGACGCTCAGGTTCTTTGCGCAGAGCTTTGAGGACGATATTGTCGAGGTCGCCGCGTAACAATTTCGGATTGACGAAGGAACCGTCCCTCACGGTCGGGCTACTGCCCCGCTCCGCGTTGTCACCTCCCTGGCTCTCGGCTCCTGACTCCTGAGTCCCAGTTGCCGCGCTGGGCTTCGTCGGGTCCTGTTCGCAAATCGCTTTTGTAAGTTCCTCAGTCGTTTTACTCTTCAGTCTGTACGGACGTTGCCCTGTCAACATTTCATAAAGCAACACGCCCAGTGAATACACATCACTGACAGTCGTAATCGTTTCACCCTTCACCTGCTCCGGACTCGCATATTGAGGTGTCCACGCGTGCAACATTGTGCGGGTCGCGTCTTCTCCCTCCGCATCTCCCTGATGAAGCAGTTTGGCGATGCCGAAATCGAGGAGCTTAACTTCACCATCTTTATTGACGATGACGTTCCCAGGCTTGAGGTCGCGGTGAATAACGAGGTTCTGATGCGCGTAGCTGACTGCCGCACAAACCGCGCGAAAAAGCTGCAGGCGGTCGTTGAGCGACAGTCCTCCTTATCTGATGAATTTGTCTATGGGCGTGCCTTCGACATATTCCATCGCGAAGAAAGGCAGGCCATCGGCGGTGGCGCCCGCTTCATAGAGTTGCGCGATGTTTCGATGATGAAGGTTGGCAAGGATCCGGCGCTCAGTTTGAAAACGGTGCAGGATTTCTTTGGTCGCGTGTCCTTTGATCAGTTTGAGTGCGACCTTGCGCTTCAGCTTTTGGTCTTCAGCGAGATAGACCTCGCCCATGCCACCTTCGGCGATGAGGCGGACGATCCGATAGCCTTCAAATTCCTGCCCCTCGCTAAGAGTTTGCGCTGAGTCAGACACGAGAGGTTGATTAAGAAACTCTTTCGCATCGGCGCGCCGATAGTTCGTCAGGAGCGCTTTGACTTCCTCAACCACGCCATCATCACCGCGCAGCTTATGTTCAGTGAAGAGCTTTTCGCGCTCAGCCGGCGACACCTCTAAGGCCTGCGCAAAAAGCTTATCGATGAGTTGTTCACGATTACTCATATGAGGTCACTCCTTAATCAGTCATCCACTCATGCAACTTCGCGCGCGCGATCTTCAAATCATTCTCAACTGTGCGTTGCGAGATCGAATCGCCGTCGGCGCTTAACACTTCAGCGATCTCTCTGGCGCTGAGGCCGCCGAAGTAATGCAGCTCAACGACCTTGGCTTTGCGTGGAGAGTCTTGGGCCAGTCGATCTAACGCCTCATTCAACTCGACCAGATCGATATCTGAGCTCGCCGCGACGCGTTCAGCACGCGTAATCGGGAACTTGACGGCATCGCCTCCGCGCTTTTGCGCGGCGCGCTCGCGCGCGTGATCGACCAGGACGTGACGCATCACCTGTGCGACTACGCCGATAAAATGCGCGCGGTTTTTCCAATCGAGATGTTGAAGATCGTGAAGCTGCAAATAAGCTTCGTGGACTAATGCGGTCGCCTGGAGAGTGTGATCCGATCGTTCTTTGCGCAAATAGTTTTGCGCCAGCCGATGCAAATCCTGATAGACA
The DNA here is from genome assembly GCA_021323895.1 of Acidobacteriota bacterium. Taxonomy (GTDB): domain Bacteria; phylum Acidobacteriota; class Blastocatellia; order Pyrinomonadales; family Pyrinomonadaceae; genus UBA11740. Next base: position 8,970 of record JAJPKD010000049.1, on the reverse strand, counting down.
AGCTCCGACAGGTCATTCAGTGCAGACTCGTCTCCACCATGCCATTTCAGCAGCCATTGCGTGACGGTCTGGGGCGACAGGTCGGTCATGGGGGAGCAACCAAAAGTCGGGACTGACTTGTATGAGGCCCGGCAGCACCCGGTCCTGTAAAGCGCCGCGAATCCTATCAAAAAAAGATTCCGATTGTCACTGCGGTTTCTTACCCCGAAATCCGCCTTACCCATTGAACAGTAATGCCGGTTTCAAAGTACGCCGGCTCACTTGACCAGAATGCCGCCCAAGTAGTGGCGATTGAGGAACTGCTGGGAGGATCCCGGCAGCTGGCGGGCAGTTGCCACGCCGCCGTGCTCATCAGCACATGAGTCGCGGCTGAACTGTTAGCTGCCCGTCATTTTAGTTGTCAGTTTTGAGGTTGAGTTTTCAGTGCTCACTTAGGAGTCGATCAATGAACGCCCAAGCCACCAGTCACCAGCCAAATCGAAGCGCGAATCTTCGCGCCTTGCTCACTTTGATCATCGCGATCGGCCTTGGCTTCGTATTTCTAATCGAGCGTAAAGCAGCCGCATCCGGTTCGACCTTCGTCGTTACCAACACGCTCGACAGCGGCGCGGGCTCGCTGCGTCAGGCAATCCTGGACGCGAACGCCAACGTCGGCGCAGATACGATTAGCTTCAACATTCCCAGCAGCGATGCGAACTGTAATGGGACGACGCACGTCTGCACGATTACGCCTGGGTCGACGGTTCTTCCCGCGATCACCGATCCAGTGACGATTGATGGCTACACGCAACCGGGCTCGAGCGTGAACACAAACGCTTTCGGTCTAGCCGACAATGCGGTGCTGCTCATCGAGATCAGCGGGGCGAATGAGAGCCTTGCCGGAAACGGATTTAGGATAGACGCGGGTGGCGGCGGTAGCACGATCAAAGGACTTACCATCAATCGCTTCGGCGGCTCGTGCATCCTGATTAATTCGACCTCCGCGTCGACCACTGCGGGCGGAAACTTCATTACCGGCAACTTCATCGGTACTGATCCGGCAGGCACCAGCGTATCAACCACAGCGAATGGTCAGAATTACGGCATTCAAATTAATGATTCTGCCGGCACGACCATAGGCGGCACGACGGCGTCGGCGCGCAACGTCATTTCAGGGCAGTACAGCGCTGGAATTTTTATCGCGAACACCTACGGCACCGGCCCTGCCAACAATAACCTGATTCAGGGAAACTACATCGGCACGGACAAAACCGGAACCGTAGCCCTCGAAGATCTAAACAGCATTGGCCCGGACGGAATTGACTTATTCACCAACGCGGGCGGCAATACGGTTGGTGGGACAGCTACCGGCGCCGGCAATCTAATCTCAGGCGAAGGCAAAAGCACCGGGCAAGGGAGAGCCATCGAGATGACCGAGCCGTCGAGCACGGTTCAGGGCAATTTAATCGGCACCAAGGCAGACGGCACTGGTTCAATATCTAACTTCATCGGCATCGAAGCCTCGGGAGCAAACGACATCGTCGGCGGCACTAGCGCCGGCGCGAGTAATCTGGTTGCCAATAGTCTCTTCGGGGGGCTGATTACGAGCGGCAACGTCGTTACGGTTCAAGGCATCACCGTTCAAGGCAACACGATCTCAAACAACTCTGGCCTCGGTATAAGGATCGCTGGCAATGGCGCTCAAGTTAGCGGCAACACGATCTCGGGAAACAAGAAGCGAGGCATACATGTCACCGGTTCGGGTAATACGATCACTGGTAATACAGTAACTGGCACCGTGGACCAATTTGGTTCTGGCCAGGGCATCTTCGTTCAAGCCCAGAATGTTGGTCTCACTGCGTCTAACAATTCGATAACGCAGAATTCCGTACACGATAACCAGGGCGAAGGAGTGATGGTAAGCGGAGTGAACGGCGCCGAACCGACCGGCACTTCCATCCAGGGCAACTCAATCTACAACAATGGCCGATTGGGCATCGATCTCGATCCGCAGGGTGCGAACGCAAACGATCATTGTGATGCGGACACCGGCGCAAACAACCTTCAGAACTTTCCTGTACTGACTTCAGCCGTGAGCAGCGGCGGCAACACCACAATTCAAGGCACGCTCGACAGCACGGCCAGCACGACGTTTCATATCGAGTTCTTTGCCACGTTCGGTTGCTTGACCGGTGGCCAAGGTAAGACGTTCATTGGCTCGGCCGACGTAACGACGGACGGCAGTTGTAGTGCGAACATCAACGCGAACGTAACGGGAAATTGGGGTAGCGACACGATTACCGCGACTGCTACGGATCCGAACGGCAATACGTCTGAATTTTCTGCATCAGTAAGCGCCACCGGCGACGCGGCCGTCGTCGAAGGCGCGCTCGACACTTCATTCGATCCAGGCTCGGGTCCGAGTAATGGGGTAAGAAGCGCGGTCATGCAGCCGGATGGAAAGATCATCATTGGCGGAACCTTCACCAGCTACAACGGCACTCCGCGCGGTAACGTTGCGCGGCTGAACTCGGACGGTTCCCTAGACACGTCGTTTGCTCAGGGCGCAGGGGCGAGTGATCTCGTCAATACAGTAGCTCTACAGCCAGACGGAAAGATCATCATCGGCGGCCTCTTCACCGCCTATGACGGCACTGGACGCAGTCGCATCGCACGGCTGAACTCTGACGGGTCACTCGATACGGGGTTTGACCCCGGGACGGGCACTGACGATCAAGTATTTACCTGCTCACTTCAATCAAACGGCAAGATCATCATCGGCGGAATCTTCAACAGCTACAACGGCACTGCGCGCAGTAACATTGCGCGGCTGAACGCGGACGGTACACTTGATACTTCATTTGACCCTGGGCCATCCGGCCTAGGCGTGGGCTTTCACGAGATCCTGACGAGCTTTGTGCAGCCAAACGGCATGATTGTCATTGGCGGTGTATTTACCAGCTATGCGGGGACCGGTCGCAATCGCATCGCGCGCCTGAACTCTGATGGCACGCTTGATACTTCCTTTGACCCCGGCACGGGCGCTAGTGGAAACGTCAATACGGCAGCGTTACAGTCAGACGGCAAGATCCTCATCGGTGGAAGCTTCACCAGCTACAACGGCACTGCTCGCAATCGCATCGCCCGGCTGAACTCTAACGGCTCACTTGATACGTCTTTTGATCCGGGCACCGGAGCCAACAACCAGGTATGGACAATATCGCTTCAGTCAGATGGGAAGATGATCATCGGCGGAGCCTTCACTACTTTCAACGGCAGTACTCGCAACCGTGTCAACCGGCTGAACCCTAACGGCTCGAGCGATTGCACTTTTGATCCAGGCACGGGCGTCAGCCTGGGCTCCTTTGATAAGCTGCTCACGAATGTTCTGCAGCCGGACGGCAGGATCATCATCGGCGGTTTCTTCACGACCTACAGCGGCACTTCACGCAACGGCATCGCGCGATTGATAGGGTTCACCGGTCCACCGTCATCATCAGGGGCATCACCATCGCCGTCGCCAAGCCCGAGTCCATCGCCTTCACCATCGCCGAGCCCGAGCCCAAGTCCATCACCCACTGCTACTCCACCGACTGACATCTCGGCGGTTTCAGGCAGCGGCACTTATGGCGGAACCGGAACGCTGACGGCAACGCTCAAATCAAATGGCACGGCGGCCAGCGGCAAGACGATCAGCTTCACGCTCAATAGCAATGCTATTTGCGGTGGAGGCGGACAACCTACTTGTCCAACAACAAACGCGAGCGGCGTGGCGACATTGAATGGTGTTGACCTCACCGGCATCAATGCCGGCACTCAGACTGGAGCCGTCGGCGCGAGTTTTGCCGGAGATTCAAATTATCTAAGCAGCAACGGCACCGGAGACCTGGTTGTCAGCAAAGCCACGCCGACGATCACCTGGAGCAATCCTGCCGACATTGTTTACGGGACAGCCCTGAGCGCGACGCAACTGAATGCTTCGGCTTCGGTCACGGGCGCTGCTGTGAATCCGTTTGTCTACACGCCGGCCTCAGGCACGGTGCTGCACGCGGGAAGTAATCAAACGCTGCATGTCGATTTCACGCCACAGGACACAACGAACTACAACAACGCGTCGAAGGACGTCCACATCAACGTCACGAAGGCAACGCTGACCATCACTGCCGATGACGAGGCGAAGAGTTATCGCGCGGCTAATCCAAGCCTGACTTACACGCCGAGCGGCTTCGTCAACGGCGATACAGCGAGCATTCTTACTGGCGCGCCGAGCATGAGTACCACGGCGACGACCACCAGCGTCGTCAACACTTATCCGATTTCAATCAGTCAGGGCAGTTTGACCGCAGTGCACGGTGGCTTCGACGACTACAATTTCAATTTCGTCAACGGCACGCTGACGATCAATAAGGTGACACCGGTGATTAGTTGGAGCAATCCGGCAAACATCGTCTACGGCACCGCCTTGAGCGGGGTACAGCTAAACGCTGCGGTGACGAACCCGAATGACGGTTCAGGCGTTTCAGGCATCTTCACTTACACCCCGGCCGGCGGGACTGTGCTGCACGTCGGGAATGGACAAGTGTTGGCGACGAACTTCGCGCCGACTGAAACGAACAACTACAACACCCCGGCTCAAAAGACTGTAGCGATTAACGTGACGCCGGCCACACTGACCATTACGGCGGACAACAAATCGCGGCCGCTCAACACGCCAAATCCGCCGCTGACGTTTACTCCGACTGGGTTTGTGAATGGTGATAACGCCAGCGTCTTGAGCGGAGCGCCATCGCTCAACACCACGGCGCAGCAAAACGATCCGGTTGGCGATTACCCAATCACGATCACGCAGGGAACTCTCGGTGCGGCTGGTTACATTTTCAATTTCGTAAACGGAAACCTCGCGGTAGGCAAGACCACGCCGGTCATCAACTGGAGCAATCCGGCGGACATAATCTATGGGACCGCCTTAAGCGCAACTCAACTGAACGCGACCGCGACCGATCCAAATACAAGTGCCAGCGTGCCCGGAACGTTCACCTATGGCCCGGCGTCCGGCACGGTGCTGCACGTCGGCAATGGGCAATCGCTTACAGTGAATTTCACACCAACTGATACGACCAATTACGGCCCGCCGCCGCAGAAGAATGTCTCGATCAACGTCACCAAAGCGACGCTAACGATTACCGCTGACAACAAGGCGAAGACCTATCGCGCCGCGAATCCTGCCTTCACGTTCACGCCGACCGGATTCGTGAATGGCGACGGCCCGAGTGTTTTAAGTGGGGCGCCAACTTTGAGCACTACCGCAACCGCTACGAGTGTCGTCAACGCTTATCCGATTAGCGCGTCGCAGAACAATTTGAGCGCGGCGGATTACACCTTCAACTTCGTACTTGGCACGTTGACCATCAATAAGGTCACCCCGGTAATCAACTGGAGCAATCCGGCGGACATCGTCTATGGAACGGCGCTGAGCGGAACGCAGTTGAATGCGACCGCGACGAATCCCAATGACGGCTCGGCGGTAACCGGAGCCCTTACTTACAACCCAGCCGGAACAACAGTCCTGCACGCCGGCAACGGCCAGACATTGCGTGCCGACTTCACGCCCAACGGTGCTGATGCATCAAGCTACAACACACCGGCGCAAAAGACTGTTTCGATAAATGTCTTGAAAGCGACGCTAACCGTTACGGCGGACAACAAATCGAGAGCCTTTGGCGTTGCGAATCCAACTCTGACGTTTACACCAACCGGATTCGTGAACGGTGACACGTCGACTGTTTTGAGCGGCACGCCCACTCTTTCGACGACAGCAACAACAAACAGTCCGGCAGGCAATTACCCAATTACGATTTCGCAGGGAACACTGGCGGCGAATGACTACATTTTTAGCTTCGTCAACGGCGCTCTGAGTGTCGGCAAGGCTGTGCCGGTAATCACTTGGAGCAATCCCGCGGACATCGTTTACGGCACCGCGCTGAGCGGGACTCAACTGAACGCGACCGCGACCGATCCCAATACGAATGCCAGTGTGGCCGGAACGTTCACTTATGGCCCAGCGTCTGGCTCGGTGTTGCACGTTGGCAATGGGCAGACGCTCATCGTCAATTTCGCACCGACCGACACAACCGATTACGGCCCGCCGCCGCAAAAGGCTGTTTCGATTAACGTCACGAAGGCGAGCCTGACCATTACTGCGGATAACAAATCGAAGAGTTATCGCGCTGCGAATCCAGCGTTGACTTTCACGCCCAGCGGATTCGTCAACGGTGACACGGCGAGCGTCTTGAGTGGTCTGCCGAGTTTTTCGACCACAGCCACGACGACGAGCACGGTCGGCGGTTATCCGATTACGCCGGGGCCTGGCTCGTTGGACGCCAGCGATTACGCGTTGAATTTCGTCAACGGAACGCTCACGGTGAACTCGGTCACGCCGGTAATCAACTGGAGCAATCCAGCGGACATTATTTTCGGGACCGCGCTCAGCGCAACTCAATTAAATGCCACTGCAACCAACCCGAACGACAATTCGGCGGTTACGGGTAACTTCGTTTACAACCCCGCCACCAGCACGATTCTGAATGCTGGATTGAGTCAGACGTTGACGGCGAACTTCACGCCGAATGGATTAGACGCGTCCAGCTATACCGCGCCGGCCGCGAAGAGCGTTTCCATTAACGTGGTGAAGTCCGCCCAAACGATCACCTTCGATGCGCTACCTACCCGACAGTTCGGCGATCCGCCCTTCACCGTCAGCGCTACGTCATCATCCGGACTTCCAGTTACCTTCAGCATCGTCTCAGGTCCGGCGACAATCAGCGGCAACATCGTAACTTTGACGGGAACGGGTCACGTGATCGTGCGCGCCTCACAAGCCGGCAATGGCAACTACAAATTGGCGACAACGGTGGATCAAGGTTTTGACGTGATACCGGCCACCATCACCTTCAAACCACAAAGCAAATTCGGTATCGGGCAGTTTCCGGCAGCAATCACGTGGGCTGATTTCAATGCCGACGGCAAGCCTGATCTCGTCACCGCGAACTCCGGTGATAGCACCGTAACCGTTCTGTTCGGCAACGGACTCGGAGGTTTCTCTGGCGGAACAAACTATTCGGTGGGACCCGTCAATACGACGCCCACCTCGCTTGCTGTCGGTGATCTGAACGGAGCCGGCAAACCTGATATCGTCACCGGCAATTTCAACTTCCCGAATTCGACGGCTACCGTGCTGCTCAATAATGGGAGTGGCGTTTTCGGCAGTCCACAATCAGTTCAAGGCGCTGGGGGGTTCATCAAGCTGGCCGACTTCAATGGTGACGGCAAACTCGATCTCGTCCTGGGCTCTGCACCGATCAAGGTCTTCCTCGGCATTGGAAACGGTACGTTTCAATCGCCGGTATCGATTATCGGAACTCAAGACCAGGCAGGTCCGGTTGCCGCCGGCGATTTCAACGGCGATGGTAACATCGATATTCTCAGATTCGCTGTGGGCAACACTTTCTTCATTTGCTTAGGCGACGGCAAAGGCGGATTTACGCCGACGCTCCAACCCAATCGACCCACTAATTCCGTCAGGGTCGCAGTAGCCGATGTCAATGGCGATGGAAAGGCGGATTTGATCTTCGGAAACCAGAACAATGGCGTGACTGGCAACGTGTCGATAATGTTGGGCAAAGGCGATGGCACGTTCAAGGCAGCGGTCAATTACGATGCATTCATATCGAAAGACATCACCGTCGGCGATCTAAACGGTGATCGCAAACCTGACGTTGTAACCACGGGAGGCGGTTTCGAGATAGATGTTCTGCTCGGCAAGGGCGATGGTACATTCAAGCCATACTTCAGTGTCCCGCTGATATCGGCACAGCAACAACAATCCCCTCAGGCGGTGACGTTGGCGGACTTCAATCGCAACGGGATTCTCGACATCGCTGTGGCCACCATGGATGTGAACACGAACGGTAACGTGGTCGAGTTTCTCGACAATCTGCCACCCGCCCAGACGCCGACTGGAACGGGTGTCGCCGTTACAGAGGGTAATGTGAGCTTGAATTTCTCGGGCATCACCAGCGGAGGGACGACCACCTCGACGCCAATTGATCCGAGTACGGCCGGGAGTCTGCCGGGAGGATTTTCGATCAGCGGCGCAAGTTTGGCATTCGATATTGCCACCACGGCATCGTACACGGCACCGGTGGACGTGTGCTTCAATGTCCCGCCGGTGACTGGCGAAACTGCGACGCAGTTCAACGCGCGGCGAGTGATGCACGGCGAGAATGGCGTGTTGGTCGATCGCACCAGCCGGCACGACTTCGCTCAGCATTTGATTTGCGCCAATGTGAATTCGCTCAGTCCATTCGCGATTGTGACGAATCTCAATCCGACGACGACAAACGAAATCGACGACACGACGAGATTCGTGCAGCAGCATTATCTCGACTTTCTTGGCCGCCAACCGGACACGAGTGGCTTGAACTTCTGGACGAACAACATCACCAAGTGCGGATCAAACGCGCAGTGCCTCGAAGTGCAACGCATTAACACCTCCGCGTCATTCTTCCTGTCGATTGAATTCCAGCAGGAAGGATTCCTGGTTGAGCGTACCTACAAGGTGGCCTATGGCGATTCGACCGGAACTTCGACAACGGGTGGCATTCACCAATTGCAGGTCCCGATTGTGCGGTTTGGCCAGTTCCTCGCGGACGCCACCGAAGTTGGACAAGGCGTGGTCGTCAATCAAGGTAACTGGCAGCAGCAGCTTGAAGACAACAAGAATGCCTTCATGCTGGATTTTGTCCAGCGCCAGGGATTCGTCGATGCCTATCCGACGACGCTGACGCCGACTGAATTCGTAAACAAGTTGTTCGCGAACGCCGGCGTCACGCCCTCAGCGAGCGACCTTTCAACTGCCGTGGGCAGATTCAGCGGCGCGCCAAACACTTCCGACAACGCCGCGCGAGCGAAAGCGCTACGTGATGTTGCCGA
>JAJPKD010000088.1 GCA_021323895.1 Acidobacteriota bacterium | reverse complement strand
GCGGACGTGGCGGCGCGGGATTTCCGACGGGAATGAAGTGGAGCTTCGTTCCGAAGGACTCGCCGAAAGAAAGGTACGTCGTCTGTAATGCCGACGAATCCGAGCCGGGCACGTTCAAGGATCGCTACCTGCTGGAGCGCGATCCCCACATGCTGATCGAAGGCATGCTGATCGCCGCGTATGCGCTGGGCGCGAAGCGGAATTACATCTACACGCGAGGCGAATACAAATACCTGATCGACATCATGGACATCGCGCTGGATGAAGCGCGCGCCGCGGGCATGCTCGGCAAGAATATCCTAGGCGCGAATTTCGACTGCGAGATTTACACACACACGGGCGCGGGCGCGTACATCTGCGGCGAAGAGACTGCGCTGCTCAGTTCACTGGAAGGATTCCGCGGCCATCCGCGCATGAAGCCTCCCTTCCCTGCTATCTCCGGTCTTTATGCGTCTCCGACCGTCGTGAACAACGTCGAGACGCTGACTGCCGTGCCCGACATCATCAAGATGGGCGGCGAGGCTTATCAGAAACTGGGAACGGAAAAGAGTGGCGGCACGAAACTGTGGTCCGTGTCAGGTCACGTCAATCGCCCCGGCGTTTACGAACTACCGATGGGCTATGACGACATGGAGAAATTCATCTTCGAAGATTGTCAGGGGAACGCGAATGGTAAACAGTTGAAGGCGGTGATTCCCGGCGGCTCGTCCGTTTACATCATGCGCGCCGATCAAATCATCGGCAAAGACGTGCGCATGGATTACGACGGTCTGGTCGCGGCCGGATCGATGGTCGGCTCAGGAGGTTTCATCGTGATGGACGAAACCGTGGACGTGTTCGAATCGACGAAGAACCTTACCGAGTTCTACAAACATGAATCGTGCGGCTGGTGCACGCCGTGTCGGGAAGGCACCGACTGGCTGGTGAAGATGCTCAAACGCATCGAAGGCGGAGGCGGCCGCCCGGAAGACGCGCGGTTGCTGCTCGATCTTTGCGACAACATCGAGGGCAAATCGTTTTGTCCGCTGGGCGACGCAGCTGCTTGGCCAATTCAATCAGCGGTGAAGCGATTTCCGGAAGATTTCGAGAAACATCTAGGAAAGAATAATTAACCACAGAGGACACTGAGGAATGGCCACAGAAAAACACAGATCGACACAGATAAGCATTTCAGAATCTGTGTGTATCTGTGTTCATCCGTGGCTTGCCTCGGGGCTGTTTTGCTCTGTGTCATCTGTGGTGGGAATTTCATGAGCACTGAACTCGTCAAAGTAACCATCAACGGCGCGGACTTTCAGGTTGCGAAAGGCGCGCGGCTGATCGATGTGTGTCGCGACAACGGTTTCGCGATTCCGTCGTTCTGCTATTACGCCGACCTCGCACTACAAGCCTCATGTCGGATGTGCCTGGTGCGCATCGAGAAGATGCCGAAGCTGCAAACCTCCTGCACCATCACTTGCACGGACGGCATGATCGTGACTACGCAAAGCGAAGAGATCGAGAAAGCGCAGCGGTCGATGCTTGAGTTTCTGCTCGCGAACCATCCGCTTGATTGTCCGGTGTGCGATCGCGGCGGTGAATGCGAGTTGCAGGAGCTGACCTTTGACTGGGGCAATCTCGAAGAACGATTTATCGAACGGAAGAACGCGAAAGCAGAACGATATCTTTCTCCCATGGTGGCCAACGAACCGCAACGCTGCATTCTTTGCAAGCGCTGCACGCGCGTCTGCGATGAATGGATGGGCGAAGAGGCGATCGAGGCCGGCAATCGCGGCGCGAATACAGTTATCGGCACGTTTGGTGGTTGGCTGAATTGTTCGCAGTGCGGCAACTGCATCGAAGTTTGCCCGACGGGAACGCTGCTCGACGGAACCTATCGTCATCAACATCGGCCGTGGGAACTGACGCAAACGATCTCCACCTGCACCTATTGTTCGGACGGATGCCAGATGTCGCTCGGCTCGCGCGCTAACGAACTGGTGCGCATAGTAGCGCGCGATCGCTACGTCAACGGATTGAACGGCGAATTCCTTTGCGTGAAAGGCCGGTTCGGGCATCCGTTCGTGAACCACGCGGAACGAATTCGCACGCCGCTGATTCGCTACAAGAAAGGCGGACGTCTTGTTCCCGCCACGTGGGACGAAGCAATTCGTTTTATCGCTCAGAACATCGACAAAACTGTTAGCGAACACGGCAACAATGCCGTCGGCGTCCTCGCCAGTCCACGGCTCACCAACGAATCCGTTTACGCGCTGAAGAAGCTCGCGACAGAAGTGATCGAAACTGAGAACTTCGCCGTGAGCGATGCGTTCAGTCTCAAGCCGTTCTTCGACAATCTTAGCGGTCCGCTCGCTACGCATAGAGACATTCGCTACGCAGAGACGATCGTTTTGATCGGCGGCGAGCCGGAAGAGCTTCAGCCGCTGACCGGCAAACAGATTCGCCAGGCAGTGCGCAATGGCGGAGCGAAACTAATCATCGTCAACAGCGTTCCCATTCGTTTGCGCGAACAGGCGGCACAATTCATTCATATCAATCGCGGGACAGAAGACGCCGCCGTACTGGCGCTCGCTGACGGCGCGAGCGGTTCACTGTCGGCGCGCAAGACGGGAATCGATGCGGGCGAATTGAATTCGCTCCGCGAGGCAATCAGGCAAACATCCGGCGACGTCGTGATCATGTTCGGGGGCGAGCTTAGTCCATCAGCACAGGCGATTGTCGCGCAGCTTCCTTATTCGCTCGGAGCCGATGGCCGCCGCGTGTTGCTGCATCCGCTACCGCTTTACAACAACAGCGTGGGCGCGCACGACATGAGCCGCGACAAGGCTAGAGACGTCAACGCCGTGCTCCGCGACGAATCCATCCGCGCGCTGATTGTAGCCGGCGAGCCGATGGTTGGCGGAGATTCCAGCGACGTACAGCCGAACCGCGACTTCGTTGTGCTGTGGGAACTTTTCATTTCGGAAGTCAGTGAGTTCGCGCGACAAGCAGATGTAATTCTACCGGCGGCTTCATTCGCCGAAGTCGATGGCACGTTTACGAACAACGATGGCTTTGTGCAGCGTGTGCGCAAGTCGATCGATCCGGTGCATCAATCGCTGCCCGACTGGATGATCGCCGCACGTTTAGCGCAGGAACTCGGTGTTGATTTTGGTTTCGAGCGATCAGCGAGCGCGGTGTTTCGCGAAATCGCGGATCGCGTGGGCGGTTATGAAGGTCTGCGCTATCCGGCCTTGAAGGATGAAAGCCACCCGGTACAAATCAAACATGCGATTGCATCGCAACGCGATCTCTCGAACGAAATCGACAGTTTGCGCAAGTCTGTAGAGGCGATGAGCTATGACGGCGAGAAGATTCACGAGACGCCTTCCGTCGGTCATGAGTTGTTCAAGCCGGCGACATTGATGAGCAAGACGCCGCAGATAGGTTTGTTGGCGGCGGGCAATCCAACGCCGGAGACGGTCGCGATTTCGCCGCTGTACCAGATTACGATTGGCGAAAACATAAAGCGCGAAGCGGCAGCATAAACTTGGAGTGCGCCGGCTTGACGGCGCTTTTTAGTTGAGTCGAATAACAAAGCGGCGTCGACCCGCCGCACTCCAAAGATGGTAATGGAAGACTTACGATACGTAATCCTTTTGACGATCGGCATCCTCGTCGCCTTCACCGTCGTGATGACGATGGTCGCGTATACGGTGCTGGCCGAACGCAGAATTCTTGGATTCATTCAGGGCCGCCTCGGTCCGAATCGCGTGGGGCCGGGCGGGTTTCTGCAACCTATAGCTGACCTACTGAAATTCATCTTCAAAGAAGACATCGTTCCCGATAAATCAACGCGCTTCGTTTACTTTCTCGCGCCGACGATTGCGACTACAGCAGCGTTGATGTCGATCGTTGTCTATCCGTTCGGTCCGGACGTTCATCTCGGATTCAACATTCCGTGGATTGGAAACACCATTCCGCTGGTCGTCGCAAAGTTCGATGTCGCATTGCTGTACGTGCTCGGCGTCACTTCAGTGGGCGTTTACGGCATCGCGCTGGCTGGTTGGTCATCAAATAACAAATACAGCTTGATGGGCGGGCTGCGTTCGTCGGCGCAGATGATCTCGTACGAGTTGGCGCTGGGGCTCGGCTTGATCGGCGTGATTCTGCAATCAGGCACGCTGAACCTGCAGAGCATTGTCGAGCGGCAGTCGGGCCACTTGGGAATAACCGGTTGGAATTTGATCTGGGTGCAGCCGGTGGGTTTCATCGTCTATTTGATCGCCGCGATTGCCGAGACGAATCGCGTTCCGTTCGATCTTCCCGAAGCCGAAACGGAACTCGTTGCCGGATTTCATACGGAGTACAGCGCGATGAAGTTCGCGCTCTTCTTCCTCGCCGAGTACGTCAACATGTTTACGGTCTCGATGCTAGCGACGACGCTCTTTCTTGGTGGATGGAACGGGCCGTTTGTGCATCAACTGCCGTGGCTGGGCATCTTCTACTTCCTCGGTAAGGTGGTGCTGTTTCTATTTTTCTACATCTGGCTGCGCGGAACGCTGCCACGCTTTCGTTTCGATCAATTGATGAGTTTTGGCTGGAAGTTCCTGGTCCCGCTCGCGATCATCAACATCGTCGTGACCGCGACGATTCAATGGTCGGGTTTATTCGATTGGGGCGCGAAGTTTTTGAAGACAGCTACGGGGTGGGGCGGATAGATGCTTGCGCTGCTTTTCATATTGTTTGCCGGAATGGCAGTTGGCTGCGCGATTTCGATGGTGGCGCAACGCAATCCGCTTTACAGCGCGATCTCGCTAATCGGCGTCTTCATTTCGCTCACTTGTTTGTACGTAACGTTGGCCGCGCCGTTCATCGCGGCTGTTCAAGTGATCGTTACGCCGGCGCCATCATGGTTTTGGTCGTATTCGTGATCATGCTACTGAACGTCGAAGAAGAAGAGCGCCGGCCGCTGCGTTTGCAGACTCTCGTTCCGATCGCGATTGCGTTAGCGGCGGTCTTTTTCGCCGAAACAGCCTTCATTATTTTCTTCGTGCAGAAATCACCAGCCACCCCGACCGGCGGCGCGTCTGATGTTGGATTGACGTCATCGATCGGGTCCGGCTTATTCACCACGTACTTGCTGCCGTTTGAGATCACGTCGATTCTGTTGTTGATGGCGGTCGTCGGCGCGATGACACTGGCGCGCCGGGGCGGATTGATTGGCGCAAACATTGGCGTGGTTCCGGGTTATCAAAGCATCGCGCGCGATGTTCTGGAGCCAAAGGCAACGCCTGATTTGTCGCCGGTAGAAGCGCGCACTTCGCGGGAAGCTGAAGCGCTACTGGGTGTTAGCGATGCGCCGCACGTAAGGAAGAAAGAAGATTAGTTTGAGTTGAGGATTTGGTTGTGGGTTCGGATAAGAGAAGTTTTTGGAGTGCTGATTCTAGATTCTAGCCTCTAATCTCTGACCTCTAGCCTCTGCTTTTATGGTTCCACAGCTTTCATGGTACTTAGCGCTTTCGGCGGTGCTGTTCACGATCGGCGTCGTCGGCGTGATGATCAAGCGCAACGTGATCTCGATGTTCATGTGCATCGAGTTGATGCTGAACGCGGTGAATCTTACGTTCGTGGCGTTCTCGAGTTTCTTCCGCGACGTTACGGGTCAGCTTTTTGTTTTCATTGTCATGACGGTCGCCGCTGCCGAGGCCGCCGTCGGTTTAGGAATCATCATCTCCATCTTTCGCAATCGCGAGTCGTTGGATGTGGATGATGCGAGCACGTTGAAACTGTAAGTTAGCAGTGAGCAGCTTTTTACTGCTTACTGTTTGCTCCGATGCTTCGTTACATCATCTTCGCACCTTTCGCCGGCGCCATGATCAATTGGCTGATTGGCCGTCGTGTGCGAAACGAGGGGGTCATCGGAATGGTCGCGTGTGGCTCCGTCGGTATCTCCACGATCATCGCCTTCTATCTCGCTTTCAAATCAGATGGCGCGCTGCGTTCAACGCAGCCGATCATGGATCACCTATGGACGTGGATTCAGGTGGGCAGCTTTCGCGCCGACTTTGGTCTGGCGATGGATCGCTTGAGCGGCATCTATGCCCTCTTCATCACGTTCGTCGGTTTCCTGATTCATGTTTTTGCCACCGGCTACATGCACGGCGACGGCGGCTACTATCGGTTCTTCGCATACCTGAACCTCTTCATGTTCGCGATGTTGACGCTCGTGCTCGGCGACAATTTCCTTTTGATGTTCGTCGGCTGGGAGGGCGTCGGTCTCTGCTCATATCTGCTGATTGGCTATTACCTCGACAAAGACGAAGCTGCGCCGGCGGCGAAGAAGGCATTCATCGCCAACCGCGTCGGCGATTGGGGATTTGTGCTCGGCATCATGCTGGTTTTCTTCCTCACCTCCGCTAAAGGTGTCGCCTCGATCAGCTTCTTCGACAAACCTGCGCTAGGCGTAACCAGTGCACTGGCCAGCATCGCGGCGATGCCGATCGACGGATTCACCTGGCACGCGATCTTCGCCGGCGGAATTACTTCCGTGGCGGTGCTGCTTTTCATCGGCGCGACAGGCAAGAGCGCGCAGATTCCTCTTTTCGTTTGGCTGCCTGATGCGATGGCCGGCCCGACGCCGGTCTCTGCTCTGATTCACGCAGCGACGATGGTGACTGCTGGCGTGTACATGCTGGCGCGCTGCTCGGCGATCTTCACTCATGCGCCGACCGCGATGTTCATCGTTGCGATCATCGGCGCAGCGACTGCCTTGTTCGCTGCCACCATCGGCCTCGCACAAAACGACATCAAGAAAGTGCTCGCGTACTCAACCATCTCGCAACTCGGGTACATGTTTCTCGCGTGCGGTGTCGGCGCATTCATCGCGGCGATCTTTCACGTGATGACGCATGCGTTCTTCAAAGCGCAGTTGTTCCTTGGCTCGGGTTCCGTGATTCACGGCATGCATCACGAGCAGGACATGCGGCGCATGGGCGGCTTGCGCAAGTACATGCCGATTACATGGATCACGATGGTGTGTGGCTGGCTGGCGATCTGCGGCGTGCCGATTTGGGCAGGCTTCTTTTCGAAAGACGAAATCCTCTGGAGGGTTTGGAGCGCCGGCGCATATGGTTTGCCGCCCGGTGCCACCAAAGCTCTCTGGTTCGTTGGCGCAGTCACGGCTCTGCTGACCGCGATTTACATGACGCGGCTGATGGGCATGACGTTTTGGGGAGGCGAACGATTTCGCGAAACGGATCACCATCACGGCGAGCAGCATCATGACGTGGCTCATGAGCCGCACGAATCGCCGCTGTCGATGACGATACCGCTGATCGTGCTCGCTGTTCTTTCGACTGTCGGCGGATTGGTCGGCGTGCCTTATGCGATCAGCTCACTTGCCGGTGGTCATCCCGAAAATTATTTTGAAGAGACGCTGGCACCTGTCATCAGCTCAGTGCCTAACGCGGCCAGTGAGGGCAAGGCTGTTAAGCCGCACTGGCTTTCGCCGCCGCCACAAGAGATTGATGGCAAGCCAGCTGTAGCGCCCGTTGGTGAAGCGCCGGGGTCAGCAACGTCGCACGAAACGCCAAGTCCGCAAGAGATAAACGAAGAACGCTTGCTCGCGTTGGTTTCAGTTCTGATCGCGCTGACAGGGATCGGAATCGGCTGGTTTGTATTTCAAAAGCAGCCGTTGCTCAAAATGCCGCGGCTACTCGAACAGAAGTATTACATAGATGAAATTTATGACGCGACGATCATTCAACCGATAAAAGTCGGTTCGAGCGAAGGCCTTTGGAAGATTTTCGATCTGGGCGTGATCGACGGAATCCTGCACACGATCGGTAACGGCGTTGTCAGGGCGGGTCGTACAGTTCGCTACATGCAGATTGGATTTGTGCGTGGTTACGCAGCGATCATTCTGGCGGGTGCGCTGATTATTATCGGCTACTTCGCGTACAGCGGCGCGAGTGTGTTGAGATTGTTGGTTAAGTAATGCAGAACTATCTGCTCACAATTCTGATCCTTCTGCCCGTGATTGGCGCGGCGACGGGGGTGGCGTACAGCTTCACGCCTGGCGCGAAGGAATCCCATCATCGCTGGATTGCGCTTGGATTCACAACGCTCGCATTTCTGCTTTCGCTTCTTCTTCTCAAGGGAAGCGGAGGAGGAATCAACGCATTTCGAATTGAAGAGAATTACCCTTGGATCGCGGCAGTCGGAGCGCGGTATCACGTCGGCGTTGACGGCATCAGCCTTTGGCTCGTGATTCTGACGACGCTGCTGATGCCGATTTCGGTGCTGTCAAGTTGGACGGCGATCACTAAACGGCAGCCAACCTATTATGCGCTGATGTTGCTGCTGGAATCGGCGATGATCGGTGTGTTCGTGTCGCTTGATCTGCTGCTGTTCTATCTGTTTTTTGAAGCTTCACTCGTCCCGATGTTTTTCTTGATTGGCGTCTGGGGCGGCGAACGGCGCATTTACGCGGCGGTGAAGTTCTTCATCTATACGGCGGTCGGATCACTCTTGATGCTGGTTGGCATCATCGCACTCTACTTCATTCATCAGAACGCGACCGGCGTCGGCACATTCGATTACGCTGTTCTAACGGAAACACTACGCTCGGGCGCGATGGCGTTATCACCTCGCGCAGAGTTCTGGCTGTTCCTCGCATTCGCGTTCGCGTTTTGCATCAAAGTGCCGTTGTGGCCGCTGCACACGTGGCTGCATGACGCGCACACCGAAGCGCCAACTGCAGGCTCAGTCATCCTCGCGGGTGTGCTGCTCAAGATGGGCACGTATGGCCTGCTGAGATTCAACTTCGGATTATTCCCGAACGCGTCGCGCTATTTTGCGCCGCTGATGATCACGCTTGCGGTGATTGGAATTATCTACGGCGCGCTCGTCGCGATGGTGCAGCCTGACGTGAAGCGCCTCGTGGCCTATTCATCAGTCAGCCACATGGGCTTTGTTGTGCTCGGCCTGTTCTCGTTCACCGAGCAAGGCATGCAGGGCGCGCTTTATCAAATGCTGAATCACGGTGTCTCGACCGGCGCGCTGTTTCTGTTCGTCGGCATGATTTACGAGCGACGGCACACGCGAATGATTTCGGACTTTGGCGGACTGGTGCGACCGATGCCGTGGTTCTCAACGTTCTTTGTCATCGCATCGTTGTCATCAATCGGATTGCCGTTTCTGAATGGGTTCGTCGGCGAATTTCTAATTATGCTTAGCTCCTGGACGTCATTCGCTGTGCAGCATGCCTGGATCGTGACGATGCTGGCGGGAACAGGCGTTATTTGGGCGGCCGTGTACATGCTCTGGATGCTGCAGCGCGTAGTCTTCGGAACCACGACGAGCGAAGCAAACGCGAAGTTGCTCGATTTGAATGCGCGCGAAATCGGATTGGTTTTGCCGCTGCTTCTGCTGATGCTGTTCATGGGAGTTTATCCGAGCATCTTTTTGAATCGTTCGCGCGCGAGCGTTGAGGCGGCGCGACAGGTCATTGCCAATCCGGCCGCAGGTCGCACGATTAATGTAGCCAATGCAAGCAAGTCCGAAGCGCAGCGATAGATTCTCATGAGAGTTATTCGGCAAATACTGTTTCTTATCGTCGTCTCGATCATTTTCTCGCTCGGCGTAACCGCCCAAGTGAAAACTCCGCCGGAGAATCCGTCGCTCAAGTTTCAAGGACTCGATGGCAAGGTTTACGACCTGACGGAACAGCGAGGCAATGTCGTGTTGGTTTCATTCGGTGCGACCTGGTGCGCGCCATGCACGACCGAGTTGCGCGCCTTGAATGAAGTGCTGACTGAGTATCGCGGCAAACCGGTGAAGTTTTTCTGGGTGAGCATTGAACGTCCCGAGGAAGCAACGAACGCTCTTTTGAAACGTTACGCACGCGACCGCAGATTAACCTTCCCCGTTCTGCGTGACGACGCCAAGATCGTGTTCTCGCAATTCGCGGAACGTGTGCGACTGCCAATGCTCCTGCTCGTCGGCAAGGACGGCAAGGTCGATACGCCGATCAAGTTTGGGATGGAGTCACAAGTCGAAACTTACAAGACGCAGATTCGCGGGCGATTGAATAAGCTTCTGGCGAACAGAGACTCAAGCGGACAATAAAGATAATGTTTCTTTTTCAAGCAGCCACTCCGGACATCAACCTGACGCTGATCGCGCCGGAGCTAATCGTCGGTATCGCCGGCGTCATCGTCATGATGGTCGATGCGTTTGGGCGGCGCGGTCAATGTTGGCTGACAGGATCGCTTTCGATCGTAGGTCTGGCGGCCTCGGCAATCGCCTCTGTTTGGCTTTGGACGAGTTGGGTTGGGCCACGCACCGCCTTCAATGGAATGATCGTGCTGGACGAGCTGCGCTTGAGCTTCACTTTGATCTTCGTCATCGTTGCGATTCTCACGATTCTGATTTCCAGCATTTGGATTGAAACCGAAAAACTTCCCGCCGGCGAATATCACTCGCTGCTTCTGTTCGCTACCAGCGGCATGATGCTGATGGCTTCGGCCGGCGATCTTGTGATCGTGTTCCTGGGTCTCGAGATTCTCTCGATCGCGACCTACGTCCTGGCCGGTTTCCGACGCACCGACGTGCGTTCGAACGAATCTTCGTTGAAGTATTTCATTCTCGGGTCGTTCGCGTCGGCGTTTCTGCTATACGGCATCGCGCTGGTCTATGGCGCGACGGCCACGCAAAGCCTGCCCGGGACAACCAACATCGCCACGATTGCTGCCCGCGCAAACTCTTCCCTGTATCCGCCGCTGTTACTGGCCGGCGCCGCGATGATGCTCGTCGGTTTCGGATTCAAAATCGCCACGGCGCCATTTCATGTCTGGACGCCGGACGTTTACGAAGGCGCGCCGACGCCAGTCACGGCATTCATGGCGGCCGGACCGAAAGCCGCGGGCTTCGCTTCGTTCCTACGCGTCTTCGTTTTCGGCTTTCCGATTGCGACTGCAGTCGTAAGCACCGGCGGATTCGCGCACAAAGCCTGGCTGGGCGCGCTCGCTGTGATGGCCGTCCTCACAATGTCCGTCGGAAACATCGTCGCAATCGTGCAGAACAACGTGAAGCGAATGCTCGCTTACTCCTCTATCGCGCACGCAGGTTATGCGCTGGTCGGATTCGTAGCCGCGGGCGCTGCCACGACAATTGAAGACCGAAGCGCAGCATTGTCCGCCGTAGCCTTCTATCTGCTGACGTACGCCGTCATGAACATGGGCGCGTTCGCAGTCGTCACGTTTATCGCGCGTCGTGGGGATCAGCAGACCAACGTTGATGATTACAACGGCATCGGCTTCGCCTCGCCGGTGCTGGCTTTTTCCCTTTCGATTTTTCTGCTGAGCCTTTTCGGCATGCCTTTGACCGCCGGCTTCATGGGAAAACTTGTAGTGTTTAGCGCCGCCCTTAAGCAAGGTTATGCCTGGTTGGTGGTTATCGGCGTCCTGAATGCGGCGATCTCAGCCTATTACTACTTGCGTTTGATCATCGTGATGTTTTTCCGCGAGCGCACCGAAACCTGGGACGTGCCGCGCCTGCCGGCGAGCCTTGCTCTTGCGCTCGTGCTAACCATTCTCGGCGTTTTTTATCTTGGCCTCTTCCCAGGCCGCGTTCTTAACGCTTTCCAGGCTCGCCCCACAATATCTCTGCAATTGCGTTGAGCGAATGGATTCCGCCGCGAAGTATCTCAACCTTGTGAAATCTGACATGGCAGCCTCGTGGTTACCGGAACTCTATCGCGACCAAGTCTTGAAATCTCGAACTCGTTCCTATCAATTTCCGGCGTCCAGCCGCAATCCGAATGTTGAGATTCATCACACACTCCTCGGGATCGAGTTGAAGATTGGCCGCAAGCGAATGCTCTGTCCCGATCTGGCGACGGCCAGATACCTCTCGGTCTTCGCGCGCCTCGGTTGCCGCGCGGTCGCGATTCCTTATGACATCACCAGAATCTCGTTCATCGCTGACGTGCTAGAAAGTTCCTGGCATCGGATGTTGTTGATTTGCGATCGACTGACAATGGATCGGAGCACGGCATTTCGTACTCGCATTCAACGGCAAATAATTGGTAAAGTACGCGAGGAAATTGAAACAGCCGGCGCCGGCCCGCGCATTCCTCGGTTTAAGCAGAGCACGCGCCAACGCATTGGGTTGAACGGCGACCACTGAGAATTCGCATGGAAGTCCTGGAAACAGACATTGCCGAAACGCACGCCTCGGAGTTAGAGGCGCTTCCCTTTCCTTTCCATCAGCAAAATTTTTGTCGCTACGAATCGATCGAAAAAACGATCGAGTCGCAGCGCGTGCTGATCGTCGATAACCTGCTGCGAAACGAAGACGACTTGTCCGGAGTCGGGCGGGCTGAGATGGGCAAGGATGCACATGCCCAACTGAAGCAGGAGCGACACATCGCGTCACTGGCCTTACAAAATATCGCTACGAACATCGCCCGGCTGGTGAGGAAACCGGTGACGGAAGTCGTTCATGTCAGTGATCTTCCCAGCGCTGCCAGGGAATTCAAACCGGACGCGATCGTGCTGAGCGGAACCTTGCGCGATTTTGATTACTACAAGCCTGAGTTACTGTCCGGCTTTGAGAAATTTATCCACAGCACGCGAATTCCGGTGCTGGGAATCTGCGGCGGACATCAATTAGTTGGCTTGAGTTTTGGCGCGCGCGTAGTGACGCTCGATCAACAGGAGCAGGAAAAGCGCCGCACGAATCGCGTCACCGAGTATCAATATCGCTTCGTGCGCATTGTCGATCCGGAGGATCCGATCTTCGTCGGCATTGATAATCCGGAATCGCGCGTTTGGCAGGACTATACTCGGGAAGGCCGCATCCTGCGCGTCTGGCAGAATCATGGACTGCAACTCGATCGCGTTCCTGAAGGTTTCAAACTTCTGGCGCGGTCTTATCTCTGTCGGAATCAAATGATGGTCAAGCGTTCGGACAATCAGCTCATCTACTCAGTCCAATTCCATTTGGAGAAATCCTTCGAAGACTGGAACTCGAACCGCACGCGATGGGAACATCCGAACGAATCGCGCGACGGACGCCTGCTGTTTGAAAATTTCCTCAAGCTGGCGTTACAGAATCGCCAGCGGTAACGCTTGTGTCAGAACCGGCAGTTGCGACGTGTCAGTACCGCAAGCGATAGTGAGCGGATCCAGAGTGCTTTACACAGTCTGCGCCTGATTAGTTCGGATGAAAGTCCAGCGCCTTACGAATGAGAGCCTCGCGCTGGGCGCCGCCGAACTTGCGGCGCGAGATCGTCACCTCCGCACAATCTACGAAAACCATGGTGTGCCACCGATGTGGGCGCGTCGACCCGGCTTTCCCACGCTGCTGCGCATCGTGCTCGAGCAACAGGTGTCCCTGGTATCCGCGCGAGCAATGTTCGAGCGACTGAAGCTCAACCTCGATCCGCTTACACCTGAACATTTCATCGAGCGCGGCGAAGCGCATTTGCGTTCGCTCGGCATGACGCGGCAGAAGGCGCACTACGCGATTCAAGTCGCCCAAGCATTCACGAATGGTCAGCTTAACGGCATTACTAAGCTGCGCGATGCAGACGCGCACGCGACGCTAACCAGCATCAAAGGCGTCGGTCCGTGGACAGCGAATATTTACTTGCTGATGGCTTTGAAACGTCAGGACATCTGGCCTGATGGTGACATCGCTCTGGCCTCGGCAGTGAAAAGCGTTCGGAACATGCAAGAGCGCCCTTCATTCAGCGAGCTGGCAGCCATGGCTGAGCGCTGGCGTCCATATCGGTCAGTGGCCGCGAGAATGTTATGGCAGTATTACTTGGCGGAACGCGCAAACAGATTGAAATAGACGATGGCTACTTCGCAATCGTACTTGGCGCCACGGCGGCATGGCCAATGGTGAGGTCCGCATTCTGGGGAACATTCTCAGCCGTCAGTTCAATCAATCGATCTACGACAGCTTTTAGATCGTTCGTCTCGCGATAGACGCGTAGTTGCTCGTCGGCTGAAGTGCCGCGTTCGAGGATGGTGTGAACGTGCTCAACTTCCTTCCTCGAACCGAGTTCATCGAGCACGGGATCCACGAATTCCAGAAGCTCCCGCACCAGGTCTCGCGTTGGTACTTCTTTCTGCTTTCCGAAATCGATCATCTTGCCGTCAAGCCCCCACCGCACGGCCCGCCACTTGTTTTCCTGAATCAGCATGCGCCGGTACAGACGAAAGCCCAGGTTTTTCTCAATCAAGCCGTTGAGCCTGGCCACGATGGCCTGAAACAGCGCCGCAATCGCTACCGTATCATCGACGCGCGTGGGAATATCACAAATGCGGAACTCAAGCGTGGGAAAGAACGGATGCGGGCGGCAGTCCCACCAAATCTTCTTGCCGTCGTTGATGCAACCGGTCTTGATTAGGAGATCGACGTAACGTTGAAACCCCTGGTAAGTATCGAAGTGATCAGGGATGTCAGTGCGGGGAAACTGCTTGAAGATTTCGGAGCGATACGACTTCAATCCGGTGTTGTGGCCCATCCAAAACGGCGACGAAGTCGTGAGCGCCAGCACGTGCGGCAGAAAGTATCGCGACGCATTCATAATGTGAATTTGTCGTTCGCGATCCGGAATGCCAACATGAACGTGCAGTCCAAAGATCAGCAGTGACCGCGCCACAGTTTGCAGTTCCTGAACCAGCAACTCGTATCTCTCATCATCAAAAATCTTCTGGTCCTGCCAGCGCGAAATCGGATGCGTCGAGGCGGCGACAATCGTCAGGCCGGTTTTGGCCGCCAATCTGGAGATAATGC
Organism: Acidobacteriota bacterium; assembly: GCA_021323895.1. Classification (GTDB taxonomy): domain Bacteria; phylum Acidobacteriota; class Blastocatellia; order Pyrinomonadales; family Pyrinomonadaceae; genus UBA11740. Next base: position 14,181 of record JAJPKD010000088.1, on the reverse strand, counting down.
TGCGCAACCGAGTAATATCCTTCCGCGCTTCCTGAATGTTCCGGCAGATGCCCGTGCCGACCTCAATCATTGATTGAATCATCTCGGGCTTGATCTGCTCCCCGAGAATCATCTTCCCTTCCTCGAGGAATTGAGAGACGTGCGAACGCAGCTCGCGCGTCTGCGGATCAACGATCTGGAATTCTTCTTCGATGCCCAGTGTGAATTGATCGAACATAGATGGCGCCTGTTCCTGTTAGTCTCGGCTGCTTTTTTAATGTATTTGCGGCAGTTCCCTCTCCATAATTTGCCGCGTCTCGTCAGTCAAATCGCGAAACTTCACACCGACACCCTGGCCCGGATTACTGTACACAACTTCACCGTGGACTACGACGTGCTGTCCCCCAACCGGAATGCGAAGCGCGAGAGTCGCGCCCACCGGAATTTCTGTTTGCGTACTCATGTAGAGCCCGCCAATGCTTATGTCTCGGGTGCTGGCCACGCCCGTCGCATCGCCGCCGTCGAAATAGACATCGACGATTAATCGGGCACGATCATGTTCACGCCGGTCGTCGCTCGATCCGCTTGCCGATTCAGGTTCATCAATCATTTCCGTTCCTCCCCGGCCAGTCATACGGGGTAGCATTTTCAGAACGCTCCAAAAAATTGCAATCCTATCTCAACGGGCTTTTATGGGGGAGCATCATAACCGATCCCGTCGGTGACGGAAACAGATCTTTCGATCGGTAACGGCGAATTCCACGTGCCGCTGAATTGACACTCAAAACAACCGCAAGCTACTATCCGAGTCTCGCAACATCAAGTTCTTGATTCTTATTTCGAAGAGATTCTTTCTCAATATGGGTTTTGCCACAACTGCAATTCATGCCGGCCAGGAGCCCGATGCCGCTGCCGGCGCCGTCACCGTTCCGATTTATCAGACTTCAACTTACGCGCAAGAGGGCCTTGGCAAGCACAAAGGCTTCGAATACGCGCGCACCTCAAATCCGACGCGGCTCGCGTTGGAGCGAAATTTGGCAGCGTTGGAAGGCGCGAAATTCGGTTATGCGTTTGCGTCCGGCATGGCTGCGATCGATGCGACGATGCGGCTGGTAAAGGCCGGCGATCATGTAATCGTGTCGGACAACACGTACGGCGGAACCAATCGCCTGTTCAAGCGAGTGCTGGCCAACTACGGCATCGAGTTCGAATTCGTTGACACGTCTGAAGTCGCCAACGTCGAAGCTGCGCTCAAAGAAAACACGCGCATGGTGTTTGTCGAAACACCGACGAATCCGGTCATGATTGTCACCGACTTAAAAGCTGTGTCGGATGTGGCGCATGCGGCAGGCGCGCGCGTTGTCTGTGACAACACTTTCATGTCGCCATACCTGCAAAGGCCCTTGGAGTTCGGCGTGGACATCGTCGTTCATTCGACAACAAAGTTCCTGAACGGACACTCAGATGGCGTCGGCGGCGCGGTCCTATTGAACGATGAACAGGACGCTGAATGGATCAAGTTCGTGCAGAACAGCGCGGGCGCGATCCTTTCACCATTTGACTCGTGGTTGGTGCTGCGCGGGACCAAAACGCTCGCCCTGCGAATGGAGCAGCATGACAAGTCCGGCCGCGCAGTCGCCGCTTTCCTCGAAGATCATCCGAAGGTGCTGAAGATTTACTATCCGGGTTCGAAATCGCACAAGCAGCACGATTTGGCGAAGCGACAGCAGAAGGGATTCGGCAGCATGGTTGCCTTCGATGTCGGTTCGCTCGACGCCGCGCGCACCGTGCTTGAGTCGGTTAAGGTTTCGACGCTCGCGGAGAGTCTGGGTGGCGTTGAAAGCCTGATTTGTCATCCGGCGACAATGACGCACGCGTCTGTGGCTCCTGAAGTGCGCGAACGCCTTGGCATTACCGATGGACTTGTGCGAATCTCTGTAGGCCTCGAAGATACTGATGACATCATCGCTGATCTCGATCAAGCACTGGCACAAATCAAATCGTGAGCGATAATCCGTTACTAAACCTCGCAAGCTCACTTGCTGCTTGACACGATCAAACTTTCACCATTTACTATTCAGCAAAAATGCTGGTTGAACTACAAGCGAAGACTGACGTAGGGCGCGTGCGTCGTGGCAACGAAGACAACTTCTTGTTGCTTGATTTGACGAAGGAACGCGTGTGGAGCGGTTCGGACGGTCCGCAGAACCCGGACGACATGCGTGAGTTCACCCTTGGCGAACAAGGCCTGGTGCTGGTTGTTTCCGACGGCATGGGCGGCGCGCTGGCCGGCGACGTGGCGAGTCGCATGGCGATCGAGGCAGTCCGCGATACGCTGCTCGGCACAAATAACGATGGTAGCGGATGCAAGCCCGACTCATCGCTTGTCGATTGCCTGAAGCATGCGACCCTGCAAGCCAACCGAAACATTCACTACAAGAGTTTAGAAGACAGCCGATGCAGCGGCATGGGCGCCACGCTCACCGGCGCCGCGGTAAAAGACGACAAGCTCGATTTGATTCAAGTCGGCGACAGTCGCGCGTACGTGATGCGTGGTCAGCAGATTCGCCTGGCCACAAAGGATCAATCTCTCGTGCAGCAACTGGTCGATGTGGGCCAGATCAGCGAAGAGGAAGCCGAGACGCACATGTTTCGCAATGTGATTCTTCAGGCGCTCGGCGCGCAGAATGAGCTGACGCCGGCGACTGCACGAATTCAGATTCGCCGCGGCGATATGTTGCTGCTATGCAGTGATGGATTGTCCGGAAAGTTGCGGAACGAAGAGATTCGTCAGATCGTCGCGGACTCAGAGAATCTGGCCGCAGCCTGCGACGCCCTGGTCGCCGAAGCAAATCGTCGCGGTGGCGAAGACAACATTACCGTCGTACTCGCACGATTCTCAGGTGATGAGTTGCGCGATCCGAACGACGATCGAATTACCGTTGAGTTGCCGCCGTTAGAGGAAGATAGGACTCTGGACGAGACAGAGACTGATACGCAGTCGCACTAGGGATTCAATTCTTTCCCTCGCCAATCACGCCCTGCCTCAACTCGCCTTACGTAAATTGATGCGCCCTGGACGCGCGTGACTTCGACCCGGTCGCCTGCTTCCAAAGCGTCTTCACCTTCCGCGGGATAAGCCGTCCAGGTCGAGCCATACACTTTCACGGCTCCTTCGTTGAGCGCGCCTCGGCTGGATGAAACAACGGTGCCGATTTTGCCAGGCAGCCCTTCGACGCCCGTCTTCAAGTCGCCACCGCTTTTCTCGCGAGAAAAATAATTGACGAAGATTGTTCGCGAAGCTGCAGTCAACGCAATCGAAACGATCGCGAAGATTAAGAACTGAACGATGATGCTGTCCACCCCAAGCAAACCCGCGAGGCCCGCAGCGAGCGCGCCGAGGCCGAACCATAGCAGTACGAACCCAGTCGTGAAAATCTCAGCCACGACCAGCACTGCGCCGAGAATCGCCCAGATGATCCAGAGGTAGTCTTGCATCAGATGTGTCAGTACCGCGAGCGATAGCGAGCGGATCAAGAGTTTCTGTCTTACTCAGACTGCGATAATAGATCGGCTCGGTATCGCTCGCGGTACTGACACTAACCTTTCAAAAAATTCTTCAGCACGAACCAAATATTCGCCGGTCGTTCCGCCAGGCGCCGCATGAAGTACGGATACCAGTGCTTTCCGTACGGCACATACACGCGCATTCTCCCCCCGTCGCGCGCAAGTTGTTCCTGCAAATCCCGGCGAATGCCGTAGAGCATCTGAAACTCAAATGCGTCTTTGCCGATGTCTTGGCGCTGCGCATAGTCGATGGTGGCATCGATCATCTTCGGATCGTGGGTCGCGATGCCGTGATAGACGCCGCTGGAAAGCAGCACTTGCATCACGCGGACATAGTTATCATCCACGTCTTTCTTGTCAGGATAAGCAACGTCCGCCGGCTCATCATACGCGCCTTTGCAGAGACGAATGCGAGCGGGAATCTTCAAGAGATCCTTGACATCATCCATCGTGCGATACAAATACGACTGTACAACGATGCCGACATCATTCAAGCCGAATTCGGAACGCAGTCGCTTGAAAATGTCGATCGTCGCCTGCGTCACATTGGAACCTTCCATGTCCACCCGGACAAAGTTCTTGCGTCGGACCGCTTCTTCAACCACGCGCCTGGCGTTTCGATAAGCGAGTTCCGGATCGATTTCCAAACCGAACTGCGTGAGTTTAATCGAAACATTCGAGTCGATCCCGGTCTCGTCAATCTTCGAAAGGACCGTTTGGTATTCGCGGACTTCGGCCTCAGCGCCTGCGACGCTCTGGACGCCTTCGTTCAAATGATCGAACGAGGCAGAGCATCCGCTCGCGTTGATTTCGCGAATGGCAACGATCGCTTGATCAATCGACTCGCCGGCGATAAAGCGAGTTGTTAGCTTCTTGAAAAGCCCAAACCTGGCGGCAAACTCTTTGAGCCCTTCCTGACGAGAGAGGTAAATCAGCGCGCTACGCGTTAGCATTTATTCGATGATGAGTGCTCTATGATATTCTGGTAGTGCTTAAACCCGCTGATAATTCGACGAGCTTTTTCCGGTCACACAATGCGCTGGAAACTTTTGGTCTTGGCGTCTGTAGCCGCTGCTGTTCTGGGCGTTGGAATTTGGTCGCTCTTTGCGATCATTTTCTTCGGCACCGCCCGGGAACTGGCGCGACATGACTGGATTCTCCTGATGAGCGCGCTAATCCCGCTGGTTATCAGTGCTTATGCCGGTGTTTTCGTTTATCGCCACACTGCGCGACGGCGAAAAACCCAAGCCACTGTGACGATCGCGCTCGCGTTGTTGCTCGCGCCGATCTTTTACCTGACCGCGTGGTCCATCTTCCCAGACCGGCTCCAAATTCCCCGCACGTCCGAAATCAAGCAGGCCAAGTGAATCAAGCGACGCTTGCCGGCTCTTCCTTCGGACCCAAACCGATTTCTTTCTGCACCGGCTTCAACGCATCGATCACAAATTGAATGTGCTCGTCCAACTCAACGCCGAGTTCCTGTACGCCCTGATAAATGTCGTCTCGATTTACCGAACGCGCGAACGCCTTGTCTTTTAATTTCTTCTTGACTGATTTCACTTCCATGTCGTCGAGACTGCGCGACGGCCGCACGAGCGCGCACGCGACCAAAAATCCGCACAATTCATCGGTGGCAAACAAAGCTTTTGCCATGTCCGTGTCGCGGGGCACGCCCGTATAGGTTGCATGGCCGAGAATGGCTTTGATTATTCGATCGGGATACCCGCGTCCGCAGAGAATATTTGAACCAGTGAACGGATGCTGATCGGCTGACGGAAACATCTCGTAGTCGAAATCGTGCAGCAGCCCGACGAGGCCCCATTCATCAACGTCCGCATCGGGTCCGCCGTAACGCGGCGCGCACGCGCGCATCGCCGTCTCGACTGCCAGCGCGTGCTTACGCAAGCTGTCGCCTTTGGTGTATACGCAAAGCAATTCCCAGGCTTCTTCGCGAGTAGGCATGATGATCAAAGCGAAAGGAAATCCGAAGCAGGAAAACTAACACGGCTGCGCGGGAGTAACAAGCGACGATCCTGAATTCTAATTAACTCGCTGCGCGCGATAGCCGGGACGCGCACGCACGGCGATATCTTTGCGAGTTGTCTTCACTTGAATCTTTCGATACGAACCATCGTGCGCTTTGTTTGTTGGGTAGTAGCCGAGCAAGTATTGCGTGCGCAACTCCGCGGCGATTGCGGCGAAGGCCTGAGGTAAAGTCCCAACAGTATCGGCCCGATAGAGTTGTCCGCCGGATCGATCTGCTAACTCCTGGAGATAGCTATCCGCCATTAAGTATGCGTTATCGAGCATCCCGCTGATCGTATCGTTCTTTGGTGGGGGTTGTTTATCGCGAATTGTTCCAGGATCTTTTCCTCGGTTGCGATCATTTGGATCGCGCGACGGGGGCGGTTGCGTATCAGGAAAAGGATCCGTCGGCGATCCAGTCGGCGGAATCTGTGTCTGCCTGCCGAAAATGACACGCGGATCGGGGAGTGGCAAAGAACCTCGGGGCATCGTCGGCACCGGCGACGGATCGTCACCGGGAAAAGTCGTCGGCGTTCCTGAAGTTGGTTTGCGAAGGATGCCGCTGGTTGGCAGCCCGACTCCATTTGTCTCTTGATCCTGCTTCCGGGCGAGCGCTTCCGTGAAGGCCCGCGTGTCGAAGCGAATCGGATAGACAATCACGCCACTCTCATCAAGGTCACCGAGCGTGCTATCGAAGGTCGAGCTTTCACTATGCCAATCCATGCCGTCAGTGAAAATCACAATGGCGCGCCGCTGTTGAATGGGTCGTAGCTGACTTAAGGCTAATTGCACGGCATCATAGACTCGCGTGTTGTCTGAAGTTTTCGTTTTCAGGATTGCCGCGCGCAGGATTGCTTTGTCGCTCGTGAAATCGTTCCAATCGTGCAGGTCGCCATCGAAAGAAATAACTTTCACCTTGTCATTTGGGCCAAGCTGTTCGAGAAAAGCGATCGCAGCGCGTTGAATCTGGGGCAACTTCCCTTCCGTGCTGTTGCTCGTGTCGAGCAGCAACACCAGGTGAAACGGCACGTTTATCGAAGCGAGGAACGCGATCTCCTGCGCCACGCCATCCTCGGCGACTTTGAATTCCTCTTTCTTCAGGTCCGCAATGTACGTCCCAGTGCGAGAGCTGGCGATCACCGGAACAGTGACCAGATTGGTATCGATCTTCAGCGTTTCGACGTCTTGCTCTGGTGATGGAGATGGCGACTCAGTCGGCGGAGGTTTCGGCTTCTGATCGCGGGCCGGCTGAGCAATACAAATTGAGGCGCACGAGATCAGCGCGACAACCAACAGCGCGTGTAGAACGAACTTCATGGTTTCGTTTTTTCTTTGCCCGATGGTCCTTCGGATGCGATGTAGTGGCAATTTGTTGTCGTTCGGGGAGAACGCTCGCATTCTAAACCTGAACCGCGCGCAAGCGGTAGTGAAGCTTCCGCGATTCCTGTAAAGTTACGCGAATGGATTTTCTCCATAATTCGCTCCAACTCATCGAGCAGTACATGCTCGCGTACGGATATTGGGCGGTGTTCTTCGGCGTCATGCTCGAGAACGCCGGACTGCCGGTTCCCGGCGAGAGGATTCTACTGGTCGGCGGTTACTTCTCAGCCAGCCACGCTGATAAGTTCAATTTGTTTCGCGTGATGATTACTGCCGCGCTAGGCGCGGTAATCGGTGACAACATCGGATTCGCGATCGGACATCATTACGGCCGTGGGTTTCTGTTGCGCATCGGTCGCTTCTTCTTTCTCACGCCGAAACGTTTTGAGCACATGGAGAATTACTTCGCCAGTCATGGCAACAAGACGATTCTCGTCGCGCGCTTCATAACCGGCTTGCGAGTGTTCGCTGCCCTTTTAGCCGGAGCATCGCGCAAGATGCCATGGCGCGTCTTCCTCTTTTACAACGTCGCCGGCGCGCTTCTGTGGTCGATTGTCATTACGCTACTGTGTTATTTATTCGGGCACAGCCTACCGCTCCTGGTGAAGTGGGTCGGCCGCACCGGAACGATCCTTCTGATCGCGGCGATCGTGATTGGTGTCATCGTGTGGCGGATTCGAAGGCACAGGAAATCGAATGACTAGCATCTTGGTCTCGCCGGAGAAGCGAAACAGCGAGCTTGCGAGCCAACTCGAACGAAGCGGCTTGCGCATCATCGCGTGGCCGCCCGTTCAGCTTGATCCTGCGCTGAATCAATTCGCGCTAGACGACGCAATCGGGAATCTGTTTGGCTACGATTGGCTAATCCTGAAAAGCGCTCCAGCGGCCCAGTTCTTTTTGAAACGGTTTACGGAAGCGGGCCGTTCAGTCGATGAGTTGGATGGATTGCGGGTCTGGGCGATTGGTGAGCAGACCATCGCATCGCTCCGTGAGAACCAAATTCATATAGACATCGAGGCCGAAGGCCGCGTTTCCAATCGAATCGTCGAGGCCCTAGCAGATTACGTCGGCGGGCACCAATTGCTCTCAGGACTGAACTTTCTTTTGCCGTCGGCGAACATCACTCGCGAAACGTATCAGGATCGACTTGAAGAGGTTGGCGCGCGAGTTGACGCAGTCATCACATATCGAACGACTTCTGATGCGGACGCCTTGGCCCAGCTCAACGCATTGCGGCTGGGCGGGGGCATTGACTTTGTTCTCTTCGAAAGCCCGGGCGAGATCGAAGCTTTGGCCCAACTGTTCGACACTGCCGACCTCAGTCAACTTCTCCGCGAGATCACGATAGTCTGCGCCGATCAGCAGATCGAAGTCGCGGTTCAAGGCTTTGGCATCGCCCCCATTCTCAAGCCGTCCGCACCGGCTAATAACAGTCTTAGCGACCTGATTTTGGCTTCAGCGCCTTCCCGCCAATAACGACCACGAAGTTCGCAACTTGCGCCTCTTCGCCGTGTGCTACACTGAAATTGATGAAAGGGCGCGTTCTCATCATCGACAACGACCTCGAACATTCGGACGCTTTGCGCGCGCGAATCGAGAATTTTGGCTACGATGTCCGCACCGCCTCTAACGGCAGCTCCGCGGTAGAGTTGGCCCAGACTTTCTCGCCGACTGCGATCGTTACCGATCCTTCCAGCGACACGTTCGATCCGTTTGCGCTGCTCCGTGAGCTGCGTGCTCAACAACCGGACACTCCGATCATTTTGACTGCGCGCAACAGCTCAATCCAGACGGCCCTGCAGGCGATTCAGGAAGAGGGCGCGTATAACTATTTCGAAAAGCCGGTCGATCCTGAAAAATTTTTAAGCGTGCTGGAACGCGCATCCGAGTTAGCTGACGCGCGTCGCGAAAACGAAATCTTGCGACGGCAGTTGCGGGACCGCGGCGCTTTCGGCGAACTCGTCGGTAATTCCGAAGCGATGCAGCGCGTGTATTCGCTGATTGAACAGGTCGCGTCATCTTCGGCTTCGGTTTTGATCACCGGCGAATCCGGCACCGGCAAAGAATTAGTCGCTCGCACGATTCACAACTTGAGTCCGCGCCGCGATGCTCCGTTTCTCGCGATCAACTGCTCGGCAATTCCGGACACGCTGATGGAGTCTGAATTATTCGGCCATGAAAAGGGCGCCTTCACCGGTGCGGTTTCTCGCCGTCATGGATGTTTTGAGTTGGCGAATACGGGCACGCTGCTGCTGGATGAGATTGGCGAGATGCCGACGATGCTTCAGGCGAAGCTCTTGCGCGTCATCGAGGAGCGCGTCGTTCATCGTCTGGGCAGCCGCAAAGATCTTCCGGTCGATGTTCGCATTCTGGCGGCGACGAACAAAGAGCCGCACGGTGCTGTCCGCGATGGCACTTTACGCGAGGACCTGCTTTATCGACTGAATGTCATCACAATTCATTTGCCGCTCCTGAGCGAGCGACTCGAAGATTTGCCGTTGCTCACTCAGCATTTGATCACGAGACTGGCAGCCAAACACAATCGGCCGGCGCGCTTCATCAGCCCGGCGGCGCTCGACGCGTTGCGTTTTCATTCCTGGCCTGGCAACGTGCGCGAACTCCGCAACGTGATTGAGCGCGCGGTCGTCATTTGTTCCGGCGAACAAATTGAGCGACATCACTTTGCCCCGTATCCCTTCGACCAGCGGCAAAGACTGCGCGCAGAGGATACAGTCACCTTCCCAGTCGGCACGCCGCTGAAAGAAATCGAGCGCCAGATGATTCTTCGGACGCTCGACAAAACCGGCAATAACAAGACTCGCGCCGCGCAGTTGCTGAAGATTAGCTTGAAGACCCTCCACAATAAACTCAACGAATACCGCTCGCAGGGACTAATCTCGGATCAGCACCATGGAAACTGACGGGCCGTCTGTCCTCTTGTTCTTCATCGACGGTCTCGGAATCGGAACGCGTGGGCCACACAATCCTTTCGATGGATTAGAGGACGCCGATCCGCTCGCAATCTTTCAAGACGAGCCCGCAATCGTTCCCTTTGATGGTGTGGTCGTATCCACAGACGCGCGGCTTGGCGTTGAAGGCCGGCCGCAGAGCGCGTCGGGGCAAACTACAATTCTTACGGGTGTTAACGCGGCAGCAGCGTTAGGCTCACACAAGCAGGGATTTCCCAACCGCGCGCTACTCGAAATTCTGCGCGAGCACTCGATCTTTCTGCAATTGCAGAATCGCGGCATTCACTCAACCACTTTCGCCAACACTTACACGAGCCGGTTCTTTGAGCGCCGACCACGTTGGATTTCGGCAACGACGGCGGCCGTCGAAGCTGCGGGTTTGCGATTCAATCTCGTTGACGATTTGCGCGCGGGCCGAGCTGTCTATCACGATTTCACAAACGCGGCGCTGATCGAGCGCGGTGAAGTCGTCGCCCCACGCTCACCCGACGAGGCCGGCGACGTCCTGGCCGGCATCGTCGCCCGACATCGGTTCACTTTGTACGAGTATTTCATCACGGACCATGTTGGCCATGCGCAGGATCGTGAGGCAGCACAACGCGTCCTTCCGATGCTCGCGAGATATATTCGACGTGTGCTTGAGAAAGTCGATCTCACTTCCTCGGCAGTCATCGTTACCAGCGATCACGGCAACATCGAAGACTTGTCAGCGCGGAACCACACGCTGAACCCCGTCGCGACGACCATCTGGGGACGCGAGCGAGAGAAGATCGCTTCGCGGATTCGTTCGCTTGCTGATATAACTCCTGCGATCGTCGAGCATCTGACTGCCAATTAACGCCACGATGGAATCTTCCTCGGACGCGCAATCTAACCAGCCCGCAGTACCGCGCTATTCGTATTACGCGCTGTCGGTTCTGACGCTGGTAAATTTTCTTAACTACATCGATCGTCAGGTCCTGCCCGCCGTCGCGCCGAGCATGCGCGCCGAACTTGGCTTGTCACAGGCCGAAATCGGATTCATGGAGGACGCGCTGCTGATTTCGTTCACAGTGCTGGCGTTGCTTTTCGGGAGACTTGGCGATCGATACTCGCGCACGAAGCTGATGGCCGGCGCCGCCGCGGTTTGGAGCGTCGCGACAGCGTTGACTGCGGTAACAGATCATGCGCCGTGGCTGCCAGGCGGCCTGCATTTTCAAATTCCAATCCTTCATTTGACGGTCGTCGTGTCCGGTGTGGCGCTGGCGTTGTGCGCGGTGCGCGCTTTAGTCGGAATCGGCGAATCGTCCTACTCAACCATCACGCCAACCTTGATCGCCGACTATTTTCCGCCAAGGCGGCGCGCCACCGCGCTGGGAATTTTCCAGGCCGCTATTCCGATGGGCTTTGCGCTGGGCTATGTGCTGGGTGGCGTGCTCGCGAGCTTCTTCGGCTGGCGAGCCGCATTCATGATCGTCGGTCTACCAGGTTTGATTACCGCAATCATCGTCTGGCTTCTGAAAGAACCTGAGCGCGGAAAGACCGAAACCGCCGAGTCGATATCCGAAGTTGATGCTCCCACTACTTTGTCTGCGGAAACTTCCAGAGAATCATGGCTAAGCACTTATTGGCGGATCATTCGCACGCGCGACTGGTTGCTCTCAACGGCTGGCTACACGGCTCTGACATTCGTGCTCGGTGCTTTCGCAACCTGGGCCAGTTCGCTGCTTCAGGAAGAAAAAAACATGAGCGAAGTTGGCGCAAACCTGGTTCTGGGAATTACGACGCTGGCGGCCGGCGCCTTGGGAACGTTCGGTGGCGGCTGGATCGCGGATCGAATAGTCGCCAAACGACGCAACGGTTATTTTCTGGTCTGCGCGGCTGGTAGCTTACTCGGGATTGTTCCAAGCATTCTGGCGTTGGTGACGCATCGCAGAATATTCTTCATTCCCGCGATCTTCATGACCGTCTTCTTTCTCTTCATTAACAACGCGCCCTTTCACGCGATTCTGGTGGGCAGCGTTCCCCCGTCGATTCGCGCTTCGGCGATGGCCCTGAACATCGTTGCGATTCACATGTTCGGAGATGTGATCTCGCGGGGCGGCGTGGGTGTCCTGTAGGAGAACCTTGAACGCGGCAGGGCCGGGGCGCTAGCGAGTGTGGCGCGGATCGTCGGCATCGACCCGCTTCGTGAACACCTTACGACTGCTTTGCTTCTCGTGCCGCCGGCTTTGCTCGTCTCTGCACTCTTCTTCTACTGGGGTGGGCGAAGTCACTCCGCGCGTCACGGCGATTGATCATCTCAACCGGCCCGACGTTCTTCTCTTCTGCGAAACACACGACTGGCCCGACACTTTTCAGAACAGAAGAAGAGTTGATTTACAACGAGAGCACGGCTGGCGGGCACCCACGTTTCACAGGTTGCGCATTGCACGAGCTTTTCCGGTTGTGACGAGGTCCCTTTGGGCTTCGCGATTTGCTGGAATTGCCTGATCGCTTGAATGAAGTTTCGCGCGCGCTGCAAATAGGGACGAAGTCTGCGGTATAGCAGAATGAGAAGCGCAAGGACGAGAGCGATTACTACGACGTACTTCAATATACTTTATCGCTCGAGACTATCGATCATCGTCACGCCGGCCATCCTCGTGCGGGGCATACGGCAGATCGTCTTTGCGCCATCGTGGGAACGGATCCGAACCACGGCGACGAGAAGGGGAATTAGGCGCGCGGCGATCGATACTGCCAGGGGGAAGATTCCGACCGTGAATCGCTTCGGTCAGGATGCGCGTGATTTCCTGAGACAACGTGCGATGTTCCGCCGCCGCGCGCCGGCGGAGCGACTCTTTCAACTCATTCGGAACGTATGCGCCAATGAATACTCCTTTGCGATTGGCCATGTCGTAGGGGTCTCCTTATCAGAGCGATGAACAATCGGCAAAAACCAGCGCTCGCTTTGGCGCTGTTGCCCTCAGAGTGATTTCAGAAAGAGCAGTCGCAGGAACATGCCGTGCGAATTAGGAGCAAGTCTGTAAGCCGAATTCTGTATCCTGATTTACTCAGGATGGCGATCATTCCTCTAGCCCAAACATTGCTGTTTGGATCAAGCGACCTACCCGGAAGCTTCGAGCGGGCAGCCCTAGTAACGCTTCCCTATTTGGTCTTGCACCGCGAGGAGTTTGCCTGGCCGCGCATGTCGCCACACGCGCCGGTGCGCTCTTACTTCTGAGGAGTCAAATATGAAACCTCATTAAGCCTTTCGGCCGCACCGTTTCACCCATCACCTGCGGATTCAGAATTGAGATCTCAAAATCTGAATCCGCCGCCGGCTGGTCTATTCTCTGTTGCACTTGTCGTCGGCTATGGATTCTTCAATCTGGAATCTTGAATTTTGAAATTCTCAACTCTCAATTCAAAAGCGTCCATCGCCGCCCCGCCGTTAGCGGGCTCGCTGCCCTATGGTGTTCGGACTTTCCTCTCCTTCGCTTCGTTTCAAATCTCGATCTGAAATATGAAACTCACCGAAGCAGCGATCACCCGACCTGCTCCCAATTGCAAGGCGTTGTGATTATACCATGATTGTTCAACCGGTACAGGCACTCCAATGCGCGGCTTGAAGGGACGGAATTAGCGGTTTTGCTCGATGAATTGACCTTAACCGAAGTACTTGAATCCGATTCGCAGATGATTTAAGGCTGAAGCGGGCAGGGTCGAAACGAGTACCCAAGTCATTAACGAGTGCGAAATTGCCAGCGCAAATAAGTTCGGCGCCCGTTGATAGACTGCGGCCCAAACGAGACCCCCAATCGCCGTCAAGACCATCAGCCAGGGATTCGGTAAATGGAGCATAGCGAACACTACGGCAGTAAGTATCACGCTCATCATGCCGCGGCCCCATACGATTTGCGCGCGCCGATTCACATACGCTTGAAGCACCGCTTGTTGAGCAAAGCCCCAGCCGAAACCCAGCAGAAGTTGCGCGGCTAAGGAACGCTCGGAATGCCAGCGGAAGAAATCGGGTCTCGCACCTGACATGAAGCCAATGACCAGCGAAATGACCGCCACGATGATCATCGGGGCGAGTAGTAACTTGATTGCGTGAAGAAAATTATCGAGCCGGAAACCCAAATCGCGAGGACTTTCGCCGCGCAAACGATTGGATCCGATTATCAACATAAAGGCGAGCACCACCGGGATAGCAACGATCAATTTGCCTGACCCTGTGACCGCAGACAGAATCCACTCGGCAATTAAAATTGACGACGTAACCGAAGCAATTTCCCAT
>JAJPKD010000036.1 GCA_021323895.1 Acidobacteriota bacterium | reverse complement strand
GTCTTGATCGCCTGACTGCGTTGATAACCGTTCAGTGTTTCAAATAAGAGTGCCGGTGACGGCTGCTTTCCGGTTTGCGCTTCTGGAGCCATGAATTAATCCTTCCTTGAATGAATTTTGGGGAAGCGAGAGCGTAGCGAAGCGCGCAGGAAAAGTCTAACGCAGCCGATCAATTGAGCTTCAGCGACACAGGCTGGGCCAACCCTTCGATCGTCAGGACCAAATCTCGCGGCGAGGCGACCGGTTCCTTCTTCGCTGTCTGAAAAATAACGAGTCCTTGCCGTTTGCCATCGGCGTGAGCGAGCGGCGTTTTCAAATCCAATTCGTAGGCGCGGAATTCTTTCTCAAATGTCTTACGCGAATTTGGATTGTAGAGGAAGACTCCGTTCGCCTTGAGGATGCGTGAGATGGCTTGCTTCGCCGAAATCATTTTCCAATCGGCGTTCGACGCGTCGTGAAGATGAAAACGAAGCTTCCGCAGATCCATCACGTCGCCGCTGTTGTGCACAATCTCCACGCGCACGGGCATCAGTCCCGCGAGCTGCAGGTTTGCTTCGAACAACTCCTGCGTTTCTTCATCAGTCAGCAGCGGCGCCGCACGAAAAGTGAGCGTACCAACATTGGCGCTGGCCGCGGTCGCCGGTAAGGCCGGCAGTTCATTGGCCGGCTTCACCTTGAAAAGTGATTTGCTGCATGAAGAGAACAGCAGCAGACACAGCAAGGGCGCGAGCGAAGCAATTGATCGATACTTCGTCGCGCCCTTCATGTTATTTAATCGGAACTAGCTGGCGACCTGTACAGCTTCACCCGCGGCGGCTGATAAGCCCGACCCGATGTGGTGAAGTTGGCTCGCGTCGATCATGTTCAGTCCGTGCTCGCGAACCGTCTTGAAGCACGGCAGGATTTCATCGACCGGCGCGCGCATCACGTCTTTGCTGCGCTTGTATCCGGTGAAATCGAGATAGAGATGCTTTCGCATAAACCGATCCGGCACGCCGGCGAAGCGGTACAACGGATACTTGATGCCGTCGCCGAACAGCTTGCGTCCCAGCATGTAGTAATAGAACGGCACGCCGAGCGAGAATTTCATCGACGACTTGGTGCCGCCGTGCCAGAAATGCAGGTTGTACTTCCAACAGGTGTAGAAGAACTCCCACTGGAGGTCAGTCATCTCGATCAGCTTCGCGCTCTCCTTCTTTTGCATGCGCGTGTCTTCGAGCGGCACGAAGAACGTCGGCACAAACGTGCCTTTCGCGTCGCGCAAGTCGTACAGGAGGTTCAGTGATTCCTTCGTGTCCGCATCGGTTTCGCCCGGCAGGCCGATGATGAAGGTGCAGAATGGAAACCAGTTGTGCTTATTCAGAGTTTCCATTCCCTTCAACACCACGTCGCGCCATTGCGTAGCTTTGTAAGGATAGGCTTTGCCCTTCATGAAGATGTCGAAGAGCCGCGAGCTGCCGGTCTCCAGGCCAATGATTGGATCGGTCATGCGGTGATCCGCATCGGTCGATTCTTTGTGCTGGACGTGCGAGAACGGAACGATGAGCGGCGTCAGTCGCTCGACGATGCTTGGATCTTTTACGACCGGCGCCATCGTGATGTGTGACATCTGCAGCGTCTCGATGCCGGGAACGCTCATGACGCTGTGCAACATATTTTCGAGCGCCGGAATGTTGGTTTCAAAGTTCGAATGCTGCTCGTAGAGGAACATGTCCTCAGTCGCCAGCATGATTTCCGTCGCGCCTTCGCGAGCGTTGACGCGAACGCTCTCCATGATGTGATCGAGCGGAAACGAGCGGCCAACTTTCGTCGCCGGGCCGCAGAACTGACAGCCGCGACCACAACCGCGCGTAATCTCAACCACGCCGAACGTCGAGCGGTGTTTCACCACCGGGATCTCTTCAACCGTGGGCTGCATCGACTTCGGAACTTTGATAATTCGCTCCAGCGTGGGATCGCCATCCATCATTCGCTTGAACAGATCGCTGAAGACGCGCTCGATCTCGCCGTCAATCAAATAATCGACATTGAACTCATCCAGGCGTTCTGCGCGTTCAAGCTGCCATGCTCCCGGACCGCCGATAACAATCTTCGGCCGGTACTTCGCGATGACCGGATGTTTGACAATCTTCAGAAACTCAGCGGCATTAAGCGGAATCAAATTCTCGCCCGCAATTTTTGAGTAAACATCCGTCGCATACGAGATGCCCAGCGGATTGTGGGCATGAATTGCCAGGACTTTCGTTTCTGGCCCGACGAATTTTTCCAGGTTCTCACCGTAACAGACTACGACGTCGTCCTCGGAAAATTCGCGCAGCAAAAGCGTCTCGACCATGCGCAACCCATTCGGGACATATTTCGCGCGGCCATCAGGCCAGGATTCGTTAACTAGCGACGTGGGATTAATCCACCGGTGTCCGTATTTCGCCGGGATGGTGGCAGAGAGCATCTGCTGCCAAATGCTATGCCGCCACTCGCTGGCTTCGCTTGACGACGCGGTCAGAACGATCTTTGGTGAAACCAATACAGGCCTCCGAACAAGCTCTTGAGTGAATTCAGTTTAGCTTGTCAATGCGGCGGATTCTAGCATCACCGGCGAGCCCTGCCAAGCATTATGTCTTTAGCTCCGCGAGCGGCATCGTGGCCGGCTCCCAACTCTGGCGGGGCATGCGTCAAACAGAACATATTTCGACTCCGCTATATACGCTGGCGGACTTATGTGGTATAGTCCGCCTCACTCAGAAACGCTGACTTGATTTTTGAATCGCTTTACTAACTGTTCTCAAATTTATTTCCCCGTCATTTTAGAAGCGGTTTACTAGGCTCTCTTGCAGAGACGCTTTCAGTTCTTTAACCAGTCCAGGAAAACAGTCAAATGAAAATACTTCTGTACAATCCGGATAACGGCGTAACCCGGAACTTCATGCCACATCTTTGGATGTTTTTGCTAAAGGCGCTCACCCCGCCGCAGCATGAAGTCATTCTTATCGACGGCAACTGCGAGCCGATGAACGATCAGGAACTGGTGCAGTTCATCAAAGACCAGGGCGTTGGACTGGTAGGTATTGGGGCGATGACGCGCATGATCCAAAAAGCGTATCGCGTTGCTGATGCCGTACGCGCCGCGGGCATTCCGGTTGTCATGGGCGGGCCGCACGTCACCGAAGAACCTGACGAAGCACTGGGCAAAGACGGCGGACCGCGCCACGTCGATGCGGTGGCCTTGGGTGAGGCAGACGAGACCTGGCCGCAGATTGTTGAAGACGTCGTGCGCGGCCAATTAAGAGAGACCTACGCGCCGGTCGATGAAACTGGAAAAGAAAGAAAGCCAAGTCTCGATCCATATCCCGTCATTCCGTGGGATACGATCGATCTCGATCAATTCAACTGGGTACCGAAGTTTGTCAGCCGCTTAACCGAGCGATACGGTTCGGGCGTCAGTTATTTCAATACCATTCCGATGGAGTCAGGCCGCGGTTGTCCCTACGGCTGCGAATTCTGCACCGTCACCGGGTTTTTTGGTGATTCGATTCGCTTCCGCTCCAACGAGAGCGTGGTGAATGAGTTACTGACACTGAAGCAGCGGGCCGAAAGAGATCGTGGCAAGATCACGATCTTCTTCATTGACGATAATTTCGCCATCAACAACAACCGGACGAAGAGTTTGCTCCGCGACATCATCGCGGCCAACGCGCAGCTTCCCTGGATTGCGCAAATCAGTGCGAACCTTCTGCGCGATCAGGAACTGCTCGACCTGATGCAAGAGGCGGGATGCAAATGGGTATTCAACGGCATGGAGTCAATCGACGCGGAAAGTCTGGCCGGCGTCGCGAAGAGTTTTAATAAGCCGGAGGAGTACGCCACGGTCCTTAATAATCTGGCGCAGCGCGGCATCTATGCGATGACCTCGTTTATCTTCGGCCTCGATAACGATACGCCCGGCGTTGCGGCGCGCACGCTTAAGCACATCGAGTCATGGCCTCCGGGAATGCCGCTTTTCAGTCCGCTGGTTCCATTGCCCGGAACGCCGACCTATAAGAAGTTGGGAGCTGAAGGTCGTTTGACGCGGCCGAAGCACTGGCTGAACTTTGCGCACAACAAAATGGCACACACGCCCCTCAAGATTTCCAGCGAACAGGTGCAACGCGAGTTGGACAAGGCGTGGCGAATTTCCTATAGCCCGGAGAAAAATCAGCAAGCGATCGACTGGTTCGAAGGTCGTGATATCAACGACCAGATCATGCACTTTGTGATGCGCATGTTCTTCCGCGGAATCTACTTTCCCCAGCGCAACGCGCGCGTTTGGACCAAGCTGGTCGCCCAAAATCGCAAGCCGCTCCTTCGATTAATCAAAGGCGGCTACGGGAAATATCGCGAAGGACGGCGCGCGGCGTCGATTCAGACGGCAACGAATTCTGCCTAGTTTTGTTTGCGCAGGATTACTGTTCGCGGAATGTCTGCGAGGTCGTTTCTTATTTCGATCAACTCCCAGGTGGCCGGATCGATCAGTTCTTTCACTGCCTCACCCTGACCAAATCCAATTTCAAAAATGAAGTGGCCACTGCTAGGTAGAAATCGCGGAGCATCGTCTAATAGGCGACGGATAACAGCGAATCCGTCCCTCCCACCGGCGAGCGCGTTGGTGGGCTCATAACGAACCTCGCGCTGCAAGTCCTTCATCTCTTCGTCAGAAACATAAGGCGGGTTGGATACGAACAGATCGAACGTCTCGTTTGAATCGATCGCAGCAAACCCATCTGATGCGACCAGCCGAATCCTTTGCAACACGTGGTGACGTTCCGCGTTGCGTCTGGCAACTTGCAGCGCGCTCGCGGAAATATCGATCGCCACGGCGCGCGCATTCGGCAGTTCATTGAGCAGCGAAATCGCGATGCATCCTGAGCCGGTGCCTACGTCCGCAAAGTTGATCGCCCTCTGATCGGCTAATTCCAGAGCAGCCTCAACAATTAATTCCGTTTCCGGCCGCGGGATCAGCACGTCCGGCGTCACCTCAAAATCAGGCTTGAAAAATTGCTGACGGCCCATGATGTACTGCAGAGGCTCGCCCGCTGCGCGTCGCGCAACCCGAGATTGAAATTCCTCATGTTCAGCCGCCCTCAGTTCGCTGTCTGCATGCGCGATTAGGTACGCGCGATCTCGACGCAGCAAATCGGCAAGCAACAGACTCGCGTCTGTCTGCGGCTGATCGATGCCCGCGGTCCGCAGGGTTTGGGCCGCGCTCGCGAGCGCATAATCGATTGAGACACTCATCTTGCAATTCGATTCTGGTTCAAATCGCGGTCTTGCCGGGTTCGCAATTCTATATTAGGCTTGGGCCAAATTGATTGGTTAATGCAATTTGCCAACTTGCAGAGTTCAACCGCAAATTTGGCAATTTGCAGTACAGGTTCGCAGGAACTGTCGCGGGATTGAAACTTTTATTTGGGTAGTACGAAGCGAGTCTCGTTTCATCCCGTACGGACGGCGAAACCTCTGGGTCCTGCGCCCGGGGGTTTCGCAGTTCCAAGGCCGAGTTGTAAAACTTTTTTGGCAAAAGGAGAGTCACTCCAACAAGATGGGCGCCCTGGCAAAAAGCCTTCTCCTCTTCGCGCTGAATTGGCTTGACGCGCAACTCACCCTCTTCTGGGTTCACAACAAGTTTTCTTCCGAAGGAAATGGGTTGATGTGCGTCCTGCTGCGGATGGGTGACGGCTCGTTCATGTTTGCCAAAATTGCGGTGGGGGCCTTCGCTGCTTACACGCTTTATCGCTGTTCGCATCTCGCGCTGGCCCGGCACGGAATGAAGTTCGTGCTTACGATTTACGGCCTGCTGATGCTGGTCCACCTCGCCACCGGGATGTCCGCGCTCGGCTGGTCAACACCGCTCGCCGTCGTCAGCTACATCAGTAACGTACCCCATACGTTGATGACTCTGTTTTCGTAATCCAAACCCTCCAATCTTCAATCAAATTTCTGATCAAAATTTCGGAACCAGCGCCGCGTTCGCGCGTTTTGCAAATGCGCGTTGCGCAACCGTAAACTAGTATCGTCGCATCTCAGGCTTGTTGTTAAATCAGGAGTTTGAAAGACATGTACAGAATTAGCGCCCGTCAGATTTTAGTGATTGCGTTCGCCGCCGCAGTGATGTCAGCGGTCACAGTTCTGGGATTCCAGCAGTTGTCCAATCATTGGCAGCCGTTTGGTTCCGCGTTAACCATCAACCCGCCCGCGAACATCACGGATCCTTCCCTGGCCACCGACGAACAAAACAACATCGAAGTTTACAAGGCAGTTTCGCCCGGCGTCGTTTACATTCAATCGACGACGACGGTGCGCGATTTCTTTGGCATGTTCGCCCAGCAACGGGAAGGCGCGGGTTCAGGATCGGTGATTGATGAACAGGGCGACATCCTGACGAACTATCACGTCGTTGCAGACGCAGAAAAGCTTACCGTGAGTTTCGGATCAGGCAATACTTACGCGGCACGAGTGATCGGAAAAGATCCAGACACCGACCTCGCTGTGGTCCGCTTAGTCCAAACGCCGAAAGAAGCGCTCACCATCGTGCCGCTCGGCGATTCCGATAAGTTGATCGTCGGCCAGAAAGTTCTGGCGATCGGGAACCCGTTTGGACTCGATCGCACCTTGACTACCGGAGTCATCAGCGGATTGCAGCGGCCGATTCGCGCCGAGAACGGAAGACAGATCGAAGGCGCGATTCAAACTGATGCATCAATCAATCCGGGGAATTCAGGCGGACCATTGCTTGATTCGCACGGGCGGATGATCGGGATCAACTCGCAAATCGAATCACCTACTGGCGCTTCTGCGGGTGTAGGTTTTGCGATTCCGGTCAACATCGCGAAGCGCATCGTGCCCGAACTGGTGCGGAATGGTTCAGTGCAGCGGCCGAAGTTGGGCATTACCCCGCGCGACGTTGAAGCGCTCGGACGCCAGGTCGATCTACCGGTCTCTGATGGCGTGTTGATTTGGTCTGTGGTACAGGGCGGCCCCGCGGCGAACGCCGGCCTCCGCGGGCTGGTGCAAACAGATGAAGGCGTTGAACTCGGCGACATCATCGTGGGCGTCGATGGCCAGAAAGTCGCGGACAACGATGACCTCTACAAGATCCTCGACAAGCACCAGATTGGCGACACGGTCAATGTTGAGATCATTCGGCGTGGCCGTCGTATGACCGTGCCGGTGAAACTTACTGACGTGCCGGCAACGCGTCGTCGTGGATTCGGAGAATAAACGTCGATAACTCCGTAAAAAGGAACGCGCGCCACGATATGCGGCGCGCGTTTTTTATTTTGGATCGCAACCGTTAACTTGCAACACGCAAATTCACAATTTGCGCTACATCAGCCGGGCGGCCAGGTCATTTCGCGTCCGCCCAGCACGTGGACATGCAAGTGAAAGACGGACTGGCCCGCGCCGCTACCGGTGTTGATTACCGTGCGATAGCCGCCACTCTCAGCCAAGCCGTGATCGTTGGCAACGCGCGCTGAAATTCGGAGCAAATGGCCCAGCATCGACTCGTCTTTCTGCGACGCGTCATCGAGCGAGTCCATGTGCTCGCGCGGAATTATTAGTACGTGAGTTGGAGCTTGCGGGTTGATATCACGAATCGCAATGCAACGGCCGTCTTGATAGACGACATCCGCCGCGGCAGTCCCCGCCAAAATTCTGCAAAAAAGGCAATCGGTCTCGCTCATATCGGAAATAATAACACAGACCCCGCTCGGTCAAGCCGTGGCCGCATCATCACGTGCGGACGATAAAGGGGCCGTCACTGATTCGCGAATTCGTTCGATGTCCGCGCCGACGGCTTTTAGTTTCGTTTCGATTTTCTCGTAGCCGCGATCGATGTGATAGACACGCTCGATCGTCGTCTCGCCATCAGCGACTAATCCGGCCAGCACCAACGAAGCCGAGGCGCGCAAATCAGAAGCCTGCACGCGCGCTCCGATCAACTTCCCCGGGCCGTCAACGATTGCCTTGTCGTGGCTGACCTGGATGCGCGCGCCCATCCGCTGCAGTTCCGACGCATGCATGTAGCGATTTTCGAAAACGGTTTCGGTGATTACCGAATGGCCAGTCGCCTGCGTCATCAAGGCCATGTACTGGGCCTGCATGTCTGTCGGAAAGGCTGGGTACGGCTCAGTCCTAAGATCGCCCGCGTGCAGTCCGCGCGGGCCGCGTCGAGCGTGCAGCGTGCTTTGATTAACCTCTTCGATCTCGACGCCGACTTCACGCAGCTTGCCGATTATCCGATTGCAGTGCTCTGGATTGCAGTCTTTGATTTCCAGTTCACCATTCGTGATCGCCGCTGCGACGATGAAAGTACCAGTCTCAATTCGATCCGGAATGATCGTGTGCTGCGCGCCTGACAAACCCTCGACGCCTTCGATCTGAATCGTCGGGGTTCCCGCGCCCCGCACCCGAGCACCCATTTTGTTCAAGAGTTCAGCAAGGTCTTTGACTTCGGGTTCTCGTGCGGCGTTGTTGATGACGGTCCGTCCATGCGCAAGCGTCGCCGCCATCATCAAGTTTTCAGTTCCAGTCACAGAAATTTTTTCGAAGCTAATCTCTGCGCCTTTCAATCCATCTTCGGGGGCGCGCGCGATGACGTCACCTGCTTCAAGAAAAACTTCCGCGCCCATCTTGGTCAATCCCGCGAGATGCAAATCGATTGGCCGCGCGCCGATCGCGCATCCACCGGGCAGCGAAACTCGCGCTTTGCCGAATCGGGCAATCAACGGCCCGAGCGCCAGCACGGATGCGCGCATAGTTTTGACTAGATCGTAAGGCGCAGCTTGCAACTCGATGTGAGCCGCGGAAATTTTGTGCGTGCGCAGTTCCGGCGTCAGCACGTGCGCGCCGATATCTTCGAGCAGCCGCCGCATCGTGATGATGTCGCGCACGTAAGGAAGGTTATGCAGCGTGATGTCTTCTGATGTCAGAATGGCCGCGGCCATACACGGCAGCGCAGAATTCTTGGCGCCACTGATCGTGACGCGACCCTTGAGGGGTTTGCCGCCGCGGATGCGAAATTTGTCCACGAAGTGAGATTAAAGGATTTGTTTCAGAACCGCGAGCGGTTGCGAGCGGATCAAAGCGCCACTTGCATTTTCGGCACACCTCGCGATGTCTTATCCAGGGTTCGCCAAAATTTCCCACAACTGGCTTCGGAAGGAATGAGAGTACGAAAGCTTCGCACTTGACTCGCCTGCGTTAAATTCCTTTGGCGATTTGTTCTGCGAGATCGGAAGGCGAGTCTGGCGAATTCACTTCGATTCTACGATCCGCGTGGGAATATTCTCCGCGCCTTAATTCATAACGAGAACGCGCCATCTCTTCCTCTGAAGCCAGCGGCCGAATCTGCTTGCTGGCGTCTATTCGTTGCCAACACAATTCAAACGCCGCATCCAGCCACACCGTTTCGCAATCATGCAGCGCGATCAGCGTCCGATTCGCCGGAATCGTCCAAGTGCCGCCACCCAACGCTATGACACGTGCGCTCTGATTCTGCAACGCGTCGCTGAGCGCTAAAGTCTCAAGTTCCCGAAACTTCGCTTCGCCATCTTGTTGAATTATTTCGGCGGGTGATCGGCCGTAACGGTCGGCGATGAAAGAGTCGAGATCGATGAAGTCGCAATCGAGTTGGCGCGCGAGCTCTTTTGCGACCGATGTCTTGCCGCAAGCCATGAACCCAAGAATGACGATTCGTCGATGCACGTATGTGGCGCAAATTGGCAATTTGCGTTACTCAACCACCGATTCAAGCAATTCAAAAAATTCCGGAAACGAGACGGCGACGCAGTCTTCGTTCGTGATTTCCGTTTCACCTTCAGCTAACAGTCCGGCGACGGCAAAGGCCATCGCAATCCGATGATCACCATGCGGATCAATCTTCGCTCCGTGCAGCTTGACTGGACCCTTCACGCGCAGGCCGTCATCGAACTCTTCAACTTCGGCGCCCATCGCGCGCACGTTCTCAACAGTCGTTGCGATCCGATCAGATTCCTTGACGCGCAGCTCGCGGGCATCGCGAATCTCGATGCCGCCAGAAAGTTGCGAGCCAATCACCGCGATCAGCGGCAGTTCATCAATCAGTTGCGGAATCGCGAGACCATTGATCGTAAATGTCGCCCCTTCATTCTGGATATTGGCCTGCGCTCGGCCGCGAACACGAACGATACCAAACGTTTCATTGTTTTCTTCGCGGACGTTATCGATCGAAATATCGCAGCCCAGCTTTTGCAAGGTTTGCAGAAACGCCGTACGTGTTGGATTCAATCCAACATCGGCGATCTCTACAGATGATTCCGGCAGCAACGCCGCGGCTGCGATGAAGTAGGCCGCCGAGGAAGCATCACCCGGAACGGCCACGTCGCGAGATTCCAATTGCGCCGGACCGAAGACGGAAGCAAAGCGCGCGTTCGCCGGCTCGCGTTCAGCTTTTCCAGATTCGACGCTCGCGCCAAACAAGTTCAGCATCCGCTCGGTGTGATCACGCGTCACTTCGTTTTCGATAACGGTCGTCTTGCCTTCTGCGTTCAATCCCGCGAGTAGAACGCACGACTTAACTTGCGCGCTGGAGACCAGCATTTCATAGTCGATTGCTTTCAAGTTTTTGCTACCACGAATGGTCAAAGGCGCGCGGCCATCCTTTGATGAGATTTGCGCTCCCATCATCTCAAGCGGCTCAATGACTCTTTGCATGGGACGCGAGCGCAGCGATTCATCACCCGTCAAAATCGACGCGAAATTCTGTCCCGCCAAAACACCCGCGAGCAGTCGCATCGTCGTGCCGCTGTTCGCGCAATCGAGCGGCGCGGCTGGCGCTCGCAATCCATCAACTCCCGCACCCTGGATCGTAACGTCCGTCCCAGAATGTTCGACCCGTACTCCGAGTTGTCGTAAGCAGGAAAGCGTGGCGGCACAATCGGCGCTGGTCGAAAAATTCCTGATGTGCGAGACGCCTTCGGCCAGCGCTGCGATCATCGCCGCGCGATGCGAGATCGATTTATCGCCAGGGACGCTAATGCGTCCGTGAACTCTTTTTGCCGGTCGAATCCGCACCTGAGAATCTTAGTTCACTTTCTTGACATGCGCCCAGCGCGCGTGTTACACGAACGTCCTCGTTCGCTATATTTAGCAGCAGCCGAACCGCGAATCCCGGCGAGAAAGGCCGCGCCTTTTGTGACCGATCAAACGACTCGACTCGTTTTGCCCAGCCACATTGAGGCGGTGGCGGATGTTGCTGCCGCCGCGACTGATTTTGTCAAGAATTGCGGCGCGACAGAAGAGACCGCGTTCGGAATCGAAATGGCCGTGCGCGAAGCAGTCACCAACGCGATGGTGCACGGCAATCAGGAAGACGAAGCAAAATCGGTTGAGGTTGTTTTCAACTGCCACGGCAACGAACTGGAAGTCGAAGTGAAGGACCAGGGCGAAGGGTTCGATCCAGCCGGCATTCCGGATCCAACCGATCCTTCGAACTTGATGAAGACTTCAGGCCGCGGCATCTTTCTGATGCGAACGTTTATGGATGACATCCAGTGGATCGCTCGGCCGGAAGGTGGCACAGCAGTGCGAATGACAAAGCGATTTTATATTCTTGATTTCGGATTTTGCGTACTCAATCGAAAATCGGCAATCAAAAATCAAAAATCCTCGTAAGGGAGAAATCATGGCTGAACTAAACATTCGCGAACGGCAAGCCGGCGACATTACCGTTCTGGATATGGATGGTCGCATCACGATCGGTGAAGGCAGCGTCGCGCTGCGCAGTGCCGTACGTCGTTTGCTGGAAGAAGGCAAGAAGAAGATCCTCTTGAATCTGGCTGGCGTAGGCTATATCGATTCGAGCGGCATCGGCGAACTGGTGTCGAGCTACACCGCTATAAATAAGGAAGGCGGCCAGCTCAAGCTGCTCAGCTTAACGCAGAAGCTTCAGGACTTGCTGACGATCACCAAGCTTCTGACAGTTTTTGATGCATACGATAATGAAGCGGACGCGCTCAGCAGTTACAAATAACGCGGCACCGAACTTTTCACTTTTTGATTCGTAGAGTTTCCAGGAGGTCTCACCAATGGCAGGATTGACTATTAATAAAAGACAGGCAGGCGATGTCGCGATTCTCGATATGGACGGCGAAGTTCGTATCGGCGACAGCGCCACCGCCCTGCGCAGCGCTATTCGCGATTTAGTCGCGGGCGGCAGCAAGAACATTTTGTTGAATCTCGCGGGAGTGAAGTACATCGATTCGAGCGGCATCGGCGAATTGATCGCGAACTACACGACAGTTGGTCGCGCGGGCGGCCATCTTAAGCTGCTGAATTTGACTGAGAAGGTCCAGGACTTGCTCGTGATCACCAAGCTACTCACAGTGTTCGATGTTTACGAAAGCGAGTCGGAAGCGCTGAGTAGTTTCAAATAAGTTCACATCTGAAATGAAACCAAAGACGGCCCAGTGAATCTGCTGGGCCGTTCTTATTTACAGCACACCGCGCGTGTCAGAACCCCGGAGCGATAGCGACGGGATCAAGTGACCCGTCATTGGTACTTCGTCCGCTCGCTATTGCTCGCAGTATTGACGCCTTCCACGCAGTCTTCTGAAACCGACGTTTGAGTTTTAGCGTTTGTCCTTGTGTTAGACTTCGCCCTTCATGGCTTCAAAGACGTTCAATCAGGCAGCCAGCGATGCGATTGCCCAAGCCGTCGCGGACATTGAAAAGCAGAGTAACGCCGAGATTGTGGTCGTCGTGCGCGGGCGCTCCGGGACGTATCGGCATGCGGATTATTTGTTTGGCGCTCTCTTAGCTTTCATTGGACTAATCTTCGTCCTCTTCTCGCCCTGGGAATTTCACACGTTCTGGATTCCTTTCGATGTTATTGCGCTGTTTGTGGTGGGCGCGTGGATTGCTTCGCGCGGTGACTGGCTTCGGCGCTTGTTAACCACGAAAGCCTTTCAGCAGAAGGCTGCGCGAGCTGGCGCTGCGGCGATGTTCTATGAGGCCGGAATCGCAAACACCTCGACCGAGAATGGTGTGCTGATTTATCTCTCACTGCTGGAGCGGCAGATGGAAGTTATTGCTGATCGCGGAATTCTCAAATGCGTGCCTCCGCTTAAATGGAATCATGCGGTCTTCGAACTGAAGGAGATTGCCAAAGACGCCGATCCGGAGACGCTTGTGGCCGGACTGCAAAGTTTAGGGAAACTGCTGGCCGAACACGCGCCCGCGACTGGCGAGAATCCAAACGAACTCGCAGATGGACCGCGCATCGAACTGAAATGAAGCGTCTGAGGGAAATGAAGCGTCTGAAATTTGGAATCTGGAATCTGGAATTCAGCCGCTTGATGGCGCGCTTCGTCGTTCTGATCGTCGCGTGTTTAGGTCTCGGCGTATTCGCAACTGAAGTGTTCGCCCGCGTGGGTGGCGGCGGCTCTTACGGGGGCGGTGGTGGAGGCGACGGCGGTGGCGGCGGCGGTGGGGCTCTCGTTTATCTACTAATTCGGCTGCTGCTGTGGCTCACGATCGAGTATCCATACATCGGCATCCCGCTGGACATTATCGTTATCGGGCTGGTGATCTACTGGTTCGTGAAGCCTTCGAAGAAGAGCGTTTCGATCACCTCGACCTC
>JAJPKD010000117.1 GCA_021323895.1 Acidobacteriota bacterium | reverse complement strand
CGAGTGAAGACGCGTCTCGTCAAGAAACTCCTCGCTGAACTCAACAAAGCACCCGAGCGCGTGGGATTTCCCAAAGGCGACGCTCGATAAATCGAAAATCAAATTTCATAAACAAAGGAACCCGAATGAGAGAATTATTTCGCAAGTTTGCTCAGATGACATCGGCGGCGGTCGGATCGTCATGGGCTTTCATCCTGGCAGTGCTGGTAATCGTTGTTTGGGCCGCGACCGGCCCAATGTTTCACTACTCAGACACCTGGCAACTGGTAATCAACACCGGCACTACGATTATCACATTCCTGATGGTCTTCCTGATTCAGAACACGCAGAATCGCGATGCGAAAGCTATTCACCTGAAGTTAGACGAATTAATCAAAGGCGTGAAGGGCGCGCGCACGCGACTGGTCAATCTCGAACAGTTGTCTGATGCAGACCTTGAACGTCTGCAGAAAGAATTCGCGCGATTGCATCAAGCCGAAAACCACCACGGTGAAGCACAAGCCGAATCCGATCTCACATGACCACCATTGAGCGACTGAGCGCAAAGGGCATCCGCAGGATCGGTTCGCCAAGAACGGGTTTTCGTTATCAAAGCTCGGACAAAAAGCGACTCACTTCCACCGATCTTCAGCGCATCGCTGATTTGAAAATTCCGCCGGCGTGGACGGATGTTCACATCAACCCGGCGGCGAGTGGAGCCGTGCAGGCCATAGGCAAAGACAACGCCGGCCGCTGGCAGTACCTTTATCACGAGAGCCGCGTCCGGCTGCGCGAAAGAGAAAAGTTACTGCGCCTGATCAAGTTTGCCGAAAATCTTCCACTGTTGCGCAGATCCATCGCGCGTCATCTGCGGCTACCCGGCTTGCCGCGCGAGCGAGTCATGGCTGCGATCCTACGAATTCTTTCGTCGAGCTTTATTCGTCCCGGTAGCCAGGTGTACGCGGATGAAAACGGGAGCTATGGCATTGCGACGCTGAGGCCAAGGCATGTGAAAGTGAAAGGCGACTTAATCATCTTCGATTTCCCCGGAAAGTCCGGCGTGCAGCAGCATCGTGAATTCCGCGATCGCAGCATCGCGAAAATTGTTCGCGAGCTATTGAAGCATCCTTCGCGTGAAGTGTTCGCGTATCGTAATGGTGAAGGCAAATTGGTTGACGTAAAGCGACGACACATCAACGACTACATCAGAGAAACGATGGGAGGAAACTTCACGGCAAAAGATTTTCGCACCTGGGCCGGCACTCTGATTTGCGCCTGTGCTTTAGCGCGCGCCGCCGCCGGCTCTGATCTCTACACTCCCCAAATCAAACGCAGGTTGGTGGCCGCCATGCGGGAAACGGCGGAAGCCTTGGGAAATACTCCGGCGGTCTGTCGCGACGCCTATGTCTGCCCCTTGGTTACGCGAGGCTTCAACGCCGGCCAGGTTATCGATCGTTACTTTCAAAACGTTCAAGAACTAATCAGATATCGTGGGCGCACGCTTCACGCGGCGGAAAAAGCACTGCTCAAATTCCTCAAGCGCGAAGTCGGGAAAGGCGTCAGGTCGGCCTGACAGACTCCGAAAAAACGGCCTCTGTACGAGCAAATTCAGTTGATTTTAGGGGTGCGCAATGGTAGCTTCTACTGACTTTCCCTGATTGGCTACTTCAACTTTGAAAGGATTTTCCGATAGATGAAACACTTTAGTATGAAGGTGAAACTCGCGTTGGGTCTCGCCGTTATTGCCCTCTTCGTTACGGCTTCCGCCCTGGCGCGCACCGGCAAGCAGGACTTTACACTGCACAATCAAACCGGTGTTGAGATTCATTCGCTTTATGTCTCGCCTCACTCGACCGATGACTGGGAAGAGGATGTTCTCGGAGTGGACACACTGCCGAGCGGTGAAAGCGTCAAGATCACGTTCGACGATCGCGACAAGCATGTGCACTGGGATCTGAAGGTCACCGACAAGGACGGTAACTCTTTGGAATGGTACGACCTGAACCTGATCGAGATCGAAGACGTGACGCTGCACTGGGATGCCAGCAAAGGCAAAGGCTGGGCGGACATTAAATAGTCCTCGTCCGCAGACGAATTAGATTTGAGAAACTGCTCGCGGCTCGTGTAGCGCGGGCAGTTTTTGTTTTGGATTGGTTCCACTCCGATTTTTCTGGCCTTCGATGTAAACTGCCTTCCATTCTTCGGAGGCATCATGAAACTCTTTGCTTGCGTCGCTTCACTCGCCATCATTGCTGTTGCCGCGGCCACCGCTTTCGCGCAATACAGCCCCGAAACTTTTTCCGCGATGAAGTGGCGTCTGATAGGCCCACATCGGGCCGGTCGTGTCACCGCCGTTGCGGCGATTCCTGGGAATTCGGCGATCTATTACTTCGGCACGCCGGGCGGCGGACTTTGGAAGACGGTTGATGGCGGCCGCACCTGGCAGCCAATCTTCGACCAAGTCCATGTACCGTCGATCGGAGCAGTCGCATTGGCGCCTTCGAATCCGAACATTGTTTATGTCGGCACGGGCGAGCAGTTGGAAGGAAACGGTGTGTACAAATCAACAGATGCGGGGGCGACCTGGACAAGCATTGGACTGGCCGATGTGCGTCACGTCTCTTCGATCATCGTCGATCCGCGCGACCCCAATATTGTCCTCGTCGGCGGTTATGATTTTTTTTCGACCGGGCCGCGACGCGGCGTCTTCATGCCAACCGATGGCGGAAAGAATTGGAAAAGAGTTCTGTTCAAAGATCAAAAGACAAGCATCGTTGATATGTGCGCTGCTCCCGATGAGCCGCGAGTGATTTACGCGGCCAGTCAGGCATTTCAATTCGATCCGAATAATCGCCGCAACATCGGCAGCGAATCGCAAATTTTCAAATCAATCGATGGTGGCGCGACGTGGCAGCAGGTCAGTGAAACCGGTTTGCCGGCTAATCCGCGCGGTCGCATTGGAGTGGCAGTCGCGCGCGGCACCAGCGGCAAGCGCATCTACGCGATCATGAGCCAGGGCTTCTTTCGCTCTGACGATGGCGGCGCGAGTTGGCAACAAAGTACGAAGGATCCGCGCGTGCTCGGCAGCGGTTACTTCAGCCGCACTTATGCCGATCCAAACAACGGCGACATCGTTTGGGTCATGCAGACTTCGACCTATCGGTCGGCTGATGGTGGCAAAACTTTTGAAGCGTGGAAGGGCGAACCAAGCGGCGAGGATGATCACGTGCTGTGGATCGATCGAAGCGACTCGCAGCGCATCTTCATGGGAACTGATCAGGGCGCGGTCATCACGCTCAACGGCGGCGGCACATGGACCGAGTGGTTCAATCAACCGACGGGCGAGATGTATCACGTCACGAGCGACAATCAATTTCCTTATCGTCTCTACGCAGCGCAACAGGACAGCGGTTCAGTCGCGGTCAATTCGCGCAGCGACTTTGGCATGATTACGTATCGGGATTGGTTTTCGACGGGCGCGTTTGAAAGCGGCCGCATCGTTCCCGACGCGACAAATCCGAATCTGGTGTTCGCGGTTGGTTGGTACGGATCGATTCTGCGTTTGGATCGAACGACCGGGCAAACGGTGACTGCGTTCGCGCCCGGCGCGATATATCGTTACACCTGGGAAACGCCTTTGATGCGTTCGCCGCACGACGCGAAGACGATGTATCTCGGAACGCAGTATGTCATGCGGACAACTGATGACGGCCAGAGCTGGCAGGAAATGAGTCCCGATCTAACGACGACCGACGTGTCAAAGCCCGGCAACGGCGTAATCCAGGTTATCGCTCCTTCGGCAGCAAAGGCTGGAGAGCTTTGGGTAGGCACCAGCACGGGCCTCGTGCAACTGACGCGGGACAACGGCGCGACCTGGAGCATCGTCACGCCGGCGGAATTACCGGCGAACAGCAGCATCACTTTGATCGAGGCTTCGCCGAATGACGGCGACACTGCTTATGTCGTCGCGGCCGGGCGCAACGATTTGCATCCTTACATCTACCGCACACGCGATGCCGGTAAGACCTGGCAGAAGATCGTGAATGGTCTGCCGGATAACGCCATCGCACGCGTTGTTCGCGAAGATCCGCAGCGGAAAGATCTGCTCTACGGCGGAACGGAAACAGGAGTGTTCGTTTCGCACGACGGCGGCGATCATTGGCAATCTCTGCAATTCAATCTGCCGACGGTCTCCGTCCGCGACTTGCACATTCATGGCGGCGACCTCGTAGCCGCGACATATGGCCGCGCGCTATGGATTCTTGATGACATCTCGCCACTGCGACAGGCCAGCGACCTGGCGTCAGCTAACGCGCACCTTTTCAAACCAGAGACCGCCGTGCGCACACATTGGGACAATCACCCTGACACGCCCTTACCGCCTGAGACACCGCACGGCGACAATCCGCCCGACGGCGCAATCATCTACTACTACTTGAGGTCAGTGCCGAAAGACATTTCGCTTGAGATTCGCGATGCGCGCGGCAACATCGTTCGCAGATTTACCGACAAGGCCGAGCCGCGCGATCCTCGTCCAAAGAATGTTCCGGAGTGGTGGTTCGAGCCGCCGACTGCACTGTCGAACCATGTCGGCTTGAATCGCTTCGTCTGGAATTTGCAATGGCCGCATCCCGACGCGCTGACTTTCGGGTTCCGAGGAAATCCGCTGGATTACATCGAATACACTCTGCCGGATCATGCGGTCACCGGCAACACACCGGTGAATCAGCCGCCGGGTCCCTTCGTCGTACCGGGAAACTACGAAGTCGTTTTGACGGTCGATGGCAAGGCTTATAAGCAGATGATCTCTGTTGTGCTCGATCCGCGCGTGAAGGTTTCAGGTACTGACTTGCAAGCACAGGCCGATCTCGCTTTGATGATTGATTCGTGGATGAATATCACTTTCAAGAGCTACAACGATCTCGCGGCCTTGAATATAGCGCTGGCAGACCGACAGCCGGTGCTGGCAGCCAATCCGCAAACGAAAGCCATGAGCGATCTGCTCGCGACGCTCAAAGCCGACCTGAGTACGATTGCTGAAGGCAGTCCCGCCACGCCCGGATTTGGCGCGATCAATCGGGACCTCGCGCGATATGTGCAGATGATTCAGAGCGGCGACGCGCGGCCCGCAACGTCTGCATCGGAAAGCGCAGCTTTCATGTGCAAAGCGCTCGCGGATGATTTGAACCGATGGCGCGAGATCAATCAGACACGATTGCCGCAGCTAAATCAGCAACTGCAGACTCGAAAACTGGCGCCGTTGCCAATCGCGACGATTGCCAAACAACCCACTTGTCCGAATTAACAAAGAGGAATAGATGAGACGAGTAC
The DNA here is from genome assembly GCA_021323895.1 of Acidobacteriota bacterium. Taxonomy (GTDB): domain Bacteria; phylum Acidobacteriota; class Blastocatellia; order Pyrinomonadales; family Pyrinomonadaceae; genus UBA11740. The sequence continues at coordinate 14,051 of JAJPKD010000117.1, read as the reverse complement.
TTCTAACTCTCGCAATCACCTGCATCGCACTCGGAGCGGGGTCGCATTTGCCGTCGGCGCTCCGTTTTTTCAATGCGGTGAGTGCTCAGCAGAAACCCGCCGAAGTCAAAATCGATCCAAAAATATTTGACGACTATGTCGGTCAATACAGTTTTCCCAACAATCCGGATTTCATCATTTCGTTTTTTCGGGAAGGTGATAAGTTTTATCTTCAGGCCACCGACCAGGGCCGACTGGAAATATTTCCCGCCAGCGAATCGAAGTTTTTTCTCAAGGCTATTGATGCTGACGCCACTTTTCTGCGCGATGCCCAAGGCAAAGTTACCGGCATGTTGTGGTATCAGGGGGGCCGGCAAACTCAGACAAACAAGATCAGCAACCAGCCGGCGGTCGAAACAAGTGTTCCGTTTGATAAACGTCAGGTGATGATTCGGATGCGCGACGGTGCGCGTCTGCATACGCTGATCTTTACGCCAAAAAACCAGAAGGAATCCTTACCGATCTTGATCGAGCGCACACCGTACGGAATCGACGATACGGATTCCGACGCTATTAGTCGCCGGTTTCGCGACCTGGTTAAAGATGGTTACATCTTTGTGTTTCAGGACATTCGCGGGCGTTACGGATCTCAGGGTCAGTTCCTCATGAATCGCCCGCTGCGCGATCCCAAAGACGCGAAAGGGATCGACGAAAGCATCGATACGTACGACACCATCGATTGGCTGGTTAAGAACGTCAAGAAAAACAATCGTCGCGTCGGCATCCTCGGAGTTTCTTACGATGGCTGGCTGGCGGCGGTTGCGACCATCAATGCGCATCCGGCACTGAAGGCTTCATCGCCGCAGGCGCCGATGACCGATACCTGGCTGGGCGACGATTTCTTTCATAACGGCGCGTTCCGACAGAGCTACGGCTATGAATACGTGAAGATGATGGAGACGTCGAAAGAAAACTCGGAAGTCTCTTTCGACAAGGACGCCTATGATTGGTATCTCGAGAAGGGATCGCTCGGGCGCATCACCGAGATGAACGAAGGAAAGTTCCCGACTTGGAACGCATTCGTGTCGCATCCGTCGTACGACGCTTACTGGAAAGCCCGCGGCTACGGGAATCAATACAAAGCGACGCACGTGGCGACACTGGTCGTGGGCGGCTGGTGGGACCAGGAAGATTTCTACGGCGCGCTGGCGACGTACGCCGCGCTCGAGAAATACGACAAGAGCAATCACAACTTCGTCGTGCTGGGACCGTGGAACCACGGGGGATGGGGCGGCCCTGGGAGGGGCTTGGGCGATGTGAACTTTGGCAGCTCAACCGGCAACTACTTTCGCTCACAGGTGCAGGCGCCCTGGTTTGCATATTATTTGAAGGGCAAAGGCAAACTGAATCAACCGGAGGCACTCACATTCCAAAGCGGCAGCAATCAATGGACGCAATCGGATCGCTGGCCGCCGAAGGAGGCCGTTGCGCGCGATCTCTATTTTCACACCGGCAAGAAACTATCGTTCGATAAACCGGCGAGCGCGAATGCTGCTGAATCCTACGTTTCTGATCCGGCAAATCCAGTTCCGTATCGCCAGCGCCCGATTCAACCGACGTATGGCCCAGGGTCGAGTTGGTACACGTGGCTGGTGCAGAACCAAAGTTTTCTGAAGGATCGCAAAGACGTTCTCGCGTGGGAAACTGCGGTGCTGGATCGCGACCTGACGATCGACGGCGAAGTAATCGCCCATTTGTTCGCCTCGACTACAGGAACGGACAGCGATTGGGACGTGAAGCTCATCGATGTTTATCCAGATGTGAATTCTGACGATCCGAAGATGAACGGATATGAATTAATGATCGTCGATGAAATTTTTCGCGCGAGGTATCTGCATGGCTTTGATCGTCCCGAGCCGATCACGCCGAATCAAGTAAACGAATACGTGATCGATCTGCGCGGCAACAATCACACGTTCAAGCAGGGGCATCGGGTGATGGTGCAGGTGCAATCGACATGGTTTCCGCTGTACGATCGCAATCCGCAAACGTATGTTGAGAACATTTTTATGGCCAAGCCCAGCGACTATCAGCCGGCGACACAGCGCGTCTATGAATCGACGCGCTATCCAACGCATGTGACTCTACCAGTAATGCCATGACTGAGCAGAAGCACAACTGCCCCGCTCCGGGAGAATTTGCCATGAAAAGATCATTCCTACTCGCGGCACTCGCGATCTGTATTTTGCTACCTGCGCAAGCTCTGGCGCAGGGTGGTGGCAAGGCTGCCGACACCGCATCCAAACCCGCGAGTAAACCGGCGACGACGACTTCGAAGCCACCCGCGTCGAAACCGGCAGCGACAACTCGAACGGCGAATCGCGGAGCCATCGCTTCGCTCGACGGAAAATGGTGGACCAGTGGAAATGATTTTGGCGATTCTGAAGTAGTCTTAACTCAAAGCGGATCGAACGTGACCGGCGAGATCCACTACTCGGACGGCCGCACGGGAGTTATCAGAGGGACCATGGCCGGCCATCGTTTGCAGCACACGTGGAGCAATTCCGCCGGGGAAACCGGCAGCGGTTGGTTGGAACTGAGTTGGAATAATTTTCTCGGCGGGTCATATCACAGCGCGAGCGTGCGCAACGGCTCATGGACACTGATGCGCATCGAAGGAAAGTGGTGCTTCGGAGGCAGCCGCGATCGCATTCGCACGGTGACGCACAACGCGCGCGGCGAAGCCTCGGTCGTGACTGAAGATGGCACGCGCGACAGCGGGCGACTGGAAGGGCCTTGGCTTTATCTGACTTCTTACGACGGTACCACGATCAAGGGCGAGATGGACTTTCGCGCAAATCGAATGAATTGGTCGAGCGGCTTTTTCTGGTCCTGGTGCGGACGCAACTAAGGATGCCTATCTCATGAAAACAGTTGGGCTCATCGGCGGGATCGGTCCTGAATCCACGATCGAATATTACCGCTTCATCATCGAAGGTTATCGCGAGCGGATCAGCGATAGGAGTTATCCGCCCATCATCATCAATAGCATCGACCTCAACAAACTCGTGACATGGATGGAAACGAGTCAGCTTGCCGAAGTCGCGGATTATCTTGTTGCTGCAATTGATACTCTGGCCGCCGCCCGCGTGGATTTCATCGCGATTGCAGCCAACACTCCGCACATCGTTTTCAATGAAGTGCGGGCGCGGTCACCGTTGCCGATGGTGAGCATCGTCGAAGCCACGCGCGCCAAAGCCAGCGCACTCGGTCTGCGTCGGCTGGGCCTGCTGGGCACCGGCTTCACGATGCGCAGCCATTTCTATCAGGACGTTTTCACGGAAAAGCAGATTGAGATTGTTGTGCCTACCGCCGAAGAACAGGACTACGTCCACGAAAAATATTTCAGCGAACTCGTCAAGAATATTATCGTCCCCGAGACGCGCGCGCGGCTGCTTGCCATCGTCGAGCGATTGAAAACCGAGCATGCTATCGACGGCTTAGTTCTGGGCGGAACTGAAATTCCGCTAATCCTGCGTGACGACGCAAACACGCTTCCCTTCCTCGACACGACGCGAATTCACGCGACCGCGATTGTGAATGAAATGCTTTCATAAACCGAAATAGTATGGACATACGCCACGCGGCGTGATAAAAGAAGCGCCGTCTTTGATACCTACCTCGCGCTAAACGGAGCCACTCCTACATTCGAGGAACTCCGCTATTCAGTCATCGATTAGACCGAACACAATTTCGGTTGATCTCATCTGAAAGGACAACTCCATGCGCCTTGCATCTTTCAACGTTGAAAACATGTTTCGTCGCGCCGTCGCTCTGAACCTCGCAACCTGGCAGGACGGCAAAGCAATTCTGGACCAATACGGTCGAGTAAGCTCGCTCTTACAGGAAACCACGTACACGGCAGCTACCAGGAAGTCGATCGTCGATGCGCTCGAGAAGCTTGGCTTAAAGAAAAGCAACGAATCGCAATTCATAATTCTGCGCGAAAACCACGGTCACCTTTTGAAACGACCGAAGACCGGACCAATGCAGGTAGTCGCCGGCGGCCGCAACGAATGGATTGGTTGGGTCGAACTCAAAACTGAAGCGGTTGACGAAGTCGCAACCAGGATGACGGCCAAGGTCATTAGCGAAGTCAAGGCAGATGTCATGGCCGTGATCGAAGCGGAGGATCGAATCGCGCTGACGCGCTTTAACGACCAACTGCTGAAGCCTATTCACGCGACTTACGATGGCATCATGCTCATCGATGGAAACGACGACCGCGGCATCGACGTCGGATTTTTCACGAGGAAGCCGTTCCTGGTCGAATCGATTGTAAGCCACGTCGATGATATGAAAAGTGGCCGGCGTATCTTCAGTCGTGACTGCGTCGAATATACGGTGCGCGTAAATAGCTCAACGACCATTCTGGTGATGGTGAATCACTTCAAGAGCAAAGGTTTCGGTAACCAGACCACTTCAGACACGCGCCGAAAGGAACAGGCCAAGCGGGCGCGCGACATCTACGATCTGCGGCGCTCCCAGGGCGTCAAGATGATCGCGATCGTCGGAGACTTTAATGACACGCCCGACAGCGATCCACTGAAGCCTCTGCTGGCAAATCAATCCGATCTGAAGGACATCTTCGATCACCCGAAGTTCAAGAGCGACGGCCACGAGGGAACGTTCGGCAATGGAAGCGAGAGCAATAAAATCGATTACATCCTTTTGTCTCCGGCGCTATTCAGCCGCGTGACCAACGGAGGCGTCGAACGGCGCGGCGTTTGGGGCGGCACTAATGGGACGCTCTTCCCGCATTTTCCGGAGATTACAAAATCGATCGAGGCTGCATCCGATCACGCCGCCGTCTTTGCCGATCTGGATCTTTGAGAGGCGGAAGAGATTTAGACCGAGAAAACAAATCCGAGCTGTTCAGAGTCGTCCGAGTCAGTATGGATTTGTTCAGCAAACCTCATTCACCAGCTCCAGCTTTCGTCTGGCACGTGACTGACTCGCAGAGTACAATGCTGCGACACAAGTCATGGGATCAATCTTCCAACTCTTCAGACCCACCCGACTCGCCACACTCATCTCGGCAATTGCGCTGACAGTTTTTTTCGCGCAGCCGTCGACCGCACAGCAGCGGCAGAATCCGCCGGCTGACGATGTGTTGCGCGTCAACACTGAGCTGGTCCAAACGGCAATTTCGGTCTTCGATAAAGAAGGACACTTTGTCGATGGGCTGAGTCGAGATCAATTTCAGTTGCTGGTTGATGGAAAGCCGCGGCCAATCAGTTTTTTTGAACGCGTGACGGCCGGCAGCTTACGCGAAGCGCAAATCAATTCAAGACCCAACGATCCCACAATTGCCGTTCCGGTTCCATCTGCGAGTCCGCGCGGCCGCACGATCGTTTTCTTTGTCGATGATATGCATCTTTCACCCGACAGCCTGAATCGCACGCGGCAAATGCTGCGCGAGTTTCTCAACCATCAGATGAGCGGGAGCGATTCAGTTGCAATCGTTTCTGCCAGCGGGCAAATCGGCTTCCTGCAGCAATTCACGAATAACAGACAGGTGCTTGACGCAGCGCTCACGCGCCTTAGCCCCCGGCAATACGACGCGCGAGGTTTTGGCACGGGCAGCACCAGAATGACTGAGTACCTCGCGCTCAATATAGAAACGGAAAAGTCTGACAATCGCATCCTTGGCTTTTACATCGGTGAGTGCATGAAACAGAACATGCCTTCCAAACGTTCAGCCGCTTACTCAACGCTAGTGGCTGCGCTGCGCGCGACTTGCGAAACTGATGTGAAGACCAGCGCGCGCGCTGTGCTGATGCAGGCGGCGCAAATTACTCAGAACATGTATGAGTCGCTGGAATCGCTGATGCGGTCGTCTGCGCGAGCGCCTGGCCGCAAGCTCGCGTTCTTTGTCTCGGATGGATTTTTGATGGACGCGGGACCGCATGCCGCCGGCTTGCGGGACAAACTTGATCGCATCATCGATGCCGCCACGCGCGCAGGCGTGGTCATCTACACGATTGACGCGCGCGGTTTGGGAACAAGCGCGGTAATCGATGCGGCCAACACCAGACCCATGACAGGTTCCGCTGATCCGGCCGTGGCCACCGCCCAAATTGGCGAAGTCGCGGCCACCCAGGATGCGATGAATGCCCTGGCGGGTGACACCGGAGGCCGCGCCCTGCGCAACACGAATTATTTCGATCGCTGGGTCGGAAAAGTCCTTGACGAGACCTCCAATTACTACGTGATCGCGTGGCGGCCCGAGACCGAAGCCGAAAGGATTCCCAAGTTTCGCCACGTGCAAGTCTCGATTGTGAATCGGCCGGAGTTGTCCGTGCGCGCGCCACGCGGCTACGTCGATGGGCCGAGCGCGAGCCAGCTTGCCGAAGCTAATGCCAAACAAAGGTCCCCGGACAAGCCCGTGAACAAACCCGCGGAGACGGAATTACGCGATGCGCTCGCCGATTACTATCCGAGTCATTCGCTGCCGACGTTGCTTTCGCTCGCCTACTTGAACACGCCGAAGAACGAAATGCTTCTGACGTCGTCGATTCAGATCAGCACCGCTGGTCTGAGTTATGGCGACGACGGAAAACAAAAGGCTACGGTGAGACTTGCGGGCGTGATCCTTAACGACAAAGGGAAAATTGCCGGGAGTTTCAAGAACCAATTGAACGTGGACTCCAGAGCCGGGCAAACCGAACGCGGCGGCGTGATCTACAACGAGCACACACCGCTCGCACCGGGTATTTATCAGGTGCGCGTCGCCGCGCGCGATGAAAACAGCGGTAACGTCGGCAGCGCGATGCAGTGGATCGTTATTCCTGATTTAGGAACTCGACAATTGCGCCTCAGCAGCGTCTTGCTTGGCGGCAAGGTGCTGGAAACCTCCGCGAGCCAAGACGCTACGCCACAGGTGCAGTTCAGCGTGGATCATCGTTTCGCACAGTCGTCACCGTTGAGTTATTGGATTTTCGTTTACAACGCCAAACATGACGCGTCCGGCACGCCAAATCTCATCGTGAAATCAGAAATTCGGCACGATGGTCAATTGGTCGCAACCACACCAGCGCGAACGATCAAAAATGGCTCGCCTGATCCGGATCGAATTCCGTTCGCGGAGCAAATTCCTTTGGCGAATCTCGCGCGTGGCCGATATGAACTCGTGGTGACCATAACGGACAACATCGGCGTCACTAGCGCGACTCAGACAATTGATTTCGAAGTTGGTTAGATCGTGAGCTATCCACCACCGGCTGCTCTCAAGAAGTTTTTGAAGCCTTACGATCGCGAGGTCCAGCAACTCGCGCTGGCTTTGCGCGCGTTGGTGCTAGAAGAGATGGCGCCCTGTTACGAAAATATTTACGACGCGTACAGCGCGGTCGCCATGGGATACGGCCCGAGCGAGCGTTTGAGCGACGGCATTTTTCATATCGCGGTTTACGCCAAAGGCGCGAACCTTGGTTTCAACGATGGCGCGACGCTGGATGATCCGAAGGGTCTTCTCGAAGGCACGGGCAATCGCATCAGGCACATCAAGATTAGAAAGACTGAAGACCTGGAGCGTCCCGAGCTACGCGCTTACATTCGTCGCGCAAAGAAAAAAGCAATTGCCGAAGCGCGCAAGTTGGGCGAAGCACCGAAACAGAAACCGAAAGGCGTCGTCTCAACAGTCAAAGCGATTTATCCGAAGAAGCGCCGGCCGAAGTGAGGAGCGCACGCATTGTGGAGCGCACGCATCCTGCGTGTGGGGTCACGAGCATCCTGCTCGCATTCTGTTTGAAAGGATCTTTCGATGATCAAAAGGTTGCTTATTCTGATCGCGGTGCTGGCTGTGACCGTAACGGTGTGGGCCGACTCACCGCACGTCCCAACGCTCGATGAACTTCTAACTTTGAAGTCTCTTGGCGGAACGCAGATCTCGCCCGATGGCAAATGGGTCGCGTACACAATCACCTATGGCGATTTCAAACAGGACGCATTCGTCACGCAAATCTGGCTGGCGAACAGCGAGACCGGCAACAGCTTTCAACTTACTCGCGGAGACAAGTCTTCGACCAATCCGCGCTGGTCGCCAGACGGTCAGTGGCTGGCGTTTCTCAGCAATCGCGTCGAAGACAAAAACCAGATTTTTCTGATCAATCCGACTGGCGGCGAGGCGCAACAACTAACCAAATCCGAAACGGCCATCAGCAACTTCGCCTGGTCTGAAGACGGCAAGATGATCGCTTACACCGCGACGGAACCAACCGCGCAGCCTTTGAAGGATCGCAAGGATTACTACGGCGACTACGACGTTGTGCGCGAAGGCTACAGCTACGTTCACCTCTGGACGCTCAATGTATCTGAGGCGATGAAGTCGCCGCTAGTTGGCAAGCAGCGCACAAAGAAAACCGACTTCAGCGTCGATTCCTTTTCCTGGTCTCCCGACGGATCGACGATCGCTTTCAGCGCCACGCTCAACCCTGATTTGATTCAGGGCACGACCGCCGACATTTATCTGCTGAAGCTCAGCGACGATTCGGTCAAGAAGATCGTCGATCAGCCCGGGCCCGACAATAACCCGCGTTTCTCACCCGATGGCAAGCAGATCGTTTTTTCGTCGGCGATGGGTGAGAAACTTTTTTTTGCGAGCAACACCAGACTCGCCATCGTCAGCGTGGACGGCGGCAAGCCGCGATCGATCACGGATAGCTTTGACGAAAATCCGGGATTGGTTGAATGGAACCGCCACGGGATTTACTTCACGGGATTACAGAAGACGGCCTCGCATTTGTTCCGAGTCGATCCAGCAACCGCCAAGGTCATTCGCGTTTCTCAGCCGGATGGTCTGATGTCCGGGTCATTCTCATTCACGCGTTCCGCCGATCGCATTGCCTTTACCGTTGCCTCGCCCACCAGCATAAACGAAGTGTTCGTCAGCGATCTGCGTAGCTTCACTCCGCACAAGCTCACGAGCCTTAACGATCAAACCAAGTCGTTCACGCTGGGAACGCGCGAAGTCATTTCGTGGAAGAGCCAGGACGGCGCGACGATCGAAGGCGTTCTCATTAAGCCCGCTAACTTCGATCCGGCGAAGAAGTATCCTCTGCTCTGCGTGATTCACGGCGGGCCCACCGGCGTCGATCGGCCCGTGCTGCTGACGCCGGACGCGCGCTACTATCCGTCGGACATTTGGGCCGCCCGTGGCGCGCTCATTCTGAAAGTGAACTATCGCGGCAGCGCCGGCTATGGCGAGAAGTTTCGCAAGCTGAACGTGCGCAACCTTGGTGTCGGCGATGCTTGGGATGTGCTGTCCGGCGTCGATTATTTGATAGGCCGTGGCTGGGTCGATAAAGACAAAGTCGCCTGTATGGGTTGGAGCCAGGGCGGATACATCTCGGCTTTCCTGACGACTTCGACCGATCGATTCGTCGCGATCAGCGTGGGCGCGGGCATCTCGAACTGGGCGACTTACTACTACAACACCGACATCACGCCATTTACGATTAACTATCTCGGCAACGATCCGGCAATGGATCCTGAAATCTACGCGAAAACTTCGCCGATGAGTTACATCAAGAGCGCAAAGACGCCGACGCTGATTCAACACGGCGAGTTAGATCGCCGCGTGCCGATCGCGAATGCTTACGAGCTGCGCCAAGGCTTGGAGAATCGCGGCGTCAAAGTCGAGATGGTGGTTTACAAGGGTTATGGCCACGGCATCACCAAACAAAAATCGATGCGCGCCGTGATGCAGCACAACCTCTCATGGTTCGGCCACTACATCTGGGGCGATCCGATGCCGGACTTCACCGCCCCGGATATGCCGAAGAAGGAAACGAAGGAAGAGAAGCAGTAATTCTATTTTCGGTTAGTTAAAGAAGCTCCGATGAGGCGGTAGCATGAACGCGTCAACCGGCTAACTCCGCCTTCTCTCCTCGGCCTGCGCTCTTAAATAGTGATAGATAGAAACTGCGAGCCCGGTTTGAATGCCGGCGACGACACCGCTTATTACTCCAAGTACTATCCCCGCTAGAACGGGGTTATTCAAGCGGGCGAAAAGTCCCGCTGCATAGGCAAACTTCACCGTGACGAGAATAACGAATGTAACAACAGCGAGAACAACGAAAATTAAAATCCGCTTGTACCACTCTCTCGTTAGCTCAGGGATCAAAATCCCCAGAACAATAAATATTGTTGAGACTGACACGGCCGTCAGAACGTGCAAAGGATTAGGAGCATCCCCCTCCAAAAGGCCACAAGCGATGTAAGCAACCAGGGTGGAAAGAACAGAGGCAATGAGACCGCCCCTGACCGCACCTATCACGATTGCATAGTTTGAGCTTCCGGCCAGTTCGGCAGCTCTATTCATACCGCGATTGATGTAGTAGCTAAACAACGCTCCGGCAAACAAACCAAACAGTGCGGCTGCAGGAATTCTCCACAAGGAAACATTGGCTTGGGCCAGGGTATAAGGTATGGCGACGACTAATGCAGTGATCAGGCCAGCTCCCGAACCGCCGAATAAGCTCCACAAAAAAGGCGGCGTTCTCGATTTCTCTGGCTTGATGATTGAAGTGGAGCTATCCAGTCGTAATCCGTTAGTCGAAACTATTTCTCCTTTACCGGATTTCTCGAGGAGATTTTCTATAGCGTCAAGCAGTCTATTAACATCATTCTCCCAATCGCTATCTCTGAGTTCGACGCATTGCGCGTCAAAGAGCGGTTGCACATCCTGCGGCACAAGCTCAAGGCTGGGCAGTTTGGCGTCTTCAATTAAGACCGGGATGAGGATGAGGGACTCTTTTCGCTTTAGACCGGCAACAATCTCGAGTTGAATAAAATTGTCCGGGCTCTGGATTCGCGTTAACCAATTCTTTCCGATTACCGCGAGAATGACATCCGAAGCGTTAATAAAGGTGGCAATGTCAATTTTGAATCGCGTACCACCCGGAAGATTATCCCTGTCCCTGAAAACATTTTTCACACCGAAGAGACCCTTCAAATTGCCGGATAAACGTCCGGCAAATCCGGCTGTATCGTCCCGTTGATAGCTAATAAAGATTTTGGGAAACCGCTTCACGTCATGAGATTCCCTAGAAGATGTGTGCAGAACGGACGCAATCATAAACTAATCCTGGAGAGATAGTCTGCGGAAATTGTGGCGCATACACTGGCTAAATTATTGGACGGTGCTACAATCCCCGGCTTAAATCTGAAAATATCATCTACGCAGGAGAATCGATTCATGATGATCGTATCCAGACTGGATCGCCACAAACTGAAAATACTCTTCATCGTGATTACGTTTGGAACTTTGCTTTTCCCGGCTGCGCTCAGAGCTCAGCAATACGATCCGAGTCTCTACTCCGGTCTGCGCTGGCGCATGATTGGTCCGTTTCGCGCGGGACGCACTAACGCAGTCAGCGGAGTAGTCGGTCAGCCGGACACTTTTTATTTCGGTTCAGTCGGCGGTGGTGTTTGGAAGACGAGGAATTCGGGTCGCACTTGGACGCCGATTTTTGATTCCGCTTCATCGGCTTCGATCGGCGCGATTGGAGTTTCGCCTTCAAATCCTGATGTGATCTATGTCGGCACGGGCGAAGCCGACATGCGCGACTCGATTCAATTCGGCGACGGCATGTGGAAATCAACCGATGCGGGCAAGACGTGGAAGCACATCGGTCTTGAGAACACGAAACAGATCGGACGTATCATTGTCGATCCAAAAAATCCGAATATCGTGTTCGTCGCAGTGCTCGGCAATGTTTATGCGTCAAGTCCCGATCGCGGCGTCTATCGTTCGAAAGACGGGGGCGCGACCTGGCAGAAGATTCTCTTTAAGAATGACGACGTCGGGGGCATCGATTTGAATTTCGACCCGACGAATTCGCAGATCGTCTATGCGGCGATGTGGAATGTGCGGCGTCCACCCTGGTTCATTTACACGCCGGCAAATGGTCCGGGCGGCGGCATCTTCAAATCGACTGACGGCGGTACGACGTGGAAAGAGATCGATGAAGGCATTCCTTCAGAAGGCCGTGGGCGCATCGGCATCTCAGTCTCGCCAGCCAATCACAATCGTATCTACGCCGTTGTTGATGCGTTCGTCAACGACAAAGATCATCCTGAAGATCCATCCAAGACGAAAAAGTCGGGTGGCGTCTTTCGCTCTGACGATGCCGGCGCGACGTGGACTCGGCTTTCGAGCGATGAACGCTTGTGGGGACGCGGCTGGTACTTTGAGAAAGTCACCGCTGATCCGAAGAACGCCGACCAGGTTTACGTAATGAACACGTCCGTCTATCGCTCAACTGATGCGGGCAAGACTTGGAAAGCGATCAAGGGCGATGCGACCGGCGATGACTTTCATCAGCTTTGGATCAATCCCGACGATCCAAAGCGCATGGTACTCGCCAGCGATCAGGGAACCGTAGTCAGCGTCGATGCCGCCGAGACGTGGAGTTCCTGGTACAACCAGGCGACCGCGCAGATTTATCACGTCGCAGCCGATTATCGCTTTCCGTATTGGGTGACCGGCGCGCAACAGGACAGCGGCGCCGTAGGTTCGCCATCGCGCAGTCGTCACTCGGAAATCTCTCAACGCGATTGGGAAGGTCTGTGCGCGGGCGGTGAGTCAGGCTACACCGCGCCCGATCCCCTGCATCCCGAAATTCTCTTCGGCGGCACCGTCTCTCGCTGCAACGTGATTACCGGTGAAACCAAGAACGTTTCACCCGAACGTGGTGGTGGCGGTGGATTTGGGCAGCCATCTCCGTATCGTCACGCGTGGACGCAGCCGCTCGTTTTCTCACAAGCCGATCCACACGCGCTCTATTACGCCAACCAGTTTCTCTACAAGACGACGAACGGCGGCGAGAGTTGGACGCAAATTAGTCAGGACCTGACGCGCGAAGATCCAGGTGTACCTGCGAACTTGAACGCCGAAGCTGCCGCCGATGCGCCGACTGACAAACGTCGCGGCGTGATCTACACGATTGCGCCATCGCCTCTGCGCGCGCCGATGATTTGGGTTGGCACGGACGATGGCTTGATTCATTTGACGAACGATGACGGCAAGACCTGGAAGGATGTAACTCCTCCGACGCTGACTGCCTGGAGCAAGGTGACGATGATCGAGGCCTCTCACTTTGATATTGATGAAGCTTACGCCTCCGTCGAACGTCATCAATTAAATGACTATGATCCGCACATTTATCGCACGCGTGATTCCGGACGAACGTGGATTGAAATCACCCGCGGGTTGCTGAACGGCATCTACGTGCAGACGGTAAAGGAAGATCCGCAACGCCAGGGAATGCTCTACGCCGGGACTGAACGCGCGGTCTTTGTGTCGTTCGACGACGGCGACCACTGGCAGTCGCTGCAATTGAATTTGCCACCGGCGTCGATGCGCGATCTCGCGATCCATGGAAATGATCTGATCGTCGCGACGCATGGTCGAGGTTTTTGGGTGCTCGACAACATGAGCGCGCTGCGGCAGCTTAGCGGTAACATCGCGAGTGGCAGCGCGCATCTGTTCGAGCCCGCCCCAGTCATTCAACTGATTCCCGGCGCAGACTTCGTCGGCACGCCTTTGCCGCGTGACGAACCCATCGCCGAAAATCCGCCCGCAGGTGCGATCATCGATTACTACTTGAGATCAAATGCGACTGGGCCAGTAACGTTGGAGTTAATCGATCCGTCCGGCGAAGTAATTCGCAAGTACTCAAGCGAAGACAAATTTCCGCCCATCGATCCTGACAAGCTGAACTATCCGCCATTCTGGGCACGCACGCAGGAGCCGCTCCCAGCAACCGCAGGATTTCACCGCTGGATTTGGGATTTTCGCCCCACGCCACAGGTGGGCGGCGGTCGCGCCGGCGGTGGTGGCGGTCGAGGCGGTGGTCAACTCGCGCTTCCCGGCCGATACACAGTGCGTTTGACCGTGGGCGGCAAGAGCCAAACTCAACCGCTGATCGTCAAACCTGATCCGCGTGCGAAGTAGATTGTTATGCAATTCAGCTTCATGGTCGGCGTCCATGAGAAGCATCAGGTGGACT
>JAJPKD010000130.1 GCA_021323895.1 Acidobacteriota bacterium | reverse complement strand
GCTGCCTCGACTTCCCTTCTGCCAGCCACACTCGTCGTCAAAATATTTTCCATGTGTTCGCCTCGCGCTTTCGACTTTGCTTCTCGTCCAAACGCGCCCTCGCTTTGCGAACCGACCGTAAGCCGACGTAACCTTGGCGTCTATTGAAAGCTTCGGTTTTTGCCTGAAAAGTTTCGTCGCGAACCTTTTCAGCCAGAACTAATGCGATTTTCTGAGGTTTCTGGTAAGAATCGCGTTACAACTTTGATGTCCGCGAACCCACCCCAACCTGACGAGAACCACGGCGACCTTCGCCGCTGGTATGCGTTTGGTCGCTTTGAATTCAAGATCGACGAAAGCGGCTCGGCACTTTATTCGGAAGACCATGCCATCGCGTTGAGCATCGCCGAATCAACAATTCTTCGCGCGCTGATCGAGAGGCACGGTGAGTTTGTTAAGACCGAAGAACTCTTGAAGTTGATTTCGCCGTCGCCTATGGCTTCCGAAAACCTGGTTCATGGCGCAGTTCGGGGTTTGCGCCGCACGCTCAATGACGACGATTTGATTAAGAATGAAAGGTCGAAGGGTTATTCGTTCACCGCGGCAGTTGAAACACGACCGCCAACAAGCGAAGCAGCGCGCGAACAAGCATCCGCCACAACTGTCGCAGCGCTTGCTTCCAAACACGCAAAGCCCTCGGCGCTTCGACGCACTGGACGAGATACGTTCGTTATCGTGGCATTGCTGGTAACCGCGCCCGTCGTGCTGCTTCCCTTCGGCTTACTTTTCTTTGGTGGCAACTGGGAGAGCCTGCCGCGACAACTTGGCTTTATCGAAGCGTTGATGATTTTGGTAGCCATCGCGTGCGACTTTTACTTCGCGGAAAGTCATCATCGCGCGGAAGTCAATGCTGAGGTAGGGCGCGCGCTACTCGCCGTCCAACAACTGCGGAGATTTTGGCGATTGCTGTTGGTATGCTGGTGCTGTCTCTATCTCACTTTGCCGCTTTCACAGTGGTTCGCCCCGGCTTCATCGGTTCAAGCAGCGCCGTGGCAATGGCAAGCGCTGCAAATTGTCGCGACGTTTCTCAACAACGCGAGCGCGCTAATGCTGGTGCTTTGTTATGTAGTTTTGAATCGACCCACGGTTATCAAAGTTGCTGACCGCGACGTCGAAGATGTTTCGCTCAGACCGGGGCTGCTGGTCATCGTTGGCGTCGCAGTCCTGGAAGGACTGCTGGTAGCGATTTCCGGACGATTCGGTTTCCCCAATCGCTCCGAAGATGTTCTGTTCGCGTTTGATTTGATTAGCGGCGTTGTCGGCGGCATCGCGATGGCCCTTTGCATAAGCCGACTTGACAGTCGATTGCTGGGCACGAAAGGACTGCTACCGATTATTCCGGTCGTGCTTTACTGCTACGTAGTGATTCAGCCGTTCTATCCGCTTATCAACCGCACGTTTCCGAATCGATTCGGATTGACGCAGCACTTCGACCTCTGGGTCATTCAGCTCGCCTTCACGTTCAAGGCCGTCATGTACATTTACGTCACCGAGCTGTTTAGAAGCGACCGATTTCTCTTTTATATGGTTTACGCGCGCCGGATTTACGAGAATGTCGAAAGCGAATGGAGCGCTTTCAAGTCTAAGCGGACTTAGCCAATGGCCTTGACCCGGACATAGATTGACATAGGCTTCCTTGACATCGCCTAAAATCGACTGCTATCGTTTCCGTCTTTTAGTTAGCCAATTTTCGCATCTGTAATGCTAATCATCACAGCGGAGGTTTCGAATTGAGTAATAATCATCGCGGAGTTCTGTTCACATCAGAATCTGTTACTGAAGGTCACCCAGATAAAATCGCAGATCAGATTTCAGACGCCGTCTTAGACGCAACGCTCGCCGAGGATCCAACTTCTCGCGTCGCTTGCGAGACTTTGCTGACCACCGGACTGGTCATCGTCGCCGGCGAAATCACCACCAATGCCAAAATTGACTACTCGCAGATTGCGCGCGAGACGATCCGCGAAATCGGATATGACCGCGCCAAGTACGGCTTCGATTGCGATACTTGCGCGGTAATGTCGGCGATCCACGCGCAATCACCGGACATCGCGATGGGTGTCGATCCCGGCGGCGCCGGCGACCAGGGCTTGATGTTTGGGTTTGCTTGTAACGAGACTCCCGAGCTGATGCCGTTGCCAATTCAGCTCGCGCATCAATTGGCGCTGCGTCTGACGGACGCGCGCAAGTCC
Organism: Acidobacteriota bacterium; assembly: GCA_021323895.1. Classification (GTDB taxonomy): domain Bacteria; phylum Acidobacteriota; class Blastocatellia; order Pyrinomonadales; family Pyrinomonadaceae; genus UBA11740. Next base: position 12,617 of record JAJPKD010000130.1, on the reverse strand, counting down.
GGACAGCTTCCTTATCTTCGTCCTGACGGCAAGTCTCAGGTAACAGTTGAATATCGTGATGGCCGGCCCTTCCGCGTCGATGCGGTGGTCATCTCTTCGCAGCATGCCCCGGAAGTCAGCAACGAACAGCTCCGCTCTGAGATTCGCGAACAAGTGATCCGGCAGACAGTCCCTGGCGATCTGCTCGACGACAACACCAAGTACCACATCAATCCTACCGGACGGTTTGTGACCGGTGGACCGCAGGGTGATTCGGGACTGACGGGACGTAAGATCATCGTCGATACTTACGGCGGTTATGCGCCGCACGGTGGTGGCGCGTTCTCAGGAAAAGATCCGACGAAGGTCGATCGTTCGGCGGCGTATATGGCCCGCTACATAGCGAAGAACATCGTGTCTGCCGGTCTGGCCGACAAATGCGAGGTCCAACTCGCTTATGCGATCGGCGTCGCCGAGCCGGTTTCGGTTTACGTCGATACGCGCGGCACTGGCCGTATCGATGAGTCGAAGATTTCCGATCTCGTGCGCCAGCATTTCCCATTGACTCCGAAGGAAATCATTTCAGAACTCGATCTGCGCCGGCCGATCTACAAAGCAACCGCATCGTATGGTCACTTTGGTCGTACGGGTGATGGATTCACCTGGGAGCGCACCGACAAAGCTGAGGCTTTGCGTGCCGCCGCGGGGGTCTAGCAAATCAAACCACGAAGGCACAAAGACACCAGAGGCCGATTCTGATTGCTTTGTGCCCTTCGTGCCTTTGTGGTGAACTTTTCAGAAAAGGAATCAAACATGAGTACAGCAATGCCTGCAATTGAACACGACATCAAAGATATTTCGCTTGCCCCGCAAGGCAAGAAAAGAATTGACTGGGCCGAGCGCGAGATGCCGGTGCTCCGTCTGATTCGCGAGCGCTTCGGCAACGAACAACCGCTAAAGGGTGTTCGTCTCGTCGCTTGTGCACACATCACAACTGAGACTGCGAACCTCGCGCGTGCCTTGCAAGCGGGCGGCGCCGAAGCTTTACTGATCGCGTCTAATCCGCTTTCGACTCAGGACGACGTGGCGGCTTCGCTCGTCGCCGACTGTGGCATTCCGGTGTTCGCCATCAAAGGTGAATCAACCGACACCTATCGTCGTCACGTACAGACGGCGCTCGAGTTTGGCCCGGACATTATCATCGACGACGGCTCCGACGTGGTCGCGACGATGATCAAGGAAAAGCCGGAACTCAAGAACAAGATCATAGGCACTACGGAAGAGACGACGACGGGCATCGTGCGCTTGGAAGCGATGCAGGCTGCGGGCGTGCTCAGCTTTCCTTCCATCGCGGTCAACAACGCGCAGACGAAGCACTTCTTCGACAACCGCTACGGAACCGGTCAATCGACTCTCGATGGCGTGATTCGCGCCACAAACATTCTGCTCGCGGGTCGCACGCTAGTGGTTGTTGGCTATGGCTGGTGCGGTAAAGGCGTGGCGCTACGCGGTCGCGGCATGGGCGCGAACGTCGTCGTCACCGAGGTCGATCCGATCAAAGCTGTCGAGGCGGTGATGGATGGCTTCCGCGTGATGCCCATCTCGGAGGCGGCTTCCATCGGCGACATCTTCATCACGGTCACCGGTAATCGCCACGTCATCGATCGCGATCACTTCGCCAAGATGAAGGATGGCGCACTGGTGGCGAACAGCGGTCACTTCGATCTTGAACTGAACCTGGTGGCGCTGCGCGAACTTTCTGATGAACCAACCGACGTGCGGCCGTTCGTTCAGGAGTACAAGAAGAAAGACGGCCGGCGCATCATGGTTTTGGGTGAAGGCCGCTTGATCAATCTGGCTGCCGACGAAGGCCATCCCGCGAGCGTGATGGACATGAGCTTTGCCAATCAGGCTCTGTCGGTAGAGTATTTGGTGAAGAACAAAGGCAAGCTCGATCCGGGCGTGCACCTGCTGCCGCCGGAAGTCGATCAGGAGATTGCCGGTCTGAAGTTGAAGGCTTTAGGCATCGCGATCGATACGCTGACCTCGGAGCAACTCGAATACATGTCGAGTTGGGAAACGGGAACTTAACGGAGCGCGGGCATCCCTGCCCGCATCTTGATTTGGCGCAGAAGAAAAGCCGCGGAGAAGGTTACTTTCCGCGGCTTTCTTATTATTGGAGAATGTAAATTAGCAATTTGCGCTACGGACCTAAGTCCGCACGCGCGAAATGAAATAGAGCCCGCTGCAAGCAAAAATGACAATCGGAGTCCAGACTGCGGGTTCGGGTGGCAGCAACGAGTGTTCGCCCAACTGCTGAAAACCCGCCGACACCAACCAGAATGCGAGGCTGACGACTACGGCCGAGCATAACGCCACGACGGTGCTCTTTCTGCCAAACGAAACTGCCAAGGGCATTCCGATCAGGGCCATCACGATAACGCTAAAGGGCGCGGCGTACTTGCGCTGCAGCGCGACGGCGAGCGTGACTGTCTCGGCGCCTCTGGCTTTGAGCGCGTGTATGTAACTGCGCAAGCCGCTCGCGTTCATTTGTGAAGGCCGATCGACAGTTGGGCGGAATGCTGTCGGCGGATCAACGTTACTAATTTTCAGTTGCTCGGCTGATTCGCGCGCGACTTTGGCTTGATTCAAATTGATCCATTCCGCTTTGGAAATCTCGAATTCTTTCGAGGAGAGCCACTTACCTTCTTCGCCTTTGATGACGCGTTTCAATTCGATCTGTTGCAGATCGAATTCATAAATCGCAGGCTTCAGCAGCACTTGGCGCGCTTCATCAAAGTCGTACGAATAAATGCGGCTGCCATCCGTGCTCACCAGCCATCGCCGCTCGGTCCCTGCGGCAAGTTGTGCGATGTTGCCGCGAATTCGGGCGCGCAAGCTGTCCTGAATAATATTTGACCGTGGCATGACGCGCTCCTGAATGAACCAGGCACCGCCGGCAATCGCCATCGCAAAGACCAGCCCCGGCAGCATCAAACGATAGACGCTTTGACCGGTGGCCCACCAGGCGACTGCTTCTCGTCTTCTGGCGATGAGCGCGTAGGTCATTAGCGCCGCAACCAACACACTACCGGGAAAGAGTTCGACACTGATCAGCGGAAGCAAATAAAAAAGGTACTCGGCAACAAGCTTCACGCTGGCGCGATTACTGGAAATGAAACGCCACAACTCGAAGGTCGTAAACACATCAAAGATCAAGACCAGCGCGACAAACCCTACGACGAAACTAATGATCATCGTGCGGACGATGCCGAGGTCGAGCAACGTCGGAAAACTCGCAATCCAAAGCCGTGGACTGAAATGTCGCGTCAGCGCTTCTTTCTTCTCGGCAACGTCTTCAACTGAAGTTGCCGCGACGCTTCTTGGCCGGAACCAAAGCCGAATATCTCTTTGGCGAAAAACGAGAATCAGAAAACCAACAGTCAAAATCAATGCTGTTGCAAACCAGGCGCCGACCACTGGTGGCACCGTCCCGGCGCGGCCGGCTTGATCGCCGCCAATGGTCAGCAGGTAGTACAAGAGCATGATGGCAAAGGAAACGAGCACGCCGAAACCGCGGCCCCCGCGACGCATTCGCAACGCCAGCGCCGACCCAAAAAACGAAAAGACAAACGGCGCAAAAGCGAGTGACAGTCTCTTGTGAAGCACCATCGATGCCTCGCGATGTTCAGCGCCGGTGGTTTGCGCAACGTATTTTCGCAAATCGCGAAAACTCATTTCATCGGAATTGCGGTCGGGCTTTTGCAGTTTGTCCAGGATGCTCTTACGTCCTGTGTTGAAAACTATCCGCAGCAAATCAAGATGTTCGACTACATAGGATTGATCTTTTGCATTCGGCGGCGGCACGGTCGTCTGCATCGCGTCTTGCAGGACCAGTTCTGATTGATCGGCGGACGTGTCGATGCGGCCAGCACGCGCAGTAATCAGGTTTACCGATTGATCCTGTTGCTGAGATTGGATGAAGACGCGGCCCCATTGACCCTTGGGCTTGTCGCCGTCCCGCACATAAATAACTTTGCCGGGGAAATCGGTGGTAAAAGTGCGCGGCTCGACTGGTGAATCGAGTTTGTAAAGCGCGCTCCGCAAAGCTACCGAACGCAACTGTCGCTGCGAACGCGGCACTTCCTGCAAATTCAGGTACATAGTCGCCGCAGTTGCCAGCACGCCGATAGCCAGCGCAGGCCAAAATGTTCGCCAGGTACTGATCCCGGCGGCGCGCATGGCAACCAATTCGCTGTCGCTACTCATGCGGCTCAGTCCGATGATCGTTCCACACAAAACCGCCATGGGAAGGGTGAACACCAGAACCGTCGGCAGTAGGGCGAGCGCCAGGCTGTAGATGAAGCCGGCGGGCATTACGCCGTGAAATATTGTTTCGAAGTAGCGCCCGACTTGTTGGACGAAGAGAATTGCTGTGACCAGGACGAGCGCCGCGATCCCGTAGGGCAGGATCGTTTTCAAGACATACCGTTCGATTAGTCTTCGCTTCGCCATGCGCAGTTAACGAGCTACGAGCGTGCGCGGCCGCCGGTCGATCGCGCGGGTGATTAGCCGGTGTGTGAGATCGGCCAATTCGGCATCTTCGGAGTTTGAAAGCCTGTACCGTTCCGCGAATCGTGCCGGCGACAACTGATGCGTCGCCTGCAAGCAGCGCATCGCTGCATCTGAGACGACGGAATTACCTGATGGCTGGCATTCGCGACAGCGGGGCCGCATTTCAATATCAACCGCGACTTCATCAGAGTGCTTTAGCTCAACGCCGCATTCGCTGCAGTATCGCAGGTCCGGGAACAGGCCCGCCAGTCGCAATAACCAAACTTCGAAATAACGCATGACGGTTCTGGAGCAGTCGGCGTTCGCCGCCAGCGCCTCTACGCAGGCACTCAACATGCGAAACATTCTTTCGTCCGCCTCATGTGGCGGGGCGAACTCTCCAACCATCTCAGCCATGTACGCGAGTACCTCGCTAGCTTCAACTTGCGACGACAAATCAAAATTCGATTTCAGAATCTCCGTATTAGAGATCGTAACCAGGTCACGATTCTCTCTCTCGTGATACGTGAGCTTCACCAACGTAAACGGTTCCAGCGCGGCGCCAAATCGGCTTTTCATTCGACGCGCACCCTTCGCCACGGCGCGCACCAGCCCGGCACTACGCGTCAGAAAGACTACAATGCGATCGGCTTCAGCCAGATTGTAAGCCCGAAGCACGATCGCATCTGTGGTAGTTGTACGCATGACTTGTTAGCGCAAAGGTAGGAAGTACAAAATCCAACCGAGGATAAATGCAACCACGAGGAACTCGCCGAAGACCTTCAGCCCATAAATTAGCCGGTGGCGGTCGCTGCCTTTCGTAACAACACCGAAGACCACTGCCGTGAGGCCGGCGAAAACAATCATCCACCAAACGTGTCTCATTGCTTCCTCCCGGCAGCGATATCAAAGGCATCGAGCATTGCGAGATAATTCAGCAACCCAGCGACCAACAGAAACGTGTTGCCATATTCGTAAGTTACGCGCTGCGCGTTTTCCGCAAATCCCGTGTTCGTCAGCCAGCAGAAAATGTATAAGAGTCCGGCGCCAAAGTTCGCGCTCATCGGGAGAAGCTGAAGTAGTGCTGAAAGTCCCGAATCAGTTACGCGAAACAGATGTCCACCCAGAACCAGGCCAACGATGAACATCAACCAGACTGCTCCGCCCAACAGCAGTCCTCGACCCCACTTCTTCTGCAGGAAATGACCCAAGCCGGGAACCGCCCACGCAGCAACGCCGATGCCCCACACCTTCCCTGGGGCGCTTGCCGTTCGCTCGATTTGTTTTGCGACCAATACTAATCTCCCTCGACAGTCTCTTAATCTTATACTTTAACTTCTGGTGTTTACTTCCCGCAGACTGTTAGCTGTCGGCTCAACCACCCTTGACCCCGGTTAATAAAGAAGAAATCCCTCGCGAATGCGCCCAAATTCCGCCAAAGGCGATTCCCAAGATTCCTTTATTTGATGCAACGAATCGCCCCGTTCGAGTGCCTCGCGAACTTTACTGGTTCCGGCAATCAGGTCAAACGGATTCCGATCGTATTCATATTCGTACGGCGGGTCCTTCCAACGAAACTCGTCACGATACATATCAAACGCCGTCTTGACGATCGCGATCCCGGTAAAGGCCGGTTCAAACGACAGGCGTTCGGTCACGTGGATTTGGATTCCTCCACAGGCCTTCCCGGCGTGCTTTTGAAACGTTGGAATGAATACGCACGAGCGAAAGGCGACGCCACGCAAATCTAATCTCGAAAGGTTGTTCGCAAAATCTTCCGCATCAATGTAAGGCGCTCCCCCCAATTCAAAAGGTCGCGTTGTTCCCCGCCCTTCGGACATTTGGGTTCCCTCTAAATGAACACTTCCGGGAAAGACGGCTGCGGTATCGACGGTGGGCATATTCGGCGAAGGAAGCACCCAAGGCCCATCAGTATCGTCGTACCAAAGCTCGCGCGCCCAGCCCTCCATGGTGACGATTTCAAGGTCGCAGCCGATGCCGAACTCTTCATTGAACAACCGCGCCAATTCGCACATCGTCATTCCATGACGGGTCGCGATCGGGAATTGCCCGACAAAAGAAGCGAACGCGGGATCAAGCACAACACCTTCGACCTGCGTCCCACCGATCGGGTTAGGCCGATCACAGACAATCACGCGCTTGCCAAGCCTCTTCGCAGCACGCATGCAGTTCGCCATCGTGTACATGAACGTGTAGATGCGCGTACCGACATCCTGCAAATCGACCACGATCACGTCCACATCGCCGAGCATCTCCTCAGTTGGCTCACGCGTTTCACTGTAAAGCGAGTAGATAGGCAGTCCCGTCTTTCGATCCGTCGCATGCGCGGTTTCGATCATATTGTCCTGCACGTCACCGCGAATGCCATGTTGCGGGCCAAATAGGGTCGTGAGGTTGATATCCGGATGCTCGTGAAAGAGTTCTGCGGCGTGCTGAAAGTCATGGTTGACTGAAGCCTGGTTGCACACCAGACCCACGCGGACGCCGCGTATCATGTCATTCTTGTCAGTTAAGAGCTGCTCGATTCCGAGTTTGATTGGTTTCTTAGTCATCAGATCATCCACACAAAACCGAACCACCGTTAACGTTCAGAATCTCACCGTTGATGTGACGCGCCCATTCAGTGCAGAGAAAGACAATGGGCCACGCTATGTCTTCTGGTGTTGCCACCCGGCCAATGGGAATCCCTTCCTCCACGGACTTGCGATACCCGGGTATCGAGAAGACATCAGCGCACATATCCGTATCAACCCAGCCCGGCGCCACCGAATTCACATTGATGCCAAATGGCCCAAGCTCGGCTGCCAGCGATTTTGTGAATGAGATTTGTCCGCCCTTCGATGCCTCATAATTCGACACGTTCGCTTCCCCGCGTTGTCCCGCGGTCGAGGTGACGATGACGATGCGTCCGAACTGTTGCTTCTTCAGGTGCGGGACTGCCGCGCGGCAAACCGTCCACGTGCCCTTCAGATTCAGATCCATTGTACGATTCCAAACTTCCTCAGACATCTCGTCAATGGCGGCGCCTTCCCAAATCCCAGCGCTGCAAACAAGAAAATCCACGCGCTGAAAATGGCGAATGGTCGCTTCGATCAAACGTTCAGCATCGCCAACGAGTGCAACGTCTGCTTGAACTGCCAACGCGCCGACACCTGCAGCTTCCGCTTGAGAAACCGCCTCTTTCGCGGCTCGCTCATCCTTGATGTAGTTGACGGCGACGCTCGCACCAAGACGCGCAAAGCAGTTCACCACCGCGCGCCCAATGCCTCGCGAGCCGCCGGTCACAACGGCTACCTTATCTTTCAGTTTCAGGGATTCAATCAGTTGCGAGGATTCCAAGATTCTTCTTCCCGATTTACGCGTTTATCGTTGCCGAGTCAGCGTTCGCGCGCGATGCGCCCGCAAACTTTCGACTCTCTTCCACGACGCGCGCGAAGAGCGCCTGCGACAAATGATCTTTCTCCCAGCCAAGTTCCGGATGCCATTGCACTCCCAGCACAAAGCGGTCGCCGCGGGGATCTTCCACGGCTTCGACCAGGCCGTCCGACGTCCACGCCGTGGCGACTAATTCCCTTCCCAATCTCTCTACTGCCTGATGATGGTGACTATTCACGGGCATCGTCGCGGCTCCGGCGAGTTGGTGAAGCGTGCTCTCTTCCAGAATTCTCAAGCTGTGTGAAGGACGATCCCGGGGTGCACCCTGCTCGTGCTTGATAGCATTCGGATGTTGGCTCGGTATGTCCTGAATCAGCGTCCCGCCGCGCGAAACGTTCAGCGACTGAATGCCGAAGCAGATCGCAAAGACCGGCATGGCTCGTTCTTCGGCTTGGGCCAACACCAACAAATCAGTTTCATCTTTTTCCGGATGGACGCTGCCTAGTCTCGCATGCGGCTCGTAACCGTAACGCAGTGGATCCATGTCCGAGTCACTACCCGGAAGCAGCAACCCGTCGATCGTGTCGATGACCGCTCGAACGTAATCCGCCTTGGGAATCAACGGAATATGGACGGGTACGCCGCCGGCCGCCTCGACGGCTTCGCTGTAATACCGGGCGAGGTAGAATCGATTTGTCTCGAGTTCAATGCGCATCGTGATGCCGATGCGCGGGCGCAACGCTTCTCTTTTTTCAGACACTCTTTATCAAAACCTCTGCTTGTCTGAACATAATAACGCAAGTTGAGCGGATGCGAGTATCGCACACTTTCAGGTAGCTCGCTTGACTATTCTTCGCGGCAATTCCTATAGTGCTGTTTCATCCATGAGCGAGAAAAATTTTGTGCAAGTGCGCAGCACAACAGTGCTGCTGGTGCGTCGCAATGAAAAGGTGGCGATGGCCGGCGACGGCCAGGTCACTGTTGGCGAGACCGTCATGAAAGCAAGCGCGCGCAAGGTGCGTCGGCTTTACAACGACAAGATTCTGGCGGGCTTTGCCGGAGCGACCGGCGACGCGTTTTCACTTCTAACGCGGTTCGAAGGCAAGCTGGAGCAGTATCACGGAAACCTGGATCGCGCCGCGATCGAGTTGAGCAAAGAGTGGCGCACGGACAAAGTGCTGCGCCATCTCGAAGCGCTGCTCGTGGTCGCTGACGACAAGAGTTCATTTTTGCTTTCCGGAAATGGCGACGTCATTTCACCGGACGACGGCTTGCTCGCGATTGGCTCGGGCGGCTCGTATGCTTTGGCCGCGGCACGAGCGTTGATGAATAACACAGAAATGAGCGCGCGGGACATCGCCGCCGAAGCGATGCGCATCGCGGGCGAGATTTGCATCTACAGCAACACGAATATCATCGTCGAAGAGCTTTAGGAAATTTGAACCACCGCATCAGGCGTGTGGCCGCCGACAATTGATTAAATAATGGTTATCTACCTGGCAGGTGAAACAGAAGAGCCCGTAGTTCGACTCGACGATCTAACGCCCCGTCAGATCGTCGCCGAACTCGACAAGCACGTCGTTGGTCAGAAGGCCGCCAAGCGGGCCGTGGCCATTGCTCTGCGAAATCGCGTGCGGCGAAAGAAACTTGCGCCCGACCTGGCCGCTGATGTCATTCCAAAAAACATCATCATGATCGGATCGACGGGCGTTGGGAAAACCGAGATTGCGCGACGTCTGGCGCGCATGTCCAATTCGCCCTTCCTGAAAGTTGAGGCTTCAAAGTTCACTGAAGTCGGCTACGTCGGTCGCGACGTGGAGAGCATGATTCGCGACCTTACTGAAATCGCCGTCGAGATGACGCGTCAGGAAAGAGTGGACGAAATCACCGACAAAGCCGAGCTCAATGTTGAGGAGCGTATTCTCGATCTTCTGCTGCCGCCGCCCAAGTCATCTTCGGGAAGCCCCCTCTTCGATTTTGATTCGGGTGAAACTACTGCGCCAGTGCTGGTTCCCGACAACGAACCGAAAGACGAAAACTTCGCGCGCACCCGGGAGAAGCTGCGAACTCAGCTTCGCTCAGGCAAACTCGACAACCGTTTGGTCGAGATGGAAGTGCGCGAAAAGAACTTTCCGACGATTGAATTTGCCGGGCCAATGGGCGTCGAAGAGATGGGCATTAACATGAAGGACATGCTCGGCAATCTGTTTCAGGGGCGCAGCAAGCGGCGCAAAATGCGCGTCGATGAAGCGATGGAATACCTGATGGCTGAAGAGGAAGAACGCCTGATCGACATGGATACCGTCGCCCGAGCGGCGCTTGAGCGCGTTGAATCTTCCGGGATTATTTTCCTTGACGAAATCGATAAGATCGCTGGGCGCGAATCAGGCCACGGCCCCGACGTTTCCCGCGAAGGCGTCCAGCGTGACATTCTTCCGATTGTCGAAGGTACAACCGTAAACACGCGCTACGGCATGGTGCGCACTGATCATATTCTGTTCATTGCGGCGGGCGCCTTCCACGTTTCGAAGCCTTCAGATTTAATTCCCGAACTGCAGGGTCGCTTCCCTATCCGGGTCGAGCTTGAATCGTTGACGATCGACGACTTCAAACGCATTCTGATTGAGCCGAAGAATTCGCTCGTCAAACAATATCGCGCCTTGATGGAAACTGAGGGCGTCAAGCTCGAGTTTGCGACCGACGCGATCGATGCTGTGGCGAACTTTGCCGCCAAGGTCAATCAACAGACTGAAGATATTGGAGCGCGGCGGTTGCACACGATCATGGAAAGACTCTTGGATGAAATCAGTTTCGAAGGTCCCGACCTTGAGCCGAAGAACAAGACAATCGACGCGGCTTACGTTCACGAGATGCTCGCCGACACGGTGAAGGATCAGGATCTCAGTCGTTACATTCTCTAATCACCGCTGCAAAAACCACGTGCCCGTACCTCAGCAAACTTCACGAATGTTCAGCATGTCGGCAGCCCGTCACTTAATGTTGCTGTTGGGGATGTGTGCGCTTTCGATGGCGCCGACTTGCGGCAAGCGACGTCCGCCGCTGCCGCCGATTGAGCGAGTGCCGCAGCGCACGGAAGCGCTGAGCGGTGTGCAGCGAGGCAACCAGATTATTCTTATCTGGCCTGCTCCCGTGCGTAACGCTTCCGAAGGCAGCGTGCAGAGCATTCGTCGAGTTGACGTCTATCGCGTTGCCGAAAAGCCAACTGCGCCGTTGCCAATGACTGAAGATCAGTTTGCTGATCGGGCGACGCTGATAGGATCAGTTCCCTACGACGAGATCAAAAAAGGCGCGCCTACCCTTACCTACATCGATCAATTGGACATGGGCGGCGAGCCAGCGCGCTTGCGATACGCGATTCGATACGTGAATTCTGCAGGTCAGCGGGCGGCCTTCTCGAATTTCTTTCTCACCGAACCAGCCGCCAAAATTTCTGAGCCTCCGACGATCCTAAAAACCGGAAACGAATACTCCGAAACGGCCAACACCATCTTCTGGCAAGCCCCGACGAAGAACATCGATGGATCGACGCCCGTGAACCTGCTTGGTTATAACGTCTATCGTCTCAACGCGGAAAAGCCGGAAACTGTGCCGAAGCCGCTTAATCGAGAGCCTGTCACCGCCACGCGATACGCTGACAAGACATTCAAGTTCGGCGAGAAGTACGTCTATTTTGTGCGCGCGATTTCGCTCGGAACGGAAGCAAGGCCGGTCGAGAGTCTGGATTCAACTCCGATCGAACTTTCCCAGTTGGATCTCTATCCGCCATCGGCACCGAGTCTCGCGCCTCCGGGAATTGGTCCAGGACGCCTGGCGCTTTTCTGGACAGCGAATCCGGAACCCGACGTGGTTGGCTATTTTCTCTATCGGACGACCGATCCAAATCTGCCCAAAGACAAATGGACGAAGCTGACGCCCACGCTTTACACAAAGACGACCTTCACTGATCATAACGTCGAGACCGGAAAGACTTACTACTACTACGTCGTCGCGATCGACAGCGCTAACAATCCCGGTCCACCGTCGAACGTAGTTTCGGAAACAGTACCCTAGTGGGCGCGGCGACATCTCGCTTCAAAACTAAAGCCCGGCCCCGTGAAAACGGAACCGGGCTTTTGCTGTCAGGTCTGCGACGTATTTAGTATCTGACCAGGTCCAGGATCACGCGCAGGACGTCTCCAAGAATCAGGTACTTGCCATTGGTGTACGTGCCGTACTGATAACGGCTGTAGTAACCGTCTTCGTAGCCACGCCGGAATCCTTCGCGGAAGTAGTATTGGTACTCGTTGACGTCCACGTAATAGCCATCGTATCCGTACGTCGCGTCGTCGTAGGCGTCGCAGTTTTCGGGATCGTACTGCCAACCGTCCTGGCGATCGGCGAGACCCGCACGGTAGCCTTCCTCGTAACCATCGTTGATGGCCCGCTGAAGTAAATCGGCGCCATATTGGTTCACGTCGTAGTAGCTGCCGTCGCGATAGTATCGATAATCCGGAACGCCATAGTCGGAGTAGCTAAAGCTTGCCAGTCGGACTCGATCTTGCCGCAAGCGCTCCCAGTACTGTTGCTCAAAACGCCATTGATTCAGGCGGCGCATTTGTCGCAGATACTGTTCGCGCTGTTGCCACTGGCGCCAACGGTCGTCATCTCGCCGGCGAAAATCAACCTGG
>JAJPKD010000268.1 GCA_021323895.1 Acidobacteriota bacterium | reverse complement strand
GAAGCCCGGCTCAATCACACCGCACACGAAGTTCAAAGCAGAAGCTTACGTTCTGACGAAGGAAGAAGGTGGACGCCATACGCCGTTCTTCACGGGCTATCGTCCGCAGTTTTACTTCCGGACGACAGACGTTACTGGTGTCGCGCACCTGCCGCAGGGCGTGGAGATGGTGATGCCCGGCGACAACGTGCAGATGGAGATTGAACTGATCGCGCCTATTGCCATGGAGAAGGGCTTGCGCTTCGCGATTCGCGAAGGCGGCCGCACCGTCGGCGCCGGTACGGTGAGTGAGGTTGTTGAGTAGTTTGATTTCAAATCTGAGATTTGAAATCGGAGATTGAGTAATGCCACGCGATAACATTGTATTGCAGTGCGGCGATTGCAAGAGCCGCAATTACGTGACGACGAAGAACAAGAAAACAACTCCAGATCGGCTGGAGTTCAAGAGGTTCTGCCGGCGCTGCCGTAAGCACACGGATCACAAGGAAACGAAATAGGTGACAGGTGGTGGTGACAGGAACCCAGATTTGACTAGTCACTTGTCATCCGTAACTTGTCACTATTCACAGGGGTATAGTGTCAACGTCTAGCACGTCGGTCTCCAAAACCGAAAGTCCGGGTTCGAATCCTGGTACCCCTGCCAGTTAAGAAGAGTAAGTCAGTGGAAAAGAATTTAGGCGACATCAGCGTGAGTGAAGACGAACTCGAGCTTGAGGCTGAAGAGGCGATTGCACAGGCGCCAGGCGCGCCCGGCGGCGAGCCGCCGAAGAAGACCAAACGCGGTACGCTGCCTCCGGGTGGCGGTAGAACCCCGAGAGGTGCAACTGCAGCGCCAGGTTTCTTTACGCGATTGCGTCAGTTCTTACATGACACCCGCGCTGAAATGCGCCGCGTCTCGTGGCCGACCGCGAAAGAAGTCCAGAACACAACGATCATTACGTTGATTGCAGTCGTCTTCTTCGCGCTTTATTTATTCGGAGTCGATCGCGTGTGGGCGTTTGCAATCGATCATTTGCGCACATGGTTGGGCGGAACATAATAAGAGATTTCTAATGAATCAGTGGTTCATACTTCATACATATTCGGGGCACGAGAAGAAGGTTTGTGAAAGCCTGAAAGCTCGGGTTGCGGGCACCGAACTGGAAACCGCAATCGCACAAGTGTTGGTGCCGACCGAAACTGTTGTCGAGATGCGTGGCAATAAGCGCGTTGAATCGTCGCGCATGTTTTATCCGGGCTATGTCCTGATTCAGATTGATTGCGACGAAAAAGGCCACATCCCCGATGACGTCTTTCACGCGATCCGTTCGACGCCGAAAGTGACGGGCTTTGTTGGCGGTCAAAACCCAACGCCGCTGACGCAGGAAGAAGTCGAGCAGATTTTGAATCAGCAAGCGGCGGCGGAAGAAAAGCCAAAGCCGAAGTTTTCGTATGCCGCAGGCGAGACGGTGCGCATCAAATCTGGTCCGTTCCAGAGCTTCACCGGCAAAGTTGAGGAAGTTAACGAAGACAAGTCCACTTTGAAGGTGACGGTAACGATCTTTGGTCGCTCGACGCCGGTGGAGTTGAATTTTTTGGACGTTGAGAAAGTTACGTTTACGGAAGAAGAGTAATGGCAAAGAAGATTTCAGGTTATATCAAGTTACAGGTTCCGGCGGGCAAGGCCAATCCGGCGCCGCCAATTGGCCCGGCGTTGGGTCAGCACGGCGTGAACATCATGGAGTTCTGCAAGGCCTTCAACGCAAAGACCGCGCAGATGGATCCGGACATGAAGATTCCGGTCGTAATCACGGTTTACGCCGATCGCTCGTTCACGTTCGAGACCAAGACGCCGCCGGCGGCTGATCTCTTGAAGAAAGCTGCGGGCATTTCCACTGGCTCGGGCAAGCCCAACAAGGAAAAGGTTGTCAAGATTTCCAGGGCCAAGATCGAAGAAATCGCCAAAACGAAGATGCCCGATCTGAATACGACGAACCTTGAGAGCGCGATGCGCACAATCGAAGGTACGGCGCGCCAGATGGGTTTGACGGTTGAGTAATTGCCGAGTGTCGATTGCCAATTGCCGATTACGCGCTGGCGAATGATGTTCGGTGTTTGAGAGGGAGAGAGTCGGTAATTTCAGATTTGAGATTCCAGAGTCTCGCTCGCACCTCGGAGGTAGTTAATGAAAAAGCACGGTAAGAAGTACAACGCGGCGGTGGAGAAAATTGATCGCAGCCGCAAGTACAATCTTGACGAAGCAGTCAAGACACTCAAAGAGATTTCTTTTGCGAAGTTCGACGAAACTGTCGAGTTGACGATCTGGCTCGGCGTTGATCCCCGCAAGGCTGATCAGCTCGTGCGCGGTACGATAGTGTTGCCGCACGGTCTCGGCAAATCCAAAACGGTTCTGGTCATCGCCCAGGGCGATAAGGTTCGCGAAGCCGAAGAGGCGGGCGCGGACTTCGTCGGCGGCGAAGACATGGTCAATAAGATCAAAGGCGGC
Source organism: Acidobacteriota bacterium (assembly GCA_021323895.1). Lineage (GTDB taxonomy): Bacteria > Acidobacteriota > Blastocatellia > Pyrinomonadales > Pyrinomonadaceae > UBA11740. The sequence continues at coordinate 1,387 of JAJPKD010000268.1, read as the reverse complement.
TGGCTGGACTTCGATGCCGTGGTGGCCACGCCGGACATGATGCGTCTGGTGGGGGGGCTCGGAAAAGTGCTCGGCCCGCGCGGCCTGATGCCGAATCCAAAAACCGGAACCGTGACGGTCGACGTGCAGACCGCCGTGAAGGAAACCAAAGCGGGCAAGGTCGAATATCGCGTGGACAAAACCGGAGTGATTCATACGGGTGTCGGCAAGGTCTCCTTTGACGAGAACAAGATTGTAGAAAACGCGCGCGCGTTGTTAGACGCCGTGGCGAAGGCCAAGCCATCGACGGCTAAAGGCAAGTACATGAAAAAGGTCAATCTGGCGGCCACGATGAGTCCGGGCATTTTGCTGGACGAAGCCGCGTTTGCGAAATAGTGAGGAGCGAAAATGAAGACTAAAGCACAGAAACAACAGAACCTCGACGCCCTTACTGAACAGTTCAAGCAAGCGCATGCCGCGATGTTGGTCAGTTTTAAGAAAATGACCGTTGCGAAGGATCAAGAGCTGCGTAATCAGCTGCGCGAAGCCGGTGTTACATATTCGGTGGTCAAGAATACTCTGGCGCGCAAAGCTGCCGCCGGGACCGCGCTCGAGCCGATGAGCGAGCAGTTCAAAGGCGTGACCGCGGTTGCGCTGAGCACGGCTGATCCCGTGGCGCTTGCGAAAGCGATTGCAAAGTTCACGAAAGCCAATCCGGATATTTTTAGCTTTAAGGTTGGATTGGTCGAAGGCAAAGTCGTCGCCCTGAAAGATGTCGAAGCGATTGCCAGTCTGCCTTCGCGCGAAGAGTTGATTTCAAAGATGCTGTTCCTGATTAATGCTCAGGCGCAACGCCTCGTGACCGTGATTCAGGCGGTGCCGCGGAATCTCGCCGTGGTCATCGATCAGGTGCGCGCGCAGAAAGAAGCGCAGGGCGCGTAACAAAGTTCGAAATTCGAATTGCGAAATTCGAAATGTTTTTGGCCGTCGCTTTCGTCAGTGGACGGCCCGGGTCGGGCAACTGTCAAGGAGATGCAACCGGGACGATTGCCGGAACAAATTAAGCAAGGTCTGAGATTGCATCGAAGACTTGCAACAAGCGATACAGGAGAGAGTGATTAGTCATGGCTGATATTCAGGGTATTGTCGATCAAATCAAAGGCTTGACGTTGTTGGAAGCGTCCGAACTCGTGAAAGCGATGGAGGAAACTTTCGGCGTGTCCGCAGCGGCGGCGGCGGTGGCGGTTGCCCCGGCAGTGGGCGCGGCGGCAGGCGGCGGCGAGGCAGCGGCAGCGGAAGAGAAGACTGAGTTCGATGTCATTCTTCAGGCTGCGGGTGGCAACAAGATCAACGTCATCAAGGTAGTTCGCGAAGTGACCGCGCTGGGTCTGAAGGAAGCGAAAGACCT
>JAJPKD010000297.1 GCA_021323895.1 Acidobacteriota bacterium | reverse complement strand
TCTGGAACCTTTTGGCGAATGCCGTGAAATTTACGCCGGTGGGCGGGTCGGTACTGGTGCGGGTCGAACAAATGAACGATGAAGTTGTCCTGATCGTCAAAGATACCGGACAGGGCATTGAGAAATCTTTTCTCCCAAAAGTGTTCGAGATGTTTCGCCAGGGCGACGCGAGCGCCAGCCGCGAACACACCGGCATGGGAATCGGCCTGGCGCTGGTCCAACAATTGGTGCGACTGCATCACGGGTCAGTCACGGCGGATTCAGAAGGCCCCGGAAAAGGCACGACCATTACTCTGCGCCTACCCGCGAAAGCCGAAGCGAAAACCAGGGCGCCGCGCGTGCGCAAAACGGCGCCGGCGAAACTCGACCGAGTCACTGTGCTCGCGGTCGATGACGATCCCGACACGACGGATTTGTTGCGCTACCTTCTTGAAATGAATGGCGCAAAGGTGATTACTGCGAACAGCGGCGCCGAAGCCCTAAAGCTCGTCGGCGAGCAAGTAGTGGACGTCGTCGTGTCCGACATTTCGATGCCGTCCATGGACGGTTTTGAATTTGTGCGTCGACTGCGGTCGCTGCCGGGAAAAGAGAACGTGCGCGTTATCGCGCTGACCGGGTTTGGCCGCGAAGAAGATATTCAACAGGTGCGCAACGAAGGTTTCGTCGCGCACGTTACTAAGCCACTCGATGTTGACGCACTCCTGGGATTCGTACACGCACTGTCCGCCAGCGGCCACTCCAATCATCAAACAGTTCAATAGCCCGGTCCTGCCTCGATCCTGCGGCCATTGTTTCCCCTCCGCATAAACGAAGGTCAGGCGGGCCGCAATTCGGCACTTTTTGCCGCCGAAAACTCTAGCCCAATAACCCTCACAACCTGTAGAATTCGCGAGTTCCTTTGCAGTTAGATTAGCCAGCCGGGATTCATTAGATCCAAATGAAACGCTGCCCCCAATGTAATCGCGTCGAAGCCGACGACGCGCTCGCGTTCTGTCGCGCGGACGGTACGGCTCTCGTCAATGACTCGGGTGCAATTAGCGGCGAGGCGGGAACAGCGAAGTTTGGTTCCGGCTCACTATCCAGCGAGATTGAAACGAGTGTGCTCCCGCATCGCACCGATGCCAGCATCAATCGTCCGACCGCGCCGACGACTGTCCTTCACGCAACCGCGACTTCCAATACGACCCGAGAATTCACGAAGCCCAGGAGCCGCGGAATTGTCTTCGGCTTGATCGCGTTGGTGATCCTCGGCGTCGCGATTGGCGCGTACTTTTATTTCTCGCGAAAGACCACAGCGGCCATTCAATCAATCGCCGTGATGCCGTTTGTTAATGCCAGCGGCAACGCTGATCTGGACTATCTCTCGGACGGAATGACTGAGACGCTGATCAAAAGCCTGTCCCAGTTGCCGAACCTGAATGTGAAGGCGCGCTCGACGGTTTTTCGCTACAAAGGAACGGGCAAAGACGCAAAGACCATCGGCAAAGAGTTAGGCGTTCCGGCGATCTTAAATGGAGTGATGAAGCAGCGCGGCGATCAACTAACGCTGAGTCTGGAACTCATGGACACGCAAACTGAGAACGTGATCTGGACCGACCAATACGACCGCAAACTGTCTGACCTGCTTACGCTTCAAAGTGAGATCGCCCGCGACGTTTCCAGCAAGTTGAAGCTTAAGCTGTCGGGCGTGGATGCGCAGAAGATAGCCCAGACTTACACCACAAATCCGGAAGCCTACCGGTTTTATCTGCAGGGTCGCTTCTACTGGAACAAACGCGAAGAGAAGGATTTCAGAAAAGCCGTCGAATATTTCAACCAGGCGATCGCGCTCGACCAAAATTATGCACTGGCTTATGCAGGCCTGGCCGATTCCTATGCTCTGCTGGCCACGTTTGGTTTCATGCCTTCAGCCGACGGAGTGCCAAAGGCGCGCGAATTCGCCAACCGAACTTTGTCGTTGGACGCCAGCATGGCGGAACCGCACGCCACGCTCGCTTACGTTTCATTAACTTACGATTACGATTTTGCGGCGGCTGAACGCGAATACAAACGCGCCATCGAACTTAATCCGAATTACGCGACTGCGCATCAATGGTATGCGGAAATGTTGCTCAATGCGGGACGGTTCGACGAAGCCGCAGTTGAGTATCGTCGCGCGCTGGAACTCGAGCCGCTTTCCCTTCCCATCAACTGGGATTACGGACGCTTTCTTTACATGAGCCGAAGGTATGACGAATCGCTGGTCCAGCATAAAAAGACAATCGATTTGGATCCGGGTTTTGCGCGCGCGCATCGCACGTTGGCTGAGGTTTATCGCGTCAAAGGCGACTACGCGAACGCTGTCGAAGAAAGAGCTAAGTTCTTCGATCTGATCGGCCAATCGCAAAACGCGGCGCTGATCAGAGCGACCTTCAAGAAGGACGGCTGGATCGGTTTCGAGCGATTGGTGACCGCGGAAGACTCGCCGCTAAGGGACAGCAATAATAACTGGGTGATTGCCAAAGCTTATGTGGACCTTGGCGATAATGACAAAGCATTTGCAGAATTGAACAAAGCCTACGAGGTTCGTCTGGCGAGTCTGTGCTGGCTCAAGATCGAGCCGCAGTTGGATCCGCTCCGCTCCGATCCGCGCTACCAGGAATTATTGAATAAGATGCACTTCCCGCAGTGACGTCGAAGAGATGAGCGAAATTATTTCCCCCAACTCGACGATTGCCTTTGCAGAGCTTGGCAGGTCAGCGCTATTCCGGGGAAACTACCGAACGACTGAATTCGGATTACACTCTTTGCGGCGCACTCAAACAATGCGAATTGCTCTGGTCATGGACTGTTAGCATGACTCTTACGCCCGGCGCCAAACTCGGTCGCTATGAAATCCGCGCCAAGATCGGCGAGGGCGGAATGGGCGAGGTGTATCTGGCGCAGGACACTTCGGAACTCGGGCGCACGGTTGCACTCAAAATTGTTTCGGCTGAGGTTGCGAAGGACAAGGATCGTTTGCAACGGTTCACCCAGGAAGCGCGCACCGTCTCGAATCTAAATCATCCGAACATCCTTACGATTTATGAGTTCGGCCAGACCGACGCAGTCTCGTTCATCGCCACGGAATTCGTTGACGGCGTGACGCTGCGCGAACATCTCTCCAGCCGGCGCCTGAAATTGATCGATGTGCTCGATGTGGCGATTCAAATCGTAGGAGCGTTGAATGCCGCGCATGAAGCCGGCGTTACTCATCGCGATCTCAAACCTGAAAACATTATGGTTCGCAAGGACCACATCGTGAAGGTGCTTGACTTCGGACTCGCCAAGCTAGCGCCACCTCCCGCGGCAACAGGCGGATCATCCGGCAGCGAGGATGCCACTCGGCTCCAGGTCAATACCACGCCCGGCCTAATCATGGGCACGGTCAGTTACATGTCGCCCGAGCAATCAGCCGGCGGCGCGATTGATCACCGCACGGACATCTGGAGCGCAGGCGTTGTGCTGTACGAAATGCTCGCCGGATGCGTGCCCTTTCAAGGCAAGGATATTCACCGACAGATCATCGCGATTCAGGAACAGGAGCCACCGCCGCTGTCCCAGCAAGTCGAAGGCGTACCCGAGCGCCTGGAAGAGATCGTCACGAAGTGTCTGGCAAAAGAGAAAGACGAACGCTATCAGACTGCGAAGGATTTGCTGATCGACTTGCGCAGCCTAAGACGGAAGCTCGACGTTGACGCCGAGATCGAGCGGACCGTCGCGCTCGCATTTCGCAGTACCAGCGCTGGTCACCCGCCGAGCACGCAAAGCGCGCAGATGAACGCCGGCACGACTGCGAGTTCAGCGCAAGTCAGTACGGCTTCAAGTGCCGAGTACGTGGTGACCGGGATCAAGCGTCACAAAGTTGCGATCGCGTTAGCGGTCCTCGTGATAGCTGCGAGTACAACCTTTCTTTGGTGGTATCTCCACGCGCGCAACACCGAGGCGGCGATTGACTCGATCGCAGTCCTGCCATTTCAAAATCAAAGCGGCAATCCGGGTGATGAATGGCTGGCCGACGGCGTCACGGAGAGCATCATCAACAGCCTCACTCAGCTTCCTAATTTGAAAGTGATCGCCCGCAGTTCAGTCTTTCGGTACAAAGGCAAGGAAAGCGATCCGTTCGTGGTCGGAAAGGAATTAGGTGTGCGCGCCGTCCTCGTCGGCCGAATGATTCAGCGCGGCGACACGGTGAGCATCAGCACTGAATCGGTTGACGTGCGCGACAACAAACAGCTTTGGGGTGAGCAGTACAACGAAAAGGTCTCCGACCTGATGTCGCTGCCGCGCGATATCGCTTCAAAAATTACCAGCAACCTGCGCTTGACGATCTCGGGCGAAGATCGTAATCGCATGATGAAGCATGAAACTGAGAATGCTGAGGCGTATCAGCTTTATCTGAAGGGTCGCTATTTCTGGAACAAGCGCGGCACGGATTCAATCAGGCAGGCAGCGCAGTATTACAACCAGGCGATCGAAAAAGATCCCGCGTATGCACTCGCTTATGCCGGACTCGCCGAAACCTATTCGCTCTATCCCGATTACAACATCGCGACGCCGCAGGATAGCTTTCCAAAATCCAAAGCCGCAGCCCAGCGGGCGCTGGAGTTGGACGATTCATTGGCCGAACCGCATACGGCTTTGGGTCGCTACTATAACTATTGGGAATGGAATCGGTTGAAGCCGAAAAACAGTATCGTCGCGCGATCGAGCTGAGGCCCAATTACGCGACCGCCCACCACTGGCTGGGTGACGACGTTCTGACGCAACTCAAGCGTTTTGATGAAGCAATCGTCGAAGGGAAACGGGCGCAGGAACTTGATCCGTTGTCGGCCGTGATTGCCACCAATCTCGGCGATGTCCTTTTGTTTGCGCGCCGGTATGACGAAGCCATCGCGCAGTACAAACAGTCGCTTTCCGTCGATTCAAATTTCTATTACACCTACAGCGCCCTGGGCGAAGTCTATGCACTCAAAGGGATGCACCAGGAAGCGATCACTGCACTGCGAAAAGGTCTCGAAATTAAGAAGGATGACCCGCAAAGTAAGGCCTATCTCGGCTACGTACTCGCCAAATCAGGTCAACGGGAAGAAGCAATGAAGCTACTCGACGAGTTGCAGAAGGATTCGCTGACTCAATATGTCCCTCCCTACTCAATGGCCGTCGTCTATATTGCCCTGAACAATAAGGACCAGGCTTTTACCTTCTTGATGAAGAATGCCGAAGTCCACGACACGTTGGCTGCGTTCGTTGGGGTGGATCCATTACTCGATGACTTGCGTTCAGATCCACGATTCGCCGAGTTGTTGAAGCGCGTTGGTCTGAATCCGTAACACGATGCTTACGGCCGGCACAAAACTCGGTCGCTATGAGATCCGCTCAAAGATTGGCGAGGGCGGCATGGGCGAGGTGTATCTGGCGCAGGACACGAAACTTGATCGCAAAGTCGCATTAAAGATCCTGCCCGCTGATGTGGCGGCTGAGGCGGATCGAATGAAGCGCTTTGTGCAGGAAGCAAAAGCTGCTTCCGCGTTGAATCATCCCAACATCATCACGATCTACGAGATTGACGAAACGGATTCAGGCCACTTCATTGCGACTGAATTCATTGAGGGAATGACGCTGCGCGAGCGTGAATTGAAAGAGCCGCTGCAGCTTGCTGAATCACTGGACATTGCAGCGCAGATCGCGAGTGCTCTCTCTGCAGCGCACGCCGCTGGCATCGTGCATCGCGACATCAAGCCTGAGAACGTCATGATTCG
>JAJPKD010000254.1 GCA_021323895.1 Acidobacteriota bacterium | reverse complement strand
CGCGATTGCTCCAAAGCGTTCTTCGACTCCTCAAACGATCGACCGCTCTGCATCATGACTATCGAGGTCGGCAAACTCCCTTGAGCGGCGTCGAGTGCGGCTGCCGCGTCTGTCTCATTCAAACCTAATTCCGATTCGAGAATTCTGATTGCACGCGCACGCAACTTAACATTTCGCGTCTGCACGTTCGTCATGCGATTGCCGGTGACGTAACCGAGACGAATCATCGTCGCTGTCGAAAGCATGTTCAAGACCAGCTTTTGCGCGGTGCCTGCTTTCAAGCGCGTCGATCCCGCGATAACTTCCGGACCGACAAGTGGAATGATCCGAATCTCAGCAGCCTGAGCGATGCGCGAATCAGGCACGCATGTGATCGCACTTGTCAGCGCGCCCATCTGTCTTGCGTGATTGACCGCGTCGACGGTGTACGGCGTGCGGCCCGAGGCGGCGATACCCACCAATACATCGGTCTTTGTAAATCCCCGCTGATCGAGATCGCGCGCACCCGCGTCTTCATCATCTTCTGAAGCTTCGACTGCTCGATAGCAGGCATCGTATCCGCCGGCGATGATCGCTTGAACTAAATCCGGCGAAACGCCAAACGTCGGCGGACATTCCGAGGCATCCAACACCCCAAGTCTTCCTGATGTTCCTGTGCCGATGTAAAAAAGACGCCCACCACTTTCGAGTCGCGCGACGATTCCATCAACAGCTTTGGTGATTTCCGGCAGGACCCGACCGATAGCTTCAGGAACGCGCGCGTCCTCTTCATTCATCAGGCGCAAGATCTCTGCGGTTGGCAAAGAACTAATTTGCGCCGTGCGCGGATTCTCTTGTTCACTTAACGGAATTGATTCGGCCGGTGGCATAAGAGAAACGAGCAGGAAAGTATGCCCACCGCCGTTTCACACTGCAATCGGCAGACGTAGATGTTCCTGGGCCATGCGGGCCGCAGCGACGGTCGGCGAAAAACTTGGGTTCGCGATGAAAGCTCGTTTGGCGACGCGCGTGATTTGGTCGCGCAGCGGCCCGATGACCAGTTCGCCGGCCGCGAAAACACCACCGATGAAAGTCACCTGAAAGCGCTCCTGCTCCATTTTCAACTTTCGCATCACCGCAATCGCCGCGCGCCCAAGTTCAATTCCGGCTTCCTGCAAAATTTCGCGCGCAACCTGATCGCCGTCTTCGGCAGCTTCAATCACGCGTTTACTGAACGCGGCGATTCGATCGTTGGTCATGCTGGGCGCGTAGATCGCGGTCGAGAGATCATCAGGCGAGGCGACCTGGAAAAAATCGCAGGCAGCTTTAGTCAGAGACGTTTTTGGCCCGCGTTCGTCAGTCGCGCGCGCAACGGCCTGCAACGCTCGCCGCGCGATCCATGAACCGCTGCCTTCATCACCAGCGACCGGTCCCCAGCCTCCGGCATAAGAGCGCTTGCCCTGGCGATTCATACCGACGGAAATGGATCCAGTTCCGGAAATGACCACAATTCCGGGATGGCCGTCAGTCGCGCCATAAAGCGCGATGTCCCCGTCACTAACTATTTCGATGTTTTGGATGCCGAGTTTTTCGGCGAGCACGTCGCGCATCCGCGCGCGAATGTCCATGCGGCGCACACCGGCGAGCCCGACGCCAACCGCGACCAGGTCATTGCGATGAATCACCGCTGCGGCGCAGGCCTTGTCCACTGCTTCGCGAATCGCGGTCGCTCCGTTACCGATACCAACTCGCAGCGGATTCGACGGGCCGGCTTCGCCTTCGCCTAAGATTCTATTGCCATCAAGAATGACGGCGCGGGTTTTTGTGCCGCCGCCGTCCACGCCAACTACCAGTTGGCGCAACGGCGCAAGCCTCCGCGGCATGACTTCTACACTTGGCGCGACAGTCGTCATCAAATGATTCGATGTCCGGGAGGGCTCCTGAGATTTCTATTCTAGGCAGCGGCCGACCCATAATGGAAACTAAAAGATCTTATTCCTGCAATAACCCATGTTGATGTAGAGTAGTGTCATGGATATCCGACAATTAAAGGCCTTCGTAGCCATCGCTGAAAGCGGCACCTTCACTGCCGGAGCCGGTCGCGTGCACGTGACTCAGGCCGCAATTAGCATGCAGATTCGACAATTGGAAAATGAGACGGGCGCACAACTTTTTGTACGCGCGCCTCGCAAAGTTATTTTGACGGAGGCGGGCGAAAAACTGCTCGAGCGAGCATACGTGATCCTGCGTGAGCACGATGCCGCGCTTGAAGAGATGGCGGCGCTTACCGGCGCGCATCGTGGCCGTTTGCGTATCGGCACCGCGTCATCGGGAGTGAGTGGTTCGCCGTTGCCGCAAATTCTGCGAGAGCTGAAGCAGCAGCACGCCGGCGTCGAGGCGTCAGTTGCGTCTGGAACAAGCGAGCAATTGGTGCAGCAAATCTTATCGGGCGATCTGGATGTCGCCTTCGTTTCGCTGCCGGTTGAAGCGCGCGGCGTCCAGACGGAATTGTTGAGCGAAGATTCGCTGGTGGCGATCGCTTCGCCGCGTCACAAACTCGCGAAGCAGAAGGTCGTGAGCGCTTATGCGCTGGCGGGAGAGAAATTGATCCTCGGCGAGCGGGGCGGCAACACGCGTCGCCTAATCGATCAATTTTTTGCGCAGGCTGGAGTTACGCCGCGCGTCAAAATGGAATTAGCACGGCTCGCAGCCATCAAGCGCATGGTTGAAGAGGATATGGGCGTGGGCATCGTGCCCCTGCAATCCGTTACCGAAGAAGTTGCGAATGGGAACCTGGTGCGTTGGTGGATTGAAGGGGCACAGATTAATTGGCAACTGGGGATTGCGCGTTTGGTCGGCGGCTATGAGTCGCCAATCCATCTGACGTTCTTGCAGCTTTGTCGGGAACATTTTCGACAACCGGCATCGAGCCCGCCCACACGAAATAAGCCGAAACCGAAAAAGAAATCAGCCAGCGCTTAGTGTCCAAAGCCCGACCATGAGGGATGGCCGTGCGATTGCTACGAACGTTCACTCGGCGAGTTCGCGCAACCCCTCGATCAACTTCTCAATATCTTCTTCGCTGTTGAAGAAGTGCGTTGCGACGCGGATACCTTCAGGCTTCTCAGTAACAATCACGCCGCGACGAAACAGATGACGTACAACTTCCGCCGGCTTCGCGATTTCAACCAGGGTCTCTGCCGATCGGGAAGTCTCGTTTTGAATCGGCGAGAGAATTTTCCAACCCTCTTCGAGCAGACGCGAAGTTAGATGCCGATTCAAATCGAGCACCCGGGCTTGAATGTTCTGAGTTCCGAGTTCATTGATGAGATCGACTGACGCGCCCAACGAAAAAATTCCAGCGAAGTGCGGACACCCGAGTTCAACGCCGGCGGAGGCGTCATGACGAGGGCGAAATTCGTCGTTGCGCATCGCGAAGGGATCTTCAACACTCAACCAACTAATCGATCGAGGCAGCGATTGATCGAGTAGCTCACGGCTTAAATAAACAAAACCCGAGCCGTACCCAGCCAGCATCCACTTGTGACCCGTCGCGCACATCGCATCGACCCGCATCCGCTTCACGTCGATTTCGAATGCGCCCGCCGATTGACTCGCGTTCAAGACAAACGCGTGCTTGCCTTTAACGTCGCCGATTGATTGCGGATCGAGCCGAAATCCATTCGAAAATTGCACATGACTGAGGGCGATGACGCCGGTTCCTTCGGTCATCGCGCCGCGAACATCATCGATCGATACTTCGCCTGAAACAGGTTTCAGGAGATGGACCGGAATCCGGCGGTGCATCCATGGCAACGTCGTCACCGGAAATTCGAGTTGACTCGAGATAACTTCGCCGCGATCTTCCAGAGCATCAACGATCACATTCATGCCTTGAGATGTATTCGTGGTGAAGGCGATCTCTTCGGGGTCGGCATTGATGAACTGGGCAATCTTCTTTCGGATGGCTTCACGATCGGCGAGCCATCGGTTCCAGTGCACGTCGCCGTCGCGCATCATTTTTTCGTAGTAGCCGGCAGCCGCAGCTTGCGAAGCAATCGACACGGGCCCGGCCGCCGCGCTGTTGAGGTAAGCAAAGCGCTCCGTTACGGGAAAGCGTTGGCGGATTTGCGGCCAGTTGATGCTCATCAGTTCTTGTCGCGTCTCGCCGGTGCCTCAAACCACATTGTTCCCAGCGGGGGCAGCATAATCGCAGCCGAATATTCCAAGCCATGCCATGAAGTCTTTTCCGCGCGAATTCTCTTTACGACCCCAAACCCACCGCCGCAGTACTTTTCGTCATCAGTATTCAAGATCTGCTTGTATGTTCCTTTGCGTGGCAACCCGATGCGATGGTCTTCGCGCACCACGGGTGAAAAGTTGCAAACGCAAATGATCTCTCTGCCCGTTGACGGCGCGATGCGGCGAAACGCGATCACGTTTTCAGCCGCGCTATCGACTTCGATCCAACTGAAGCCGCTTGGATCGGTGTCAGCCTCCCATAACGCGCCGTGCTTTGCGTACAGCTTGTTCAAGTCGGTAATCAAGGCGAGCACGCATTTGTGAATTGGCGTCTCCAACAAGTGCCAATCCAAACTTTCCGTTTCATTCCATTCGCGCCATTGGCCAAACTCGCCGCCCATGAACAGAAGTTTCTTGCCCGGATGCGCCCACATGTATCCGTACAGCGCGCGCAGGTTCGCAAACTTCTGCCACTCGTCGCCCGGCATCTTGTTGATGAGCGCGCCTTTCATGTGCACGACTTCATCGTGAGAGAAGGGAAGAATGAAGTTCTCGCTCCATGCGTACAGCAGTCCGAAGGTCAGCGCATTGTGATTGCCGCCGCGAAACAGCGGATTGGTTTGAAAGTACTTGAGCGTGTCGTGCATCCAGCCCATGTTCCATTTGAAATCGAAACCGAGCCCGCCCGCGTAAACCGGATGACTGACCGCCGGCCACGCCGTTGATTCTTCGGCGATCATCAACGTCCCGGGGCACTCGCGATGCGTTGCCTCGTTTAATTCTTTTAAGAATGAGATCGCTTCGAGGTTTTCACGTCCACCGAACTCATTGGGAATCCACTCGCCTTCTTTGCGGCTGTAGTCGAGATAGAGCATCGAGGCGACGGCATCGACGCGCAGGGCATCGAGATGAAACTCGCGCAACCAGTACAGCGCATTCGCGATCAGAAAGTTGCGCACTTCGTTGCGGCCGTAGTTGAAAATGTAAGTGCCCCAATCAGGATGCTCGCCTTTGCGTGGATCGAGATGCTCGTACAGCGCCGTGCCGTCAAAACGGCCGAGCGCGAACGCATCTTTCGGAACATGAGCGGGCACCCAATCCATGATCACGCCCACGCCTTTTTGGTGAAGATGATCGACGAGGAAACGAAAATCATCGGGCGTGCCGTAACGCGCTGAGGGCGCAAAGTACGCGCTGACTTGATACCCCCACGAAGGTCCATACGGATGCTCCTTCAGGGGAAGAAACTCAACATGCGTGAATCCATGCTGCTTCGCATAATCCGCGAGCAGCGGCGCGATCTCGCGATACGTCAGCGGTCGGTTATCTTCTTCGGTGATGCGGCGCCACGATCCGAGATGCAGTTCGTAAATCGAGAGCGGCTCGCGCCAGGCTTGTCGTTCGCGTCGCGTTGTTAGCCACGTGCCATCGTGGAACGTGTAGTTTGATTGGTAAACAACCGATGAAGTGTCGGGTGGCGCTTCCATCATAAACGCGTAAGGATCGGCTTTGAAAAATTCTCGGCGACCGTTCTTGATCGCGTATTTGTAAAGTTCTCCGGCGTGCAGACCTGGAATGAACGTCTCCCAAACACCAGAAGATCCGAGCGGCCGCATTGGGTTTCTTTTGGCATCCCAATCGTTGAAGTTGCCGACGACGCTGACTCGATTTGCGCTTGGCGCCCAGACCGCGAATGCAACACCTCGTTTCCGCTCGTGAACGATCGGATGCGCACCAAGCTTGTCGTAGATTCGGAGGTGTCTGCCTTCACCGAAGAGATGCAGGTCGAGATCGCCGAGAGTTGGAGTGAGTTCTTGTACGGCACTTTGCGCCTTCGCGCCTTTGCGTGAGGGTTTTCGCGCTGACGCAGATTTCGCCGATTTTGATTTGCTTGGCTTCTTACTGATCATGTTCTGTCGCCCGCTAAAGCGGGCTCCTGGAATATTAGCGCGCGCGATCCCAGGGTTCCGCTCGCTGCGCTCACTTCACCCTGGGCTAAATTCTGCCGCCAGCTTCGCTGGCTCGTTGCGTGATTAAGCCATCACGCCCTCGTTATTCGTAGCTCGCAAATTCGGATTTGACGGCTCGACAAATCGGCGAAAGATGTCCGCCGCGGTTCCCATTTCGCGACGATTACTCCTTGCTTCGGCCATTATTTCCAGAAACTTGTCGCGAGCCGATGGCAGCTTCAGCTGTTCCATCAAATCGATTGCGCGCGCAGCATACTTCAAAATCTGAATCGTTTCGATTCCTGCGATGTCACTGAAGAACCAGCCGCAGCTCGTGTACATCAACAACAGCATCCGTTGCAGCTCGAGATACGTCAGCGCGCGTTCTTGTTCCTCGCGCGAGTACCAGCGCCCTGCATGATCAAAGATGAATGCTTCACGAGACGCCGTCGAATCGAGAATTAGCGTAATGCTGTCATCGCGCGCTTGCCAGGGATCGATGAAGAGTGAGCCACGCGTCGCTTCGAAGTGTTTTATGTTTTCGTCGCGCAGAAAGTCGAGAGCATCGCGCAGCGGTTTTCGCCATTTCTGATCCCAACCTGGTTCACCGCCCGTGTGACATCCGCAATGGCGAATCCAGCGGCCGACGCCATGAGCGCAACTCCACGACGTTCCTTCACCGTCCGCGCCGTTGTTAATTTCAACTTCTGCGATCGGTTGATGCTGATCGAGGAATTCGCCGTAGTTCGTTATCGTGAATCCGCGCTCAAGAGCTTCCGCGGTTAGCGCGTGCGCCAAACACAGATCGCCGAACTTGAAATGATGACCATAAGTCTCGCCGTCTGTGGCGACATTGAGCATCTGCTTGCCATTCGCGGATTGGGCAAACGCTTCCACGAGTTCGCGACTCGACGAGAGCAACTTTTCGAATGCAATCGCACGCGAAGTTCGGCCGTCGTAAAAGAAGACGGCGATTGATCTGTTTGGATCGTCGGCGTGTGCGGAGCGGTAAGCGATGCTGGTGTCGAGCGTGGTTTCGTTGACCTCTTGCCAAGTTGGGGCGCCCGCATCCTGCGGGCGGGCCGCGGGCATCCTGCCCACAGTGTCGATCCCGTCGCTATCGCTCCGGGCACTGACACGCGCGGCTTGATGGGGTGCGAGAATCACGTAACGCAATCCTGCTTCGATTAGCGCGGACACCACGCGATCGTTGCACGCCGTTTCCGGCAACCACATCGCCTCGGCCTCACGCCCAAAGCGATAACGAAAGTCCGCGAGCACCCAACGAATCTGAGTTTTCAAATCACGCTCATTACATAAGGGCAGTATGGCGTGACCATAAGCTTGCGCGATCGCGTTGCCATGGCCGCTGTGTTTCAAAGCGCTGGCGCGATCGGCTTCGAGAATGCGCGCGTAGGTGTAAGCGTGATGCTGCTCAAGCCAACTCAGCAGAGTTGGGCCAAAGTTGAAACTTAGATGTTCGTAATTATTGATGAACCGTTCGTCTGGACCAGCGTCATCGATTCGGACGAAAGCGTTTGCTCGGTAGCATTCGAAATGAACCCGCTCGTTCCAGTCGTGAAACGGCGCGGCGCTCGGTTGTTCTTCAATGATTCCAGTCCACGGATTCTCTCGCGGGGGTTGATAGAAATGGCCGTGAACGATCAGCGAGGGCATAGGGTTTAGGTTTTAGGGTGTAGGCGATTGCTTTAGTTTTCGGATTAAGCTCGCCAGCATCCGACCGAGCTCATCTGTTTGAGAAAGCACTCTCATCTTCTGTGCGGCAGTGAGATAGGAGAGCTTCTCTGCAACGATGAAGTGGGTTTCTAATTCCTTAAGTGGGCCCTGAGCTATGAAAAGGAATTGAGTGTAATCCCGTCGGCTTCCACGTCCGTAACCTTCAGCAATATTAGCGGGAATCGAAGTGGCTGCTCGCCGAACTTGAGAGATCAATCCGTAGCTCTCGGACTTCGGGAATTGCGAAGTTGCACGATAACTTTCTACAACGAGATCAATCCCCTTCTGCCAAACGAGCAAATCTCGATAGCTCTTGATTGGGGCAGACATATGATGTGATCGTCACTAAGCCCTACAACCTGATCCCTAGAACCTCGTAACAGCCGACACGTTCGCGGCTCAGCCTTTCCTTCGCCCGAACATATCGAACCCAACCGCCGCCACCAGCACGCCGCCTTTGACGACGTACTGCGCCCAGTTCTCAACGTTCAGAAGCGACATGCCGTTGTCGAGGCTGGCGAGAATCAATGCGCCGAGCACTGCGCCGAACACGGTGCCGCGACCGCCCATCAGACTCGTGCCGCCAATGACGCATGAAGCGATCGCGTCGAGTTCCATCAGCGTGCCGGCATCCGGCGAAGCGCTGCCCACGCGCGCGGTGTGGAGGATCGCAGCGAGTCCCGACAGAACGCCCATCAAACAGAACGCCGCGAGGATGTAGCGCTTCAGATTGATTCCCGAAAGTCGCGCCGCGTCGGGATTGCCGCCGATGGCGTACAGGTAACGACCGAAGGTGGTGTTTGTTGTAAGAAACGCGCCAATGAGCGCTACCGCGACCAAAAAGATAACCGGGATCGGAACGCCGCCGGCTTGGTTCATGAGAAAGATGAACGCGACGATTACGATTGAAGGAATGATGATTCGCGTGAGTGTCGATGCGAGACTCGCTGTTTGCAGTCCGTGCCGTTTGCGAGCGCGACTGCGACGAATAGAAGACCAGGCAATCGCGGCAATAGCTATCGCTGCCAAGACAAATCCAATTCGCGGATTGATGAAATCACGACCGAGCGATCGGAAGAAGGGAAGTTCAACCGGAATCGTCGCGCCTTTGGTTAACTTCAGAATAATGCCTCGCCACGCCTGCAACCCACCGAGCGTTACGATGAACGCTGGGATGTTGAGATAAGCGACGAGCGATCCTTGAATCGCTCCAATCAACACGCCGATAACAATCGCGAGCGCGAGGCACGGCAGCAAACCCCAGCCCTGCGTCATCGCGGCGATGCCTCCGGCAAGACCAACAACCGCGCCAATCGAAAGATCGATGTTGCCGCTGACGATCACCATCAGCATGCCGACCGCAAGCACGCCGGTCACCGCCGTCTGCTGAAGCAGCTTCGAAAAATTTATCGCGCCGAGAAATAGTCCGTAAGGATGATTCGGATCGATCGTGGCCCATTGAAAGAAAAGCCAGATCACGATCAGCGCGAGCAGCATCGTGTAGGCACGCAACGCTGACGTGCGAAGTTTGAGGCGGCCTATTGGTTGATCGGGCATGGATAAATTAAGCAGCCAATCGCGCGCGGCCTGTGGCGCACGACATCACGGCTTCGGGTGTTGCTTCGCTACGAGTGAACTCGCCGGTGACGCGGCCTTCATGCAAAACGATCACGCGATCGGAAAGGCCGAGCACCTCAGGCAGTTCAGATGAAACTAAAACGATCGCGAGTCCCGCTTCCGCGAGACGATTTATCTGTGCATAGATTTCCTGTTTCGCGCCAACATCGATGCCACGTGTAGGTTCGTCGAGAAACAGCATGCGCGGATTCGTCAGCAACCACTTCGCAAGCACGACCTTTTGTTGATTGCCACCGGACAATGTCCCGGCAATCGTGAAAACGGAGGTTGCCTTGATGCGAAGGTCGGATGAGGCGCGTTCGCCGGCTGCGGCTTCCGCGTCTTCATCGGTGATGAATCGGCCTGACAGGTTTCGCAGACCGGCGAGCGTCATGTTCCGCAGAATTGTCTGATCGAGAATCAATCCATAACGTTTGCGGTCTTCAGTGACGAAACCAATGCCGTGACTGATGGCTTCGTTTGGATTGTTGATGGCGATCTGCTTTCCATTCACGAAAAAATCGCCTGACTTGCGACCAGAATGCGCGCCGAAGAGGGCCATCAGCAGTTCACTGCGACCTGAGCCCATCAAGCCAGCAATGCCGAGCACCTCGCCTTTGCGAACGGAAAATCCGACGCGGTCAACGAGGCGTTTCCCGGGAACCGACGGATCTTCAACTGTCACATTGCGCACTTCAAAGACAACTTCTCCGCGCTCATGTTTTGCTTCGGGAAAAATTTGATCGACTTCGCGGCCGACCATCTGGGCGATAATCCGCGGTTCATCAGTTTGCGAAGTCGCACTCGTTCCGATGGTCTTACCGTCGCGCAGTACGGTGACGCGATCGCTGATCCGAAAGACCTCATCGAGTTTGTGCGAAATGTAAATCATCGCGACGCCGCGGGCGCGCAGGTCGGTCAGAATTCTAAAAAGCGTTTCGACTTCCGTATCTGTTAATGCCGCCGTCGGTTCATCGAGTACCAGAATGCGTGCGTTTTGTGAAAGAGCTTTGGCGATTTCTACAAGCTGCTGCTGGCCGATGCCAAGATTGATTACAGGCGTACGCGGATCGATTTGCAGTTGAAGCTCATCGAGTAATTTCTGCGCGCGGCTGTAAAGTTCTTCCCCGTTGATGATGCCGAAGCGCCGCGGTTCACGCCCGAGAAAGATATTCTCGGCAAAATTGAGTTCTTTGACGAGTGAAAGCTCCTGATAGATGACCGCAATGCCCGCCTTCTCCGAATCCCGAACACTCGCGAAACGACGTTCTGATCCATCGAGCACAATTTCGCCGCCGTACTCCGGATGCGGATAGACGCCCGCGAGAATTTTGATCAGAGTGGATTTGCCCGCACCATTTTCGCCGACGAGCGCGTGGATTTCGCTTGATTGAAGATTGAAGCTGACACCGTCGAGCGCACGAACTCCTGGAAACGACTTCGTGATTGATTTCATTTCAAGAAGCGCACCAATAGTTTCGAGTTTCGAGTTTCGAGTTTCGAGTTCGGTACTCATTCGTTACTGTTGAGCCGTCGCGGTCTTGTATTTTGTGCCTTTGATGCCAGAACGACGCAAATAAGTCATGAGGCCGGCAATCATGCTGCCGATCTCCGTTGCCATTCCCGCCAATTTTCCGAAGGTGGATTCGTCTACGTAACTCTGATCAAGCGCAACGTAAAGCTGGCATTTGACTTCGGCCGCTGAGCCTTTTGCAGTTGCTAAGAACTGAATAAACTCCCCTGTGCCGCTTCGGTCATACCCTTCGGCAATGTTCGACATGATCGACACCGAGGCGCGTCTAATTTGATCTCTCAAAGCAAAGTCTCTCGCAAACGCTCCCATGCGAGATATGCGGTAAACTTGCTTCGTAAGTTCTCTAGCCTTTTTCCACGCTTCGATATCCTCAAACTTCTTGAATGTAGCCATGTGAGATTCTCCCTTGATTGAGGTGAGAAGAGCTTTACTTACTCGAAACTAGAAACCCGAAACTCGAAACTTCTACGGTTTCGGCCACTGATCCTTGGGCACGTTCTTATAAACGTCTTCAAGCTTGTGATAGCCGTCTTTGATGGCGGTTTGCATCACGTTCGATTTGTCGAGCACCATCGGCTCGAACAAGAGGGACGGCACATCGATCTTGCCGTTATTGATTTTGTCTTTCGCGTCCACCTTTTCGCCTTTGGCCAGCTTCACGGCGGAATCAACAGCCGCGTAGGCCAGTGGCTGAATCGGTTTATAGATCGTCATCGTCTGCTTGCCTTCGACGATTCTCTGCACCGCGTCCAGCGAAGCATCCTGCCCCGTGATAACCACGTGGCCGACGAGACTCGGCGGTAGCGCTGATATCGCGCCGCCGGCAGTGCCGTCATTCGAAGCCACAATCGCTTGAATGTCGTTGTTGGTCTTGGTCAAGGCGTCTTCCGTGATGCGCAGCGCCTCTTCGGCCTTCCACTCTTTGGCGAATTGGTCGGAAACGACCTTGATGTCGCCCTTGTCGATCGCGGGCTTCAGCACTTGCATCTGGCCATCGCGCAGCAGCAAAGCGTTGTTGTCGGTAGGCGAACCGCCAATCAAAACGTAGTTTCCTTTGGGAGCATTCTTCAGCGCGTATTCGGCCTGCATCTCGCCGATCTTCACCACTTGGTGCGAGACGTACAGATCAACGTCCGAATTGCGAATAAGTCGATCGTAACTAATCACCGGCACGCCTTGCTTGTGCGCGGCTTCGACAATCGAGGCGGCAATCTGGCCGTTATGCGGGGCGACGATGAGAACGTTAACGCCCTTCGTCAGAAAGTTTTCGCATTGCTTGATCTGGTCGGCATCGATGCCGTTCGCCACCTGAATTTCGCATTGCGCGCCAACTTCTTTGCAGCGCTTTTCGACCAGTTCCTTATCGCGCTGCCAACGCTCTTCCTTCAAAGTGTCCATCGAAAAACCGATGCGCACGGGACCGCCGGATTTCGCGCCGCTCCCCGTGTTTCCAGACTCAGGCCCTTTCACGCAGGCACTCATGAAGACTGCGGCCATCAGACAAAGAGTGAATTGGATGAACAGTTTCATAATGACTTCCTTTTGGACTTCAGATTGTTCGTTGCTGATTTTGATTGTCGCCATTGCGAACGCGCCTCATAATAGCGATCAAAGATGCAGTCCGCCAGCACTAAAGCGCGTTTTCCAATCCACGGTTTTATCGGAGCAGCGATCATCATCGCTGCGGAAGCGCTGCTGTTCACCGGAAATCAGATCGTCGGTCATTGGTTCACGCCAATTGTTTGGACCGGCTACATCCTGTTGCTTGACGCGCTGGTCCACAAGGTCAAGGGACGATCGTTGTTGGTGAACGATCGTTTAGAGTTTCTGCTGGTTGCGATCATTTCCATCGCGAGCTGGTGGTTGTTCGAGCTCTACAACGCGCCGCGCTTTTGGAAATCGAACCTCGAACTTTGGTGGCACTATCACAACCTCGAGCCGAATCTTTGGATCCGAAGGATCGGATACGACTGGGCCTTCGCCACGATTACCCCGGCGCTGCTTGAGACTGCCGACCTATTTCGGGCGACAATCTGCAAAAGCGAACGCGCCGCCGGTTGGCTCCGATTGAGCCGCTCCATTCTCGTGATTCCCATTTTCATTGGAATGGTTGGCGTCATCGCGCCGCTCGTTTGGCCCAACGAATGGCTTGCGCCGGTGATCTGGCTATCTTTCATACTTTTGGTCGATCCACTCAATGCCTTGCGCGGATCAGAATCGATCGTGGGGGATCTTGCGCGCGGCGATTGGCGCCGCTTGCTCGCGCTGCTTGCCAGTGGTTTTGTCTGCGGATTTCTTTGGGAGTTCTGGAATTACTGGGCGTCGGCGAAATGGACTTACACGGTGCCTTATTTCGGTAACATCAAGATTTTCGAGATGCCCGTGCTTGGCTATTTCGGTTTTCCGCCGTTTGCGGTTGAGTGCTGGGTGATCTATATCTTCGTGCGATCGTTGCTGCAGACGAACAAGCGCACGCTCGGCAGCGAAATGTTTTTGCACACGTCCTGATGGAGTAGTCGATTTTGGAAATCAAGACTTGGATCAAGCGCCTGGGCTTCTGGGGTTTTTTGTTCTTTCTGGTGAAAGGACTTTTGTGGCTGGCGATCCCGGCGCTGATCGCCTTGTGGGCGACTGAATGAGAGCAATGACAAGAACTCTCCTGTCTGCCGTATTGATCGTTTCTGTCTCGTTACTTTTCGAGATGAATTCAAACGCGCAAGAAGGAAAGCGACCACGCGCACGCGAAATTGGTGAGGTGGTTGGCGTGCTTCCGACTGGTCCACTGAACGCGATCACTGATGTGCCCGGCGTTGCGGTGGGTCACACAACTCTGATCAAGGGCGGCGACGTTCGCACCGGCGTTACCGCGATTCTCCCGCATGGCGGAAACTTGTTTCGCGAGAAAGTTCCGGGCGCCGTCTTCATCGGCAACGCGTTTGGCAAGCTGGCGGGTTCGACGCAGGTAAATGAACTTGGCGAGATCGAAACGCCGATCATGCTTACTTCAACCTTGAATGTTCCGCGCGTAGCCGACGCGACGATCGATTACATGCTCGCGCTGCCCGGCAACGAAGACGTGCAGTCGATCAATCCGCTGGTCGGTGAAACGAATGACGGGTTTCTTAACGACATTCGCGGTCGTCATGTCGGGCGCGAAGAAGTCTTCGCAGCAGTCAAGAACGCTCGGGTCGGAGCAGTCGAGGAAGGCGCGGTTGGTGCAGGCACAGGAACCGTCGCGTTCGGGTGCAAAGGCGGCATCGGAACATCTTCACGAAGGCTGCCGCAGAGTCTGGGAGGCTACACCGTCGGCGTGCTGATTCAGTCGAATTTCGGAGGAATTCTGACGATTAACGGCGCTCCGGTGGGTCGCGAACTTGGCAAATACTACTTGAAAGATCAAATCGGCCAGACCTCAAAGCCTTCTGATCGATCAGCCGACGGATCGATCATTATCGTCATCGCGACGGACGCGCCGATCGATCATCGCAATCTGCAAAGACTCGCCGCAAGATCGATGATGGGATTGGCGCGCACCGGCGCTGCCGGATCGAATGGCAGTGGCGATTACGCGATTGCCTTTTCTACCGCCCCTGAACTTCGCATTCGCAATCTTCCAAACGAGCGAACCAAACCGAGTGCCGCGCTGTTGTCCAACGAAGCCATGTCGCCTCTCTTCCTCGCGTTCATCGAAGCCACTGAAGAAGCGATCTACAACTCGCTGTTTCGCGCTACGACCACGACTGGACGAGGTCACAGCGTCGAAGCTCTGCCGATCGATCGCACACTTGAAATCTTGCGTAAGCACGGCGCGTTACAGAACCGCGAGCGGTAGCGGGATCAAGTGAGTCTCCTGGAGCGTGGATAATCCGCTCGCTACCGCTCGCGGTTCTGTATCTCCGTTGACACTTTATCGCTTACTCACTAGAATACGCGCCCACTCAAAATCAGTTGGAGGAACGAATGACTCTCAAAATCAAAATTAACCGCAAGAGTGTCGATTCGATGACACGGCAAATTACCGATCAGCTCGGTTCGTTAATTAGCAGCGGCGCGTTGGCAATCGGCAGTTTGTTGCCAAGCGAGCGGACGCTGGCTAATTCACTTGGTGTCGCCCGCAATGTGGTGCGCGGAAGTTATGAATACCTCGAAAAGGCCGGCGTGATTCAACGTGAAGGCCGCAAGGGCCGGCGGGTGCGCTCAAAGACCTCGCGAAAAACGACTAGCCGAAAAGGCGTGAAGAAGGCAGCAAAGAAGCGCTAGCATTTCCTCCGCCGATCGATGTTGCCTCATCTTCACTCACACTCGAGTATCCGACGACCATTCCATCTGAAAATGGGTGCCGGTCTCGCTCGTGCGGACAAAGCCCAGCCGTTCAGCTAAGCCAACCGCGCGACTGAATCGAATGACCTGCAAGCGCAACGGTTTATGCTCGAAACTGGCCTGTTTTTGCAGGTTTTTGAGAATCTGCGAGCCGATCCCGCGATTGCGAAATTCAGGCAGCAGGGCGAGATCGACGATCCGAATTTCGTCTGCGCGATGATTGGTAGTGAGCCTCCCGACAGGTTTCGCATCCACTAAAACAATTTCATCCGACGCGTTGGGAAAATCGGACGCGTGAAGGTTTCGCTGCGCCTCGTATTGCATCTCGAGATACTCGCTGATCCGATCTTCCTCCCAACCAAGCCCGCGCAAATCATCACCGCGGCTGCTCTGGTAGAGTTGCAGGCAGAAATCAGCGTCGTTCGTCGAAGATGCACGCAGCGTAATCGGAGTATCAGGCTTTGCTTCCGTCATTGGCGTAGAGTTTAACCAAATGCGCTCAGTTTGAATATGCGCTTTCGCGAATCAACAGCATAGGTGCGATAATGCGCGCAGCTTTCCCGCACAATTGAAGAATATTTTTCGAGGTAATTATGAAACGAATTCTGGCTGTTTCGATTATCAGTTTGTTTGCTTTGGCGGCGTTCGCAGTTGCGCAAGAGCGCCGTTTCACGATTGACGATCTGCTGAAGTTGCGGCGCGTTTCGGATCCCCAAGTTTCACCGAAGGGTGATCTCGTAGCCTTCACGATCACCGACGTTGACAAGGTTGCGAATAGAAGCACAACGCAAATCTATCTCGTGCCGGTGGGCGGTGGCGAAGTTCGTCAACTCACGAACGATGAGCATTCTTCAACGACGCCGCGCTGGTCGCCGGACGGCGATAAGCTGGCGTTCATTTCCGCGCGCGATGGCGACGATCAAATTTGGACAATTGATGTATCGAGCGGCGCGCTAAAAAAGATCACCACGATTTCAACCGGTGCGGGCGATCCGGTTTGGTCACCGGACGGAGAGTGGCTCGCGTTCGTTTCAGATATTTATCCGCAGTGTTCTGACGATGCCTGCAATAAGAAACGCGCCGACGCTGCTTCTTCAAGCCGGGTCAAAGCGCACGTCGCGGATCGTCTGCTCTATCGTCATTGGAAATCATGGAAGGACGGCATGCGCACGCACGTGTTTGTAGTTCCGTCGGCGGGCGGCGCAGCGAAAGACATGACGCCGGGCGACTACGATGCGCCTCCGTTCAGCCTGGGCGGGCCAACGGATTACGCGTTTTCGCCGGATTCAAAGGAACTGGCGTTCGTTAGCAATCACGACAAAGTCGAAGCGACTTCAACCAACGCCGACGTTTGGATCGTGCCGGTACGTGGCGGCACGGCGCGTAACATCACGGCCGCGAATCATGGTTATGACGGCTCGCCGCAATACTCGCCTGATGGAAGATTTATCGCTTACCGGTCGCAGGTGACTCCGGGTTATGAGAGCGATCGCTTTCGTCTCATGATCTACGATCGGAAGACGGGACGCGCCCAATCGGTTAGTGAAAACCTCGATTCGAATGTTGATGAATTCATTTTCGCGCCGGACAGTAAGACCGTTTACCTGACCGCCGAAGAACGCGGCCGGGCGGTTATTTACAAGACCGATATCAGTGCCGGCGCAGGCGCCCAATTCAAAAGACTCTTCGATGCGGAAGGCGCGAGCAGTGACATTCATCTGACGAAGGATGGCAGCACTCTGGTGTTCTCGCGCAGCAGCAGTAACAAACCGGCGGAGATTTATCGCGCGAATCTCGATAGCTTAAGTGTGACGGCGCTGACGACGACGAACGATGCTTTTCTCGCTCCTTTCAAACTAAACGCCGCAGAAGAAGTCACCTGGACCGGCGCGCTCGGTGCGAAGGTGATGGGCTGGATCGTCAAGCCGGCAAACTTCAATCCGCGAAAGAAATATCCGCTCGTCGTTCTGATTCACGGTGGGCCGCAGGGTGCGTG
>JAJPKD010000192.1 GCA_021323895.1 Acidobacteriota bacterium | reverse complement strand
GCCACCACCGGTACCAACACGCCGACCGTTGAAAACGAAGTCAGCGAGAATCAAATCAATTCGGAAATCGAACTGCTGACCAGCAAGGACCTGCTGACACAAGTTGTCACTGCCACGGTTCTGGACAAGCAAGAGAACAGTTTGCTTAACCGCTCGATGACCGATGCGGTGCGCGTGGAACGAGCCGTGAATCGGCTGACGAAAGACCTTTCGATCAATCCGGTTCGCAAAGCCAACGTGATCACGATTAGTTATGCGTCTGACTCACCTCAACGCGCGGCCGCAGTGCTGAAGAAACTCGGCGACCTATATTTGGAAAAGCATCTCAAGCTGAACCACCCGATCGGCGCGGCCGACTTCTTCAAAGAGAAGGCTGACGAGTACGAGACGCAACTGAAGGAATCTGAACAGCAGCTCACTAACTTTCAGCAGAGCAACAATCTGGTGGTGCTCAGCCAGCAGAAAGAGTTGACGCTGCAAAAAACCGCGGAAGCGAAAGCGAAGATGCTGGATGCGGACGCCGCGCTGAACGAAGCGACGAATCGCATCGCGCGAGTTGAACAACAGCTGGCGGCGATTCCGAAACGGATCGTGACGCAGAGCAAACAGCTTCCCAATCAGTATTCGGCCGAGCGGCTGAACACGATGATGGTCGAATTGCAGAATCGACGCACCCAGTTGCTCAACAAGTTCCGTCCCGAGGATCGACTCGTGAAGGAAGTTGACGAGCAGATGCGCACAACGCAACTCGCGCTGGATCGCGCCGAACAAAAAACTTCAGTTGAGGAAGCCACCGATCTGAATCCGCTGCGGCAGACGCTCGAGACTGAGTTGTCGCGCGCGCGTCTGGATCAGGCGGGCGCCAAAGCGCGGCGCGATACGCTCACCGCGCAGCTTGCGCAGTACGAAGGCGCGCTGAAGAAACTCGAAGGCGACACGGCCAAGCACGACGATCTGCAACGCGAGAAGAAAGAAGCCGAAGACAACTATCAGCTCTACGCGAAGAAGCGCGAAGAGGCGCGCATCGCCGACGAACTCGATCGACAGAAAATCACCAACGTCTCGATTGCCGAGGCCGCCACGGTGCCACAAATTCCTTCGTCGCCGAACCGGCCTTTGAACCTGGTGCTGGGAGTTTTCCTGGCAGCGTTCCTGAGCCTGAGCAGCGTCTTCTCAGCGGAAATGTTGAGCGACGCGGTGCACACGCCGCGACAGCTCGAGGTACTTACCGGGGCGAAGGTGCTGGCGACAGTGCCCGCGAACAGCCGGCGCATGTTGCTGCGTCAGCCGCGCGAGACCCCCATAATCGAGAAACAGGCGGTTGCCGAACTTCAAAGCTGAGGACAAAAAAGAGTGCTAGTCGAAGAACGAATTCAAGAACCTTCAGTACGAACCCCGCCGGTCAGCACGACCGGGCAGCGCCACAATCTTCAGTTGTTGCTGGCGAGCCTGCAGAACGGTTCGCAAAAATTGCGCGAAGGATCGGCCATCGCGTTCACGTCTGCTTCGGAAGGCGGCGGCGCGGGCCACGTGGCGAAGTTGTTCGCGGTTGAGATCGCGCGTCACACGGGTCGGCGAACTCTGTTAATTGATTCTGAGCGCCTGCAATCGCTCGGCGTTGAAGACTATTTGCAGATGCCGTGGAACTGCCACCCGACAAATATCGATAACCTGTGGATGTTGCCGGCGAAGACATCGAGGAACGGCAATGGTCATCACGAGGCTGAGCCGAGGCGCTCGTATTTGATGCGAGTCGGAAAGCAAGGCGAAGAGATCGATACGGGATTGGATTCGGTCGATGCCTTACGCGTGAGCTTTGACAACATCCTGATCGATTGCCGCTCGCTGAAAGAAAGATCTGATGCAGCGATGCTAGCGACGAGCGTTGATGGCGTCGTCGTGGTCGTCGATGCCGGCGAATCTCGGCGCGACGAGATACTAAATGCGCAACGAACGATCGAAACCACCGGCGGAAACTTTTTAGGATTTGTCATGAACAAGCGCCGCTATCCGGTGCCGAACTGGTTGTACAAGCGACTTTGATGCGGTGGCATTGATTTCAGTCTGCGAATGCCCCCGCAGAATGAAGTCCATGCTACTTGAAGGAGTGCCGATGAAACACCGACTGTTTTTAGCCCTCGCAATTTCACTTCTGATTTTGCCGATTGCTGCGCGTGCGCAGGATCAGCGTCCCCCTCGATTAACCACGGTTAGCGAAGACCGCTATCGGCTGCAGCCGGGCGATGTGCTTGAAGTGCAGTTTCGTTATTCACCTGAATTCAATCAGACAGTGACGGTGCAACCGGACGGCTATATCTCGCTGGAAATCACCGGCGATCTGAAAGTCGCGGGATTCACCGTCGAAGAGACGCGCGCTGCGGTTTTGAGGAAGGCCGGTGAGCGGTTGCAGGATCCGGTAGCTGCTGTACTGCTCAAAGAATTTCAGCGGCCCTACTTTGTCGTGGCCGGGGAAGTCGCGCAGCCAGGCAAAATCGAAATGCGCGAACGCGTCACCGCAATTCAGGCCATCATGCTGGCGGGTGGCATGAAAGAGACCGCGAAGTCGTCGCAGGTCGTCGTTTTTCGCGCGATCAACTCGGACACCGCAGAAGTAAAGCTGCTCAATCTGAAGAACATTCGCCGCACAAGCGACCTGGAAAACGATTTGACGTTGCGGGCCGGAGATATGGTGTTCGTGCCACGCGATAAGATTTCGAAGATCGAACGATTCATGAAACTGGCGAGCGTCGCTGCATTCATGGCGCCTCGTCTATAAAAGATGATTACTCGCCGCGGAACAATTTCCGATTTCTGCCTCAAGCTGAGCGATCTTTCGCTGGTGCTGATCGCGCTTGGCCTGGTGATCGTGTTCCGTTATTCGCCCGCACAAAATCCGACCTTCGTAGTTGACTATCTTTCGCAAAGAGTAAAAGTCGGCAACGCGATTCTCGGCATGATGTTGCTGGTGTGCTGGTACGGCGCCTTCGCAGCGCAAGGATTGTACGTTTCGCATCGGCTGAGTTCGGGCTGGCGCGAGTTGCGCGAGATTGTTCGCGCGGTTGCAATTTGCGGCATCGCTTTGATTGTCGCAGCCCAAGTTGGCCATTGGCCCACGATCAATCTCCGAACCGTCGGCAGCTTTGCATTGATGAGTCTCGTTTTGGTCGCGGGCGTGCGCATGGCTCTCCGTTACAACCTGCGGCGGTTGCGCGCGAGCGGTCACAACTTGAAGAACCTCGTGATTGTTGGCGGCGGCCAACGTGGCCAGCGCTTTGCAGCGCATCTGAATCGTCGCCAGGATTTGGGTTACAAAGTCATTGGCTTCGTTGACAGCGATCCGGCGTATGCCTATGCGACGTTGCAAGGCGCTCCCTACCTGGGAACGATCGAAGACTTGCCGCGGCTGATGGCTACCGAAGTGATTGACGAAGTGACGGTCGCGCTGCCGATCAAATCACATTACACGCAAATTGAAACAGCAGTGTCGTTGCTGGAAGAGCAGGGAATCACGACGCACGTGCTCTCTGATCTGTTTCCGCAGAAGCTCGCCAAGTCTCAAGCCGTCGATTTTGATGGCGCGCCGATCGTAACGCTGGGCAGCGCGCCGCCGTTTAGCTGGCGCACTGAGGCGAAGCGCATCATCGACCTGACCGTCTCGACCACGGCGCTGCTTGTCTGTGCGCCCCTGTTTGCGATCGTCGCGTTGGCAATCAAGCTGGACTCGCACGGACCGGTCTTTTTCGTTCAGGAACGCGTTGGATTCAGCAAGCGGCGCTTTCGCATGATCAAGTTCCGCACGATGAGCATCGACGCCGAAGAACGGATGAAGGACATCGAGCACCTCAACGAAAAAAACGGGCCAATCTTCAAGATTAAGAACGATCCGCGCATCACGCGCGTCGGCAAGTGGCTGCGCAAGACGAGCATCGACGAGCTGCCGCAACTGATTAACGTGCTGGTTGGCGACATGAGCGTGGTTGGCCCACGCCCGCTTTCTGTTCGCGACGCGGTGCGCATGGAAGAAGCCTGGCAGAAGCGCCGTTTTAGCGTGAAGCCAGGACTAACTTGTCTGTGGCAGGTCTCTGGCCGGAGTAACTTGTCATTCGAACAATGGATGCAGCTCGACCTCGACTACATCGACCATTGGTCGTTGAAGCTCGATGCGTCGATTCTGCTTCGCACGATCCCCGCAATAGTTCTGGCTCGCGGAGCGAGTTGATCTCTCGCGCCAGCTTCTCAATTTAGAAACGAGTGCACCTGTGATTGCCCGCAGCGCAAAACTCATCTTCATTACCGACTCGACGATACTGCTATCGACGATGATCTCCAGCCTGGTTGGCGCACGCGCGCTGGGCCCGGCGGGACGTGGCGATCTTCTCGTCGTCGTGCTGTGGCCGCCGGTCATAGCGATGCTGGCCGGACTCGGTCTGCCGAACGCATATCGATACTGGATGGCGAAGGAGCCCGAGCGTGTTTCGCCGCTGTTTTCGAACGCGGTGATTTACACGCTGGTCGTCGGCGTGATCAGCGTCGCTCTCGCCGATCTGATCGTTCCACACCTGGTTGGCAATCGGAGCACGCAGGTGATGACGCTGGTGCGCATCTATCAAATCAATATTCCCGCGGCCTTGTTTCTGGATCTTATGCGTGGACTTCTGGAAGGCACGCGCCGTTTCGGCTGGGCAGGAATCGCCCGGCTGATCTTTTTTGGCATTCAGGGCTTTGGTTTCGCAGCGCTTTGGTTCGCCGGACACCTGACCGTAACGATGGCGGTACTAACGATGATTGTTTCACAGACTTCATCGATGCTGCTCGCGCTGTTTGCCGTGTGGCATCAGTTGCATCCGCGTTGGGAACCTAGTTGGCGTGAGTTCAAAAAGTCGATGGGCTATGCGCTGCGCGACTATCCCGGCAATGTCGCTGATTACACGACTCTGCGACTCGATCAGTTGATGCTGGGTGCGATGGCTTCGAATGTGGCGATTGGTTTGTACGTCATCGCGGTGCGCTTGTCCGAGATGACGACGCTTGCCGCTGACGCGATCGCCGACGCACTGATGCCCGAAGTTGCCGCGTCGAAAGCGACTGATAAAGCGGAATTGTTGTGGGCACGCAGCCTGCGCCTGGCAATCTACATGCACTTGTTGCTGTTGCCGCCGTTGTGGTTTGCGGCGCCGCTGATTCTGAGAGTTCTGTTCGGCCAAAGTTTTGTTCCGGCAACTAGCGCGTTTCGTTGGCTATTGGTCGCCGCGGGCGTGTGGAGTTGCGGCTCGATCGTGATTAGCGGATTGCGCGGATTCGGCCACCCGGGCCTGAGTACATTGGCAAGATTTTCCGCGGCGGTCGTCACCGGAATCGGCCTACTAATCTTATTGCCGCGCATGGGCATTACCGGGGCGGCGATCGCTTCATTGATCGGCTACACGGTGATGCTTCTGATTGCATTGTTCGGATTCGCGAAGAAGCGCCGGCTCAGTCTGTGGAGGAATTGCCTGCGTCCGCACCGTCGCGATCTATTCATTCCCAATTGGAGATCGTTGTTGGGGTTAAGTTCAGCCGCGCAGTAAATGCGCGTCAAGCGAAGAGTATGAGCAGCGTTGTTCACCCATCACCGAAGCCGCTTCGCAGATCAGTCTGGATCTGGTTTGCGCCGGTCCAGGCCGCGGTCGCGTTTACGGTAGTTGCGATCGCCGCCGGCGGACAGATTCTGCGCACGTGGCTGCTGACGGCGGTGGTCTGGTTAATGGCGATGCCGCTGCTGGTCAGCCTCGAAGCCGGCTTGGTAGCGATGGCGCTCTTCGAACCATTTCGTGGTGTGTTGCGGCGCGCGCAGTACCTCTTTGTGGAATACGGCAGCGAAGATCCGATTCACTTGCTGACGCCAATCGTGACGCTATTCGCTTTAGCTTCGCTGATGCGTTCTCGCCGACTCGAGATGTTCTTCGCGACGCCGCTGGCCGGCGCGGTTTCGGTGCTGGGCGCAATTTACACGCTCGAAATCTTCAACCCGCTACAAGGCGGGTTGATGGTGGGATTGGCCGGAGCGCTGTTCATGCTGGTGCCGCTTGTCTGGTTTTACTTTGGACAAGCGGTCGATGAGCGTTTCATCAAAAGAGTCTTGAGCATAGTTGTCGTCCTAGCGGTATTGACGTCGCTGTATGGAATCTATCAATTGCTTTGGGGTTACCCGGCGTTCGAGCAGTATTGGATCGATAACACGGACTATTATGTCTCGATCAATGTGGGCCATATTCGCCGCGCGCTGGCGACTTTCAGCAGCGCCGAAGAGTGGGGACGCTATGCAGAGTTGGGAGCTATCGCGGCGTTTGGCTTTATGGCGGCGTCGCGGCGATTGATTCATAAAGCTGGTTGGCTGTTGTCGGCTCTGTTTCTGATTGGGGCGGTGATTCTAACCGGCCAGCGCACGGCAATCTTTGGATTGTTTGCGGGCGTCGCTGCGTTGATCATGATCGGCGCGCGGAGTTTCCCGCAAGCCATCGTGCGCATCGGTATCATCATCTTGCCGATTGTTCTGGTCATCATATTTGTGGCGCCGCCTTCGGAAGAAGACATGTGGAGCAAGACCGAGAACGAAACCGTCAGCACCCTGGTTTCGCACGCGCAGCGCGGCACGCTCAAGCCTGCGGAAGAAAATAGTTTTCAAGTGCGCATGGAGAACTGGACTTACTTGCTTACCAGCGTGATTCCTTATCGCCCGCTGGGATCGGGTCTGGGTGCGGGATCTTTGTGTGAAGCCCGCTACGCTTCCGAGTCCGATCTTCCTCCGATTGATAGTTTCATCCTCGTGGTGGCGATCGCCTGCGGCATTCCAGGCGCGCTTCTGTTCATTTGGGTCCTGGGCCGGGCCACGTGGCTGTCGCTGCAGAATGCGCGCGCACCTGGCGACGACGCCATGTCGACACGGCGAATTATCGCGGCGATGATGCCGGCGTTGGTGCTGAACAGCATCTTTGGATTGACGTTTACGATTTATTCGGTCGCGCCGCTTGCCTGGTTGTTCATCGGCTGGATTTCGCGCGAAACGCTTCGATTGCGCGAAGCCAGGATTGAATCAGGCGAACGCGAAATCATCACGATTTGAGAAACGGACAGTGAAGGTTCTCTTTTACAACCACACCGGCATGGTCAGCGGCGCTGAGCGCGTCATGCAGATGATTCTGATCGGATTGGACCGACGTCAGTTTGAGCCAGTGGTTGTCTGTCCGCCCGAAAGTCCGATGTTGGCGTTAGCCCAGGACAGCCGGGCCAGAACGCGCACGCTCAATCAACTCGAAGCGCGTTTCACGTGGCGATTGGATCGAATCGCGAAATATCTTTCTTCATTCAGCGGAGTCATCCGGGACGCCCGAAGAATTGTGATTGAGGAGTCGCCGGCGCTGATTCATGCGAACAGCATTCGCGCCGGTCTCGTGATGTCCGCCGCGACGATCGGTTTGGACGTTCCCGTGATTTGGCACGCACACGACATTTTGCCGCATCATCCGTTGAGCACGGCCGTGCGACTGTTTGCTGCGCTGACTTCGACAAATCGCATCCTGGCTGTTTCGGAAGCCGTCGCTCGCCGCTTTCGGGGAATCGTCCTAAGGCCTTTCACGCGTCGAGTACCGATTGACGTGATTCGGAACGCGGTCGATCTCGATCGCTTTCAGCCGAATGCAGCCAATGGCGCGGAGGTCCGTGCTGAGCTAAACATTTATGCACAGCAACCCGTCGTCGGCATCATTGGCCAGCTCACGCCGCGTAAGGGACAGCTCGAGTTGGTCCAGTCGTTTGCCCGAGTTGTCAGCGAAATCCCAGATGCGACTTTGCTAATCGTTGGACGCGCCCTCTTCAATCGTGACGAAGAATACGCGGCTGAACTCATGCGCGCGGCTGAAGCACTTGGCATCGCCGATCGTATTCATTTTCTCGGTTCGCGGGATGACGTGCCTCGCATCATTCAGGCGCTGGATGTGCTTGTCGTCAACTCTCACGAAGAACCATTCGCGCTGACTGTATTAGAAGGATTGGCGAGCGGCCGCGCCGTCATCGCGACGGCGGTTGGTGGCACGCCCGAAATGATCCAACACGGTTTGAACGGCTGGCTGGTCAAAGCTAAAGCAAATAGCGAACTCGCTTCGGGAATTCTCACGCTGCTGCGCGACGCAAACTTACGCGCTGAGCTGGGTTGCGAGGCGCGACGCGTAGCTGTTGCTCGCTTCTCAATTGACAGATTCCTGAGTGAAGTCAACACCCTCTACGAACACGCGCTTCAACGTGGCGCAATGCCCCGCCCAAATTCGCTCAATTCCCTCGAAGTTAAGTTAAGTGCGGACTGAAAATACGGGCCTTTTCGGACTTTCTTAAGAAGAGAGACGCCGAGGTAGCCGACTTGTCCAGAATCGCACTAGTACACGATTACTTCATTCAAATGGGAGGGGCCGAGCGCGTGGCTGAAGCCATGCACGATTCGTTTCCCTCCGCTCCGATCTATACGACCGTCGCCCTGCCGCAGAGTCTGTCGAAGCGTCTGAAAGCGGCGGACATTCGTACTTCGCCGCTGCAGCATTTGCCCGCGATGGATCGCAAGTTCCGTCATTACTTCATGCTGTACCCGTGGGCAGTCGAGCACTTTGACCTCTCGAATTACGATCTAATTTTCAGCAGCAGCTCAGGCTATGCCAAAGGCGTGCGCCGCCGTCGCAACGCAATTCACGTTTGCTACTGCCACACGCCGATGCGTTGGGTTTGGCGATACGAGGATTACGTCGCGCGCGAGCGTTTCGGGAAAGGGATTCGCGCGCTGCTGCCACTGGCGCTTTGGGGGTTGCGCAAGTGGGACCTGCGCGCGTCGCAGCAGCCGAACTATTACATCGCCAACTCAAAACTAGTCGCCAGCCGCATCAAACAAATTTACGGTCGCGAGGCGCACGTGATTCCTCCGCCGATCGATGTCAATCGCTTTCACATGTCGAATGAGATTGAAGATTACTATCTCGTGTTATCGCGTTTGATGCCTTACAAGCGAATCGACCTGGCCATAGAAGCTTGCAAGCGGATGAATCGTCGCTTGGTAATCATTGGCGATGGTCCGGACCGCGCGCGTTTGGAAAAGTTGGGTGACGATCGAATCGAATTCCTTGGCCGTCAACCCGATCAGATTGTGAATTACTACGCGGCGCGTTGTCGCGCGCTATTGTTTCCCGGCGCAGAAGATTTCGGCATGGCGCCGTTGGAAGCGAACGCAGCCGGACGTCCGGTTATCGCGTATCGGGCCGGCGGCGCGGTGGAAACAGTCGTGGAAGGGAAGACCGGCGTCTTCTTTGATCAGCCTGACAGCCGCTCACTTAGCACTGCAATCGAAAGATTTGAGAGCATGGTTTGGAGTCAAATTCTGCTCCGGCGTCACGCGGAAAAATTTGACCAAAACGTCTTCGCGTTTCGCGTGTTGCAGTTTCTCGGATCGGTGGCTCCGGCTTCTGTCTCGGAAGAATTGCTTTCGGGCGCGCGGCTGCTCTCGGATAATATTTCCGCGCGAGTCTGGCCCAGGCTCGCCGTGGTTGGGTAAAAGGCATGCAAACAACTTCACTGTTTTATTCGTCGAATCGTAGCGCCGCCGGCGCTGCTTTGGCCCCGGAACAGACCTGGAAGCGCGGCCCCGCCGAGCCCGTTATATGGCAAAACGAAGTCCACATGTGGCGCGCACGCCTCGATGCGCCCTGGTCATGGAGCTTCGACGAAGCGCTATCGCTTGAGGACCGTGCGCGAGCGGATCGCTTTCGCTTCGAATCCGATCGCCGCCGTTTCTGCGTAGCGCGCGCATCGTTGCGCCTGATTCTCGGCCGTTACTTGAAAACCAAACCCGGCCGCCTGCAGCTCGACACGACCGAATACGGCAAGCCATATTTTGCCGATGCGAAGATGTCGCAGGGCTTACGTTTCAATTTGTCGCACTCGCATCAACTCGCCTTGATCGCGATTACCCGCGATCGTGAAGTCGGCGTCGATATCGAATACATGCGCTCAGATTTTGTGACGGACGAAGTTGCGACACATTTCTTTTCGCGATCCGAAGTCGAAGAATTTTGCGCGGTCCCGGCGGAACAGAAGACGCAATCGTTCTTCAATACGTGGACCCGCAAAGAGGCTTACATCAAAGCGCGCGGCGAGGGTTTGTATTGCCCGCTTGATCAATTCGATGTGACGGTTGCGCCGGGCGAGCCGCCGCGGCTGCTGAATAGCCGCGTCGATTCCGGCGAAGTCTCGCGTTGGGTGTTTAAGGAACTTCACACCGAACCGGGATACGCGGCCACGCTGGCGGTCGAAGGAAATCCTTCGAAGATGGTCCTGTGGGAATTCTAAGTTCCGCGTTTGTTAAATTGCGTGGCGATCTTCGCAAATTACCAATTTGCTGTACAAGCCGATGAAGATTGTGCGCGTTGCTCTGGTATTCATTACGCTTTTCCTCTCCCTGGCGACTTCCGCTGATTACAAATCAAGTCGGTGCGATGGTTGCTGGGTGCCGGCGCCCGCGCAACCGGTCGCGACCGAAAGTCTCGGCGTCAACATTCATTTCACGGAGGCAAGACCGGGTGAAGTGAAGATGATTGCCGAGGCGGGCTTTCGTTGGATCCGGATGGATTTCATTTGGGAGATTACCGAGCGCGAACGCGGCCAATATGATTTTTCGGCGTACGATCGTTTGCTGAAGGAACTCGATGCGAACAACCTCCGCGCCCTGTTCATTCTGGACTACGGCAATCCGCTTTACACCGACGGCAAGTCGGTCCGCACCGCAGAAGCTCAAGCTGCGTTCGCACGTTGGGCTGTGGCCGCAGCGAAACATTTTGCCGGCCGCGGAATAGTCTGGGAGATCTTCAACGAACCAAACGTGCCGCTGTTCTGGCCGCCCAAACCTAACATCGATGAATACATTGCGCTGGCGACGGAAGTTAGTCGCGCGTTTCGCCGCGACCTGCCGAACGAAAAATTGATTGGGCCGGCGACCTCGAAAATTGATTTCCCGTTTATCGGCTCATTTCTTAAGGCTAGCGCTGGAGGCAATTGGTTCAGAGTTTCTGTCCATCCGTATCGACAGACGAATCCGGAATCAGCCGCCCTTGAATATGCGCGCTTGCGTGAGTTGATCAGTCGCTACCACTCGCCAAATAAGGATCGGCCTTTGCCGATTATTTCCGGCGAGTGGGGTTACTCGTCAGTTTGGCGCGGCATGTCAGGAGAGAGACAAGCGGCGATGCTTGCTCGCCAATTTCTGACGAACATCGCGAACGGAATTCCGATTTCGATCTGGTACGACTGGCGTGACGACGGAAATGATCCAACCGAAGCTGAGCATCACTTTG
Organism: Acidobacteriota bacterium; assembly: GCA_021323895.1. GTDB lineage: Bacteria > Acidobacteriota > Blastocatellia > Pyrinomonadales > Pyrinomonadaceae > UBA11740. The sequence continues at coordinate 23,826 of JAJPKD010000192.1, read as the reverse complement.
GCTTGGTGCGTAATCAGTATCAATTCGGTCGCAGCCTGGTGTACGAACCAAAACCCGCCTATCTCGCTGCAAAGACGTTGACCACTCAGCTTAGAGGCTATCGGTTCGTCGAGCGTTTGAATGTTGGCAGCGACGACGATTACGTCCTGGTGTTTGGCAATGGAAATGATCGCCGCATCGTCGCATGGACCGCTTCAGCCAATTCGCGCCGGGTGATACTTGCAAGAGTGACCGGCAGCTTTTCAATCTTCAAAGTGACAGGCCAGCCAGGCGGCATCGTTTCAGCAAAAGAGGAATCTCTTTTCATCGACCTCGATAGCTCGCCCATATATCTTGTCGCTCACTAACCCTGGCTTGCTCTCGAATCGTTTTGTTTCCATACTCTAACCAAGCTTCATGGTGTTCCAATGTGACGCAGCGGATTTCTCAGCGCTGAGAAATCACGCGCGATGCGCAATGGCATATTCATTGCGAATCGCAACGGTGTTTCAGTGTGGAAGGAGGAGATGCAGTGAACAGGAAACTTTTGATTGCAATCGTGGCGGGCGCTTTGGCGCTGATGACTTCGAGTTGCACCAGCGACAATACGTCGAACGCCAACGCGAACTCGAATGTGGCGCCGACAACAACTTCGACGACGACGGCTCCGGACAATTCCGAAATCACGACAACGAATGAAAATGGTGTGCGAACAGAGACGCGCACTTTTCGCGACAACCCGCGTGTTTCAAAAGTCGTGGTGACGACGCGTGACGGAAATCGGACCGTGAAAGTCTATTCGCGCACCGGTGAAGAGCGTGAAATGAAAAGCGGTCCCGAAAGAGCGCTCGACGCGACCGGCGACGCGATTGCCGATTCAGTGGGCTTTGTGAAAGACAAATCGGTCGACGTCGCCGACAAGACGAAAGACACTACTAAGACTGTGGTCGATAAGACGAAGGAAGGCGCTGAGACCGTGAAGGACAAAACTACCGACGCGGCCAAGGAGGTCGGTGAGAAAACCAAATCAGGTGCCAAGACGGTTGTGGACAAGACGAAGGAAGGGGCCGAGAAAACTGGGAAGACAATCAAGAAAGTCATTCCCCATTAATGACTGGAACCAGAGCTTTCGATAAGAGCGGCGTAATGGCCGCTCTTTTTTTTTTTTGCAAATACCCTGTTCCCGCAATCGACTTCCATCCGTGCGCCTCACGCTGTTATGATTGCGACTTCAAACGTTGAGGCCGCGCTTCCCATTTCCTAAACTATGAGCGAGACCAGTCGTTTCACCATCATCTGCCCTTGCTGCGAAGCAACTCTGACCATCGACGCAAACACCGGCGCGCTGCTTTCTCATGAAGAGAAGCAGAAGCAACTCGGGTCGTTCGAGGACATGGTCAAGGGTTTGGACAAGCAGAAAGAAATGCGCGAACAGATTTTCGCGCAACAGATGAGCTCCCATAAAGACCGCGAGCGTCTGCTGGAAGAGAAATTCGAAGAGGCCAAAAAGAAGGCGGCAAAAGACACGAAGATTTACCGCAATCCGTTGGATATGGACTAACCAGCAGTAGGCAGCAAGCAGTAGGCAGTAGAAAAACCGGAGATGAATCACATGCGTCGTTGTCTATTTACTTTGATGGGCGGTGCTGTAATCGCGGCGGGAGCGAGCATTGCCTGTGCGCAAACAAAAATGCCGCAGATGGCTTTTCGCGATCGTACTCTGAAGAACGGACTTCGAGTGCTAAGCGTCGTCGATAAGTCGAGTCCTACGGTGACGATTAATGTCTGGTATCACGTCGGCTCTAAGGACGATCCTGATCATCGCAGCGGCTTCGCGCATCTTTTCGAGCACATCATGTTTAAGTCAACCAAGAACATGAAGGCCGAGATGATGGATCGTCTTACCGAAGACGTTGGAGGCAACAACAACGCGACGACGCAGGACGACGCCACCATCTATTACGAGACCATTCCGGCGAATTATCTTGAGACATTGCTGTGGGCGGAGGCTGAACGTTTGGCGTCGCTTACGGTCGATGATGAGAATTTCAAATCAGAGCGCGCGGTGGTCGAGGAGGAGTATCGCCAGAGCGTGCTCGCGCCACCGAATGGGCGACTCTTCGTAGCGATTGCAAGAGATTCCTGGAACCTTCATCCATATAAGCGGGAAGGCATCGGGAGCATCGAAGATCTTGAGGCGGCGACCATCGATGACGTCATCAAGTTTCATAACACCTATTATCGCCCGGACAACGCGACGGTTGTCGTCGTCGGCGACTTCGATCAGAAGCAATTGGATACCTGGGTCGATAAATATTTCGCGCCGATTCCGAAGCCGAATATAGGTCTGCCGCGCGTCAACGTCGTGGAACCCGCACGCACCGGCGAGAAACGATTCATGGAATATGCGCCAAACGTTCCTTTGAAAGGTGTGGCGTTTACTTTCCTCGTTCCTTCAACCAAGAGTGATGATGCACCGGCACTGAGAATGATGGCGACGATCCTTTCGCAGGGCCGTTCGTCCCGCCTCTATCAGTCTCTGGTTTATCAGCAACAACTCGCGACCAGCGCTAACGCTCAAGCCGATCTGCGCGAGGACGCGGGCATGTTTAATTTCACGTCGTTTGTCGCGAACGGCAAAAAGCCTGAAGACGTCGAGGCCGCACTGAACGCTGAGATCAAAAAACTGCAGGATGCGCCGGTCTCGGCCGCAGAGCTGGAAAAGGCCAAGAACCAAATTCTGACGGGGCAATTGCGCCAGCGAGAGACGAGCCTGGGCAAGAGTAACGCGTTGGGACGCGCGGCGGTAATACTGGGCGACCCAAACCTCGTAAACAAAGATTTGGATCGGTTGCAGGCCGTGACCGCCGCCGACATTCAACGCGTCGCCCGGAAATATCTGACGGCCAATAATCGCTACGTTATTTATTACCTCCCGGAATCAGAGCGCCCGAAGAGTACTAGCATCAATCCGTCGATTAACTCCACGAAGGGAGGAGCATCGAGATGAGAAACTCGGCTCTAGTCCTAATCCTGGCGACAGGGATCCTCGTGCTATGCGCGATTAGTACTGCGGCGCAAACTGCTCAAGCGACGCCGCCCCCGCCAACCGCGCCGCACTCAACCATATTTCCAAAACCGGTCGAAAAGAATCTGCCGAATGGCTTGCGCGTAATTGTAATTCCGCGCACCGAAATGCCTCTGGTCACAGCGCAGTTATTGATTAGAAGCGGCGCAGAGGTCGATCCAGCGAACCTTGCAGGGGTCACAGAAATGGCCGCAGAGTTGTTGACACGTGGCACCACGACGAAGAGCGCGACACAAATTGCCGAGGCTATCGAAGCACTTGGGGGCACGCTCAACGGTGTTGCCGGATGGGACGCGGCAACCGTTACCACCAACGTAATGTCAACGCAGATTAGACCGGCCATGGAAGTAATGGCGGACGTGGTCCGCAATCCTAGTTTCAAGGATGAAGAGATTGATCTAGCTCGTCGGCAAGCCATGAGTGGGTTTCGAAACTTGTTTGCCACACCGGGCACCGTGGCGCGTTTGGCCGCGGCGCGCGTCGTGTTTGGCGATTCTCCTTATGGACATTCCGTGGCGGGCACACCTGAATCGCTGCCGCGCATCAAGCGCGACGACCTCGTCAACATTCATTCGACGTATTACCGTCCTGACAACGCCATCCTCGTGATTGGGGGAGACATTAAGCCGGCTGACGGTTTCGCGTTGGCTGAGAAATATTTTGGCAACTGGAAGAATCCACAGAGTGCCCTGCCGAAGTTACAAATTACCACGCCCGAAAGCACGACCAACGGTCGTCGCGTCGTGGTGATCGATCAACCGGCCGCAGGGCAGGCGGCCGTGCTAGCTGTTCGTACCGCAATCAGTCGCGACAATCCGGATTATTTTCGTGGCATTGTCGCGAACGCCGTGTTAAGCGGTTACTCGGGCCGGCTTAACTGGGAGATTCGCGTGAAGCGAGGTCTCAGTTATGGCGCCAGCAGCTCGCTCGACATGCGACGCTCAACTGGATCATTCATGGCTTCGGCGCAGACGAAGAATCAATCAGGCGCTGAAGTCGCTTCGTTAGCCTTGGCTGAGATTGGCAAGCTCGCTACTGGTGATTTGCCTGATTCAGAGCTCTCGACCCGCAAGGCGAGCCTGCTGGGCGGCTTTGCGCGCGGGATGGAGACTACGAACGGCATTGTCAACCAATTCGCGTCGCTCGCGATGTACGGTGTGCCGCTGGACGAGATCAATCGTTACACCGCAAACGTTCAGGCGGTCAAAGCTGCGGACGTCAAGGCGTTCGCGGCGTCGCGTCTGAACACGGCGAGCACCAGCGTCGTAATCGTCGGAAATGCGAAAGACTTTCTGCCGGATTTGAAGAAGCAATTTCCTGATGTGGAGGTTATTCCGGTTGGGGAATTGGATTTGAACAGCGCGAGTTTGCGCAAGAAGTGACTTGCATTCTCTGTGGTCCTCTGTGGTGAAATTTCTAACCACAGAGGACACAGAGGAAAACCTGATGCACCGAAATCTTCGTTCCTTCCTCGACCTCCTGCGCGGCGAAAATGATCTGGTTTCGATCGATGTTGAAGTCGATCCATATCCCGAAGTCGCCGAGATTCATCGTCGGGTGATTGAACGTGGCGGGCCGGCGCTGCTGTTCAATCGAGTGAAGGGAAGTCGATTCCCAATCGTCACCAATCTTTTCGGAACTGCGAAGCGAATCGAACTTGCCTTTGGTCATAAGCCAGAGAACTTCATCAAGCAGTTGGTGAGCGTGGCAGAGTCGTTGCTGCCTCCTAACCGCAAAGAGCTTTGGAAAAATCGATCGCTGGTGCGCGACTTCCTGAAACTCGGCACACGCACAGTGTCGCGCGGGCCAGTGACGGAGGTGATCAATCTCGAACCGCATCTCGAAAACCTGCCGGTGCTGACGACGTGGCAGGAGGATGGCGGCCCTTTCATCACGCTGCCGCTGGTTTACACTGAGCATCCGGAAACGAAGAAGCACAACCTCGGTATCTATCGCATGCAGGTTTACGACGCGACTCGGGCGGGTCTGCACTGGCAAATTCAAAAAGGCGGCGGCTTTCATTATCACGCGGCGGAGTTGATGAGTCAGTCATTGCCGGTGACGGTTTTTCTCGGTGGACCGCCGGCGCTGATCATTTCGGCGATCGCGCCCTTGCCGGAAGATGTTCCGGAATTGATCCTCGCGTCGTTACTCTCTGGCGAGAAGCTGCAAATGACGAAGAACCTGACAGGCGCTGCACATCGCCTGGTTTCGGAAGCTGAGATTGCCTTGATTGGCCACGCGCCGCCGCATGAACGGCGACCGGAAGGGCCGTTCGGCGATCACTATGGCTACTATTCGCTTCAGCACGACTACCCAGTCTTTCATTGCGACGCGATCGCGCACCGGCGCGACGCCATTTATCCCGCAACGGTTGTCGGCAAACCGAAGCAGGAAGATTTTTTCATCGGCGATTACTTACAGTCGCTACTCTCGCCGATCTTCCCGCTTGTAATGCCGAGCGTGCGCGACCTTTGGAGCTATGGCGAGACCGGTTTCCACTCGTTGGCGGCGGCGGTAGTGCGCGAGCGCTACACGCGCGAAGCGTTGGTAGCAGGTTTCAGGATTCTTGGCGAAGGGCAGTTGGCGTTGACGAAGTTCCTGATTTTGACTGACGCCGCGATCGATCTAAAAGATTTTCGAAAGGTGCTGGAACACGTGCTGGCGCGGGTGCGTTGGGAAACGGACTTCTTCATCTTCTCGAACACGTCGATGGACACGCTCGATTACACGAGCGGCAAAATCAATCAGGGCAGTAAAGCGATTTTGATGGGCTTGGGTGATCCGGTCCGCGACCTACCTCACGAATTTCGCGGTGAATTGCCGAACGGAGTGTCGCGCGCCGAAGTGTTTTGCGCCGGTTGTTTGGTGGTGCAGGGCGCGCGGTTCACTGAGGAACCTGATCAAGCAGCGCGGCTCGCGCGTGATCCGGCGCTTGCCGATTGGCCTCTGGTTATTCTCCACGACGATGCGAACGTGGCCCGTTCAACTTCGGATTTTCTCTGGTCAACCTGGACGCGCTTCGAACCGGCGGGCGATATCTACGCCGCCGAAACAAACGTAGTCCGCCATCATCTCGCGTACCGCGGCCCAATCGCGATCGACGCCCGCAAGAAACCGAGCCTGCCCGATGAATTGATAGTGCGGGATGATATCGCGAAGCTGGTTGACAGTCGGTGGCGCGAGTATTTTCCTAACGTGCTATAAGGCCGGCTGCTTCATCGTCGCGGACATGGGCAGCAGACGGAGCTAAGCCGGCAGCCGCGCCGTAAACACTGCCCCACCCTCGGATTGATTTGCTGCAGTCAGGGTTCCGCCGTGTTGCGTGATCACTCGGTGCGCGAGCGCCAAGCCGACGCCGTGCCCTTGCGACTTAGTCGTGAAGAAGGGAATGAATATCTTTTGCAGATCGTCGGGCGCAACGCCGCGACCCGTATCTTGAATTGAAATTACAGCCCGAGCTTTGTCGCCATCGCGTTCAGGGTTGAGAGTAATCGTGACCCGCCGATTCATGGTGTCATCCGGAATCGCCTCAATCGCGTTCCGAATCAGATTCAGAAGAGCCTGCCGAAGCATGCGAACGTCCGCGCGAATCTCGACGAACTCGTCGCCGTCCGTCTTGCCGCTAGCCGGCTCGCCCACGCTGAAGAAAAAATCTACGCGGTGATCGCTGAAGAGCGGCGACAACTCGCGCGCGCATTCCTGAATCAGCTCATTCAACGAGACCTCTTCAAGCTGCAGCGCCTGAGGCCGCGCGAAATTCAGAAACGCCGTGGTCATTTCAGAGAGGTTTCGCACTTCCTGAACCAAAGCGTCCGTAGCCGCCTTGCCTTGCTCGTCCGTGTCAATCGATTGGAGGAATTGCGCATAGCCGTGCAGCGCGGCCATCGCATTCTTAAACTCATGGGCGAGGCCCGCGGACATTTCGCCCAGGCTCTCCAAGTTTCGCTTCAATGCAACCTGCTCGCGTAGTCGCGTCACTTCGGTGATATCCGTGATGAGGCAGAGCGCGCCGCGCGATCGACTGGCTGAATCAGGGTCAATCGGCGCGACGGTTGCTCCTAATCTCATGCCTTGATTGATGCCGTTTGTGGTTTCGATTTCTTCGCGACGAAACACACGACTTGTGGAAAGGCAGGCGTTAACCAGTTCGGCGAGCGCGGGTGCGTTGGCGAAGATCGTAGAGAAGTGCTCGCCTTCGGCGTAGGACATTTTGAACAAGTTTTGCGCCGGGCCATTGATTACCGTCACTCTTCCATTCGCATCGAAGGCGATCAAACCGGTGGGCATGCTCGCCACGATCCGATCGCTGAAGGCTTCAGCCGAATCGGCGCGTTGGCTCGCTTGATCCGAGAGTCTTTGAAGCTCCTTCTGTTGCTCCTGAAGCCGCGCGATGACAGATTGAAAAGTTTCGAGGACGAACGCAGCTTCGTTCTGGGATTTGCCCGAGTGCGCTACAGGTGCGCGCTTAGCTTCACCCACAAGCTGGCTATACGGACGCAGCAGTCCGCGCAGCAGCCAGGCGATGCAGACCATGCTCACAAACAGCGTGACCACGAATGCAGTCAAGAGAAACGGCCGGTAAACGAGTGCAGTTTCCGGAGCAACCGCAAGAATCGCGACGATCAACACGGTGCCGAGCAGAAAGATTCCCGCAAGAAAGACGAGCAGATATTGAAGGCGGCTGGCGTGCATAGCGACTAACGAAATTGCGACGCGTACCAGATGATTATGCGTGAGCCGAAGAGCAGCGAGACGATCGAGCCAATGCCGAGAAAAATTCCAAACGGCAACATCATTTGCAGATTGCGTCCGCCGCGGCGGTACATGACGATGATGCCGGCGATCGATCCCGAAAGTGCTCCGAGCAGGATCGTCAGGATCGTTAGGCGCCATCCCAGGAACGCGCCGACCATCAACATCATCTTCACGTCGCCGAAGCCCATCGCTTCGACGCCACGGAGCTTCTCCCACATGAAGCCCATCAGCCATAGCGAGCCGCCACCGGCGAGCGCGCCAATCGCCGCGCCGATGAGCGAGACGAGCCAAACCGGCAGCGACGGAAACGCGGACATGAGTTGTGGCAGATCGTCGAAGTGCGCGGGTCCGGCGAGGTAGGGAACTGCTACGCGAGTGATCAGCGCGAAAATGACACCGGGATAAGTAATGGCATTCGGCAAGATCATGTGCTCTGCATCGATGAAGATCAGAGCCAGCATCGAAGCGGCAAACGCCAGATCGAAGGCGAGTGCAAAGGACAGTCCGTCGTGCCACGTGACCGCGGCAAAGAGAATCGCGGTCAGCGCTTCAACCGCCGGATAGCGGGCCGAGATGCCGGCACCGCAAGCTCGACAGCGGCCGCGCAGAAGCAAATAACTAACAATCGGAATGTTGTCGTAGAACTTGATCGCCACGTGACACCTGGGACACGTCGATGCCGGAAAAACGATTGATTGTTCAAGCGGAATACGATGAATGACTACGGTGAGGAAGCTGCCGATGATCGCGCCCAGCACGGCCATGAACGCACAAACGATTGGCAGTGGCACGTTGATGACGTTGTCAATCGGCGGCAGCATTCGGGAGAACATTGTAACACGGCGGTGGTCATCGCTCGTTTTGAAGTTCCCGCAGCAACTTGTGCTTCAGCGAAGCGTGACGCGCGGCGAGCTTCGCGATTGTCAAGCCTGCGCTTGCGTCGCGAAAGCCGCCCTTCAGAATGAAGCTGCGGATGAAAGCGAGCGGACCGGCTGTCGCCATTTGCAGGGAAGACGTACGCTTGCCGTCCTTGAGCATCTGCTGCGCCCCCAGCGGCGCATAGCGCTCATCGATCATCCGGCGATGATGATCGGGGTCGCGCATCGAATAATGAAGCAGATCGCCCGGCAGTATCTCGACTCGCGCGCCTCCGTCCATGACGACTGATTCATGAATCACGCGGTCGCCCCAACGCCCGCGTTGGCGATTGAACATACGCAGTTGATAGTCCGGATACCAGCCGCCACCTTTGATCCAGCGACCCATATAAAAAGCGCGGCGGGCGATGCGATATCCGTCAGCGAGTTGCGATTCATCAGACTCACGCAACTTGTCAATTGACGATCTCAATTCAGGGGAAACGCGTTCATCGGCATCCAAACTGAAAATCCAGTCATGCGAGGCAGCATCAACCGCGAACTGTTTTTGTTTAGAGAAGCCGGGCCAGGGATTGACGATCACACGCACACCGCAATCCTCTGCGATTTCGCGGGTTTTGTCGGTTGATTCGGAATCAACGACTAGGATTTCATCTGCCCAGGTGACCGACTCGCAGGCGGCGCGAATGTTTTCGGCTTCGTTGAAGGCGATGATGGTAGCGGTAAGCTTCATTGCCAAATGCCGATTGCCAATTGCCAATTAGTTCGTAGTTCGCAAAGCTGAGTATATACGGACTGAATCGGCAATCGGCAATCGTCAATCGACAATGTTCTAAGGCTTCGTCGGATTGTTGACCTCGACGTTGTTTGCGCGCAGCGTCGAGCCGGTGGCGCGCTGGAGATCGGCGAGCGCTTTGTTGTAATCCGTCTGCGCCTGCAACTCGTTCGTGCGCGCGGCCGTCAGTTCCTGCTGGCGTTGCAGCAGCAAGAACGTCGTTGAGCGGCCAACTTCGTAAAGCTTCTGCTCGCCAGCCAACTGCGCTTCAGCGCTTTCACGGGCGGCACGTGACGCGACCACGCGCTTCTGGGCTGTGTCCACCGACTGTGCTGCATTACGCACGTCCGATTCGATTGCTTGATCCTGCGATCGAAAGGACGCGTCGAGCTGTTCGCGTTGAATGCGCGCGCTCGCCAGATTCGCTTCTGCAGTCTTGTTGTGAAACGGGAAGGAAATTGCGACACCGACCGTCATATTGCGCGTGCCAAAGCCGAAAAGGTTCGTCAGGTCTTTCCCGTAACCGCCGATCAAATAAGGCGCGACGCCGCTGGTCGCAACGTTCGGAACCGTGGCCAGGGGCAGGCCTGCGGCGGTTCTGAGAGCCTGAATTTGAGATAGCAGAAACGCGCTCGAGCTTGTCGCCGGGTTTCCCGAAATCAGTGGCACGAGTGTGCCCGCGGGCGTGCCGAGTTGTGTTCCGGCCAAGCCCGTGGTCGCGACGGTCGATTGAATATCAACCTGGGGCAATGTCTGATTCTTATAGAATTGAAGATCGACCGAGTTAATGTCCCGTTGCAGGTTCAGCCGGCGCAGCTCGGGTCGGTTCTTGTGCGCGTCGTCCAGTGCCGCGGTCAGGTTTACCGGTGACAGATCGAAAGACGGCCGATCGGTCGGCGTCAACTGCGCTGACCACTCTGGCGACGAAGGATCCTTCAGCATCAGTTGCTTCAAAGTATTCTCGGCCACCGAAACCTGTTGCGTGGCGATGTAGAGATTCGCTTCGCGCGAGGCGATGTCGGTTTGCACTTGCGCGCGATCGAGTGGGGCTTTAGCGCCGGCTCCGATCTCTATCTCAATGTTTCGCATGTTCTGCCGCGCGACATTCAGACTGTCGAGCTGGTTCTGCTGGTTCTTTAAGGCGAACACAAGATTCCAGTAAGCTGCCTGGACCTGCGAAATGATTTGGATCGTTCGCTGTCGAAAATCAGAATCGCTTTGCTCGAGCCGTTTTTTCTGCACGCGAATTCCGTGTCGATTGCTATCGATCGATCGGTTGCGCAGCAGCGGCTGATTGATTTGCAGCGACAGGTTTGACGAGTAATAAGGATTGATTAGGTTGAACGTATTGCTCGTGTTCGTCCGGCTGTTCGAGAACGTAACCGTGTACGTGCCACCACCCTTTTCGAACGACTTCGTTACGGATGGATTCCAGTTGAAGATCGTCGTGGTCGTTTTGCCGGTGCTGCCGGAACCGCCGAGCGAACTCTGCTGCGGCGTGATGTTATGGATGTACTGGGGCGTGACGCTGAAGATCGGCTCGTACACACCGTAAAGCGCGCGCAGCGTTTGCTCGCTGATTCGCACATCATCGCGTGCAACTTCGATGTCGTTATTATTTTGAAGCGCCAGCCGAATCGCATCGTTCATTGAGAGCGGCGTGGTGTTGCTGCTGAGCACGCCGACGCGAGTTAGATCCGGCATCGGCGGCAGCGGTTGCGGCTTAATCTCGGGAAAGTTTGGCTCCTGAATGATGATCGGGGTAATCGGCGTTGGCGCGACAATGGGCGTCGGCGAAGCCTGCGCTCCGGGCGGCGCCGTTGCCGGCGGAACCTGTTGGCCCGGCGGCTGAGTTGCCGGATTGACCGGAGTCGGGTTCGGCGTTTGCGCCACGACAGCAATGGAAAGCGCGACCACAAAAATTATCGCGACAAACAATCTCGTAAACGTACGAGTAAGCTGATTCGACATCGAGAGTGCTCCTCTAAAAAAACTATCGGGGAAATTGACGGTGGCGCCGCGAGCTGCGAACAGACAGAGAGCGCCAGGTCATAGCGTACTACGTCACGCAACTCTACGCGGTTTCAAAAAGCTTAACAAATCGCTAGCTTGACACTGCGGTGAGTGAGCATTATCTTGCAATTTCTTCAAAGCAACACCGTTTCAGACAAAGCTTCAGCGACTGCCGCGGTGTACGTGTGTGATCATCTCAGAGGAGGTCAGCATTAATGGCGGTGAAAGTTGGCATCAACGGCTTCGGTCGTATCGGCAGGAATATTTTTCGTACGGCGCTCGGCGACAGTGACATCGATTTCGTCGCGGTGAACGATATTACCGACACGAAAACACTGGCGCATCTGCTCAAGTACGATTCGGTCCTGGGCAATCTGCACCATGACATCAAGGCTTCAGAGAACGGCATTACCGTCGAAGGCGAAGAGTTCCAGGTTTTTTCGGAGCGTGATCCGGCGTTGATTCCCTGGGAATCGGTGGGTGCGGAGATCGTCATCGAATCGACGGGGCGCTTTACCAAAGCCGAAGACGCGAAGAAGCATCTGCGCGGCAGAGTCAAGAAAGTCATCATCTCGGCGCCGGCCAAGAACGAAGACATAACCATCGTGCTGGGTGTCAATGAAGAGAAATACGATCCAGCAGCGCACCACGTCATCTCGAATGCGTCCTGCACCACGAACTGCCTGGCGCCGGTGGCAAAGGTGATTCATGAAAATTTCGGCATACGTCGCGCACAGATGACCACGATTCACTCGTACACCAACGATCAGCAGTTGCTCGACTTGCCGCACAAGGATTTGCGGCGCGCGCGGGCCGCGGCTTTGAACATGATTCCGACTTCGACCGGAGCGGCCAAAGCCGTTGCGCTGGTGCTGCCTGAATTGAAAGGAAAGTTCGACGGCATCAGCGTGCGTGTGCCGACGCCAAATGTTTCGCTTGTCGATGTGGTCATCGATGTCGAGAAACAGACCACGACTGAAGAAGTGAACAAAGCCTTGAAGGATGCTGCGAACGAGGAGCTTCAGGGGATTCTCGGTTTCGCGGAGGAGCCGCTCGTATCTTCAGATTTCAAGCAGAATTCGAATTCTTCGATCGTTGACGCCGAATATACGAAAGTGCTCGACGGCAGCATGATCAAGATTCTCTCCTGGTACGACAACGAGCGGGGTTACTCGTGCCGTGTGCGCGACCTGATCAAGTTCATCGCGGGAAAAGGACTCTAGAGCATTGCCAAATGTCGATTTGCGATTGCCGATCTGAAGCGGTGATCCTCTTAATCGGCAATTGGCAATCGGCGATCGGCAATGCAAAAGTTATCCATTCGCGATCTCGATCTTTCCAGCAAACGCGTCTTCATCCGCGTCGATTTCAATGTTCCCATCAAGGACGGCAAAGTTGCGGATGACACGCGCATTCGCGCCGCACTCCCGACAATCAATTACGCAGCCGAACAAGGAGCGCGGGTGATTCTCGCCTCGCATCTCGGACGCCCGAAAGGCCAGCGCGTAGATAAGTATAGTTTGCGGCCGGTCGCTGAACACCTCTCTAACCTGCTCGGCAAACCGGTGGCGTTTGCTGATGATTGCGTTGGCGAAGACGTTCAGCGCATGACCGAATTGTTGGAAGATGGCGAAGTTCTCTTGCTCGAGAACCTGCGCTTCCATCCCGAAGAAGAGAAGAACGTTGACGCCTTCGCACAGCAACTAGCGTCACTGTGCGATGGGCTTTATGTGAACGATGCCTTCGGCGCCGCACATCGGGCACATGCCTCGACTGCGGGGATTACGAAGTTCGTGAAGCAGGCAGCCGCAGGGTTGTTGATGGAAAAAGAGCTTGAATATCTCGGACGAGTCATCACCCATCCGGAACATCCTTTCGCGGCAATTCTTGGCGGCGCAAAAGTTTCAGACAAGATTCCGGTAATCAACGCGCTCATCGATCGCAAAGTTGACAAACTCCTGATTGGCGGCGCGATGGCCTATACGTTTCTGAAAGCGGAAGGCTTCACAGTCGGAAAGTCGCTCGTCGAAAACGAGATGCTCGATACCGCCCGGCAAGTCCAGGCGCGCTGCAAAGAGGCGGGAGTCGAACTGTTGTTGCCAACTGATCATCAGGTGGTCGATAGCTATGAGCCCATCAAGGGCGACAAGGTCATGGCGAAAACCATCCCGGTCGAATTCACCAACGCCGGTCACGCCGGAATGGACATTGGCGCCGAGACGGTCAGCCATTTCGCGAATGCTCTGTCCGACGCAAAGACAATCATCTGGAATGGCCCGATGGGTGTCTTCGAAGAACCGCCATTTAATGAAGGCACAATTGGGATTGCTCGCGCCGTGGCCGACGCGGCGGATCGCGGCGCGACTGTGATCGTCGGCGGTGGAGATTCAGTTGCAGCAGTCACCGAGGCAGGCGTCGCCGATCGCATCACTCACATTTCAACCGGCGGCGGCGCGACGCTGGAATTTTTGGCCGGAGACGAATTGCCGGGAGTGGCGACACTGACAGAAAAGTAATTTCTCACAATAAATGGCACGCAATGTTACCCATGGCACGTTTGAGTGGGATCAAGAGAAAGCTTGGGCGAATCTTGCCAAGCACAAAATAACATTCGACGAAGCCGTCACTGTATTCGACGATCCATTCTACTTCGCTTACAAAGATCTCAAACACTCAGCCCGAGAGGACTGCTATGTTATTATTGGGGTGTCGGATAGAAATCGGCTGCTGACAGTCGCCTTCACTGAGCGTAGGCGCACGCGAATAATCAGCGCCCGGAAATCGAATCGTTATGAGACGGAACTCTACAAAGAAGAAAGTGGAGAAGCGGTCTGAATTAGATCAGATCGACCCACTTGATGATCTTGACGTGGCTCAGCTGGAACTCGTAGCTCGGGGTCGCGGTTGGGGAACGAATCCAGAAGTTGGGAAACGACGGGCACGTGTGTTGACTGCCTCAAGTGATCGCCCGCGACAAACCAGAAAACGACGTAGCGCCTGAAGAACCTCGTAGCATTCCCGGGCTGACAATCTATGCGTAAACCCGTAATTGCAGGAAACTGGAAAATGTATAAGACCGTCGGCGACTCAGTCGCCACGGCGCTCGCTCTTAAGCCTCTCGTAGCTAACGCGAATCATTGCGAAGTAATAATCGCGCCGGTGTTCACGGCGCTAAAGAGCGTCGCGGATAGGCTCGAAGGATCCAATATCAGAGTGTCCGCGCAGGACTGTGCGACTGAACGCAGCGAAGGCGCGTTCACCGGCGAGGTCGCCGCCTTTATGATTCATGATGCGGGATGTTCGCATGTGATTGTCGGGCACTCGGAACGACGACAATATTTTCTTGAGACAGATCAGATTGTCGCGAAGAAGACTCACGCAGCTCTCGCCGCTGGTTTGATTGCGATCGTTTGTGTCGGCGAGACCCTCGATCAACGCGACGCAGGCAAGGCCCTCGACGTGGTAAAAGAGCAGATTATCGGCAGTTTGAGCGGGTTGACAGCCTTGGATCTGGCCCGTATCATCGTTGCTTACGAGCCTGTTTGGGCCATCGGTACGGGACGTACAGCGACGCCGGAGCAAGCGCAGGAAATGCACGCGTTTATCCGGCGCGTTTTCGCGGAAAGGCATTCTCAAGCAGCGGCTGACGCATTGCGAATCCTCTACGGCGGCTCGGTCAAGCCTGACAATGTTGCTGGATTGATGAAGCAAACGGATATCGATGGAGCATTAGTTGGCGGAGCGAGCCTGAACGCAGAAATTTTCGCGAAGATCGTTAATTACGAAAGGACGTGAATCGTAAATCGTAAATAGAAAGCCGGCCACTTCTATTCACGACTGACGATTCACTATTCACGAATATGTTGGCTTACATTTTTTACGGACTGTTCGTTCTTTCTTGTGTTGTCTTAATTTTGTGTGTCCTGCTGCAGCCCGGCAAAGCAGACGCCGGCGCGTTGTTTTCAAGTTCGGTTTCGAGTACGGCGTTCGGTCCGCGCGGAACCCAGACGCTGCTCTCTAAGATCACGATCGGAGCAGCGGCCGCGTTCATGTTGATTGCTCTTTGCTTGTCACTGCCGTTCATCAACGGCACGAGTTCGGTCCTGCAAGCGGGCGAGCCGCCGCAGACTCTGGCGGCGACGCCGACACCTGCTCCGACTCCGCAAGCAACTCAGTCAGCAGCAGCTACTCCAGCACCGGCGGCATCTACGAAACCTTCGCCGGCGCCCTCAAAGAGTAAGTAGCGATCGTGAATTGACGCTGTCTCACCCGCGAACGGTAGTAACCCGATCGCATCGTCTTTGACAATCCTTCCCGAACGAGCCGAAGTGGCGGAACTGGTAGACGCGCACGTTTGAGGGGCGTGTGAGGTAACTCGTGGGGGTTCGAGTCCCCCCTTCGGCAAATCCTTTATTTGCAGGACTTACAGCCTTATCGCACACTTCGCGTACTAAGTGTATTAGTCGTCAACGCCGTATTTCGAGTGTTTTAGCTTTTTTTGTCGATTCCGCCCGTCGGCACTAATTCAAGAAATAAATCTCGCAACACAAGAATTATCTTGCAGGTAGTTTTGTGGAGTCACATCGGACGTACAAAATTCTGACTTCGCGAAAGGCTTTAGTTTTACAGTTAGTGTTTTTGTCATTCAGTGGCGCACGCTCACACAGTCTGACGAAACGAATTGAGCCAGTGTTTACGTGTCTAGCGGTCAGGCTTTCATTCGTGGCGCTCTGTGAGTGTCAGCTCAAGAGATGAGATTGGCAACGGATTTTAAGAACGTTGCAGAGGGTACCACCTAGTCTGACGAAACCCTATGAGCCAGTATTTACGCGCCTAGCGGTCGTCAAGGTATCGCTTGGTCTGGCTACATATCAACACGTAAGGCCCCATCTTGGCCCCATCTTTACGTTATCAGATGACATCCATTTGGTCGCTGTTGGAAGTAGAATGGGCCATCCGTGGTCCAAGTGTCCGAGTCGAGCGACGACGAGCACGGCAATCCAAACACGCGCGATACGTTTGACCGCCCGCAGTAATGGGCCAGCCCATGGGGACGTGCCAGCCTCCGCAGATACGGGTCATGAACCTCGCGAGCGGTATGGGTGACCGATCAACGCTCTGATTGTGGATTTGACCCTCCAAGTCGCTGCATTAACTGTCATTAAAGTTTTCAATCTCTCAAACTAACGGGCGTCCTTACTCGCCTGGCAGAAGTGACGAGCAACCCCGATGCCATCCAAGTTCAAGCCGAAGATCCTGTTTGCAGACACAGAACACGGTGATTTACCAGACGGAGATCCATATCGTGATTTCACGAAGCTCACCGTGATATCACAGCCGGGTAACGCCTTGCGTCAAATCGTTTCCTTAAGGCTTTGAGCGGTTCTCCGCGTGTTCAATTCCGCTTTTGATCCTACTGAAGTGTTTCTCGATCCTGTTGCCGATTTCGATCACCTAACCTGGAATGCGTATTGCTCAATCGCTTTGGAGGGGACAAGAAACGGGGGTAACCCAATGGGACTAACTTTTTATCGGAGATTCATTTTCTTTTTGCTGAGCGTCCGCCTGATAAGTTTTCATCGCTTTATCACGTTGGAGCAGGAGTTGGAGCATCAGTTGCCCGGCCGAGCAATAAGCGATTAATCAGTAAATTCTTGACAACGACGAAGGCGGATTCGGAAATGAAATTCGCAACTGCCATGGCACACGACGTGCCCATTAGCCTCTTGATGACATGCGAGGAGTGCTAAAAAGATGTTGAAGATTACGCAAGAAAACGAAAATCCCGAGATTGTGAGAGTAAGCCTTAGCGGCCATTTCACCAGTGAGTATGTTCCTGAAGTTGAGAAGGCAGTGGGCCAGAATGGTAACGGATCGAAGACACACGCACTCGACCTGATGAATGTTACCTTCGTAGATCGATCGGCGATGGAATTTCTCCGCGTCGCTCAATCGAGGAAAATCAAGCTCTGCCATCTTCCTTCCTGGGTGAAGCGCTGGATTGAACAGGAAGCCGGCAATGGCGCCACCTCTATCAAGCCCCGCCAAGAGTGACCTCCCAAGCCGCAATCAACCATCGGAAGCATCATAATTTCACGAAGGTCATCAGAGAATTACGAATTCCTTCTCTGCCTGTGCAACCACAACTGAATACCGACTGACCGCGCTAGCCCGACCGCGCAACGACGAGAACTCGTAGTTTTTCTGGGCTTTGGCTGGCGATTGGAACTTCGGGTCTTTCCGTTATTGCGTTGTGGGTGAGCTGACTAAAGCTTGGAACGCTTGTTGCGCTTCAGTCCTTGCGCGCCGTCGACGCACGGCAAATTGTGAGGAGGCTGATGAACGATGAAAACTAGAACTGGACTAATGTTCTTAGCAAGCTTGCTAATGATGGCCATATATACCGCTGCACCTGCCCAACAGCTTCGGGAGGCCTTTCGCAAAGTCAATCAATCGGTTGTAACCGTCAGGACCAAAAGGGTCGATCTCGCGCCCAAGCCCGGACAGGTGATGTCTATCGTTGATGGCCTCGGCTCGGGAGTCCTCATTTCAAACGACGGCAAAGTGTTGACGGCCGCGCACGTGGTGCAGACCGCCGATGCGGCTCTCGTGGAATTCCCCGACGGCCAGAACAGCATCGCGCGCGT
Organism: Acidobacteriota bacterium; assembly: GCA_021323895.1. Classification (GTDB taxonomy): domain Bacteria; phylum Acidobacteriota; class Blastocatellia; order Pyrinomonadales; family Pyrinomonadaceae; genus UBA11740. The sequence goes on along the minus strand of JAJPKD010000192.1, from coordinate 5,688 downwards.
AATTACGTCTGACGTGCGAGCCGATGTCGCTTTGCTGCAACTGCAAGAACTGCCAAAAGGCATCAGCCCGGTGGCTCTGGGCGATTCTACCAAGGTGGAAGTCGGCGATCAGATATTTGTAATCGGCGCGCCTTATGGCATCAGCCAAACCTTAACCGCAGGTCACGTGAGCGGGCGGCGCCAAGTTGATAAAGACGGCGAGCCTCAGCCATATATCGAGTTTCTCCAAACCGATGCGGCAGTAAACGGCGGCAACTCCGGAAGTCCCATGTTCGATATGAACGGTCAGGTAGTGGGAATAGTTACCACGATCATGAGCCAATCAGGGGGCTCAGAAGGTTTAGCATTCGCCACCGCTTCGAATACGGCGAAGCGATTCCTGCTGGACCGCAAGCCGTTTTGGTCGGGCATCGATGGGGTCTTAGTGACTGGAGACTTTGCCAAGGCGTTGAACCTGCCTCAGCCCTCCGGCTTTCTGGTCCAACGTATCGGCGAGGGATCGTTCGGCTCGCGCCTTGGGATGAACGGTGGGACCTTTCAGGTAACAATTCAGGGCACAGAGGTGCTGCTCGGCGGCGACGTAATCCTAAGTGTCAACGATCTTGATGTTAGCGCACCAACGGCAGTTGAATCGGTCGCGCTCGCACGAGGTGATAACTACGACCGCATCTTCAATAGCATCTCCAGCCTCAAGCCGGGAGACCCGGTTGTTCTGAAAGTCTTGCGCGCAGGCAAGGTGATAAGGCTGACGACGACCATTGAACAGTGAATTGTCGAAACTACGACTCGTAATATCACGAAGTCTTCAGAGAATTACGAACTCCCACTTTACTTCTGCATCGCAGCGAAATCCGAAAATCACGTTCTTTGTTAAGAATCTATGCGAAGTAAGACCGAGTCGAGGCTAACGCTTCGTGGCAAGGCGGTTGCTATTACTCAGGTCGAACCGGCATTCGACGCCAAGTCAGCAAGATGGAGTGAACGACATGCAAGCACGAATCAGAATCATAAAGCGCGGGACAGGAAAAGTCATGAACGGCATCTCTGCTAAGCCAACTACTAAAACTGATCGTCAAATCGAGCGCGAAAATGTGGAAACGGTAAAGACGTGGGTCGCAGACTGGCATGAGCGAAAGGCCCAACTGCAAACGGCGGCTCACGCGTTAATTCGCTCGATTGGTATTCGCGGCGAAGAAAGAACGCAGCGGTTGGCGAGAGTGCATTGAAAGCGTAACCGGCAGGTGAAGACTATGAGCGCACACTCCAACACCAAGATGTTTGGGACCGCCGACGTACCTGCGGTGCCGAGGAAGCCGCAAGGGAATCGTCGGATCCTGCGCGCGCAAGGGTTCCGCCGCGCGTGGTTAATTGCTGATCACCTCAGGCGCTTTGAAGATGATGCCGGCGTCATTCTACGTGAAGCTCTGTTGCAACAGTGGTTGTCGGAACAAAGAAGGTGGGCTTGATGCCTAGAAAAGATGCGGAACAGCCGTGGGCAATCGTGCTGGCCGGCGGGGAAGGAAGCCGGCTTCAAAGCCTGACACGCAAGATCGACGGAGATGCGAGACCAAAACAATTCAGCAAGATTTTCGGCAGCCGAACTTTGCTGGGTCATACGCGGGAGCGCTTACGACCAGTATTCTCAGACGACCGAATAATGTTCGTTGTTACGAAGGGCCACGACAGTTTCTACACAGCAGAACTGGCCGACGTCGATCGTTCACGTTTACTGGAGCAGCCTGCGAATCGCGGAACTGGCGTGGCGATCATCGCGGCGTTGCTACAGGTTTGCAACGAGGAACGCGATGCTATCGTCGGGCTGTTTCCATCAGACCACTACTACACTGATGACGAGGCGTTTGCGGCGACAGTTCGAAGAGGAATCGAAGTTAGCGCCAAACACAATGAATCGATCGTTCTGATAGGAGCAAAACCGCTATCGCCCGAAGTCGAATACGGGTGGATCCAACCCGGTGCCCCATTAGGAAACGGAAGTGGCACGCCTGTCTTCGGCGTGAATCGTTTCTGCGAGAAGCCACCGCTCCATGAAGCTCACGAATTGATGAGGCAGGGTGGGCTGTGGAATACGTTCGTGACCCTCGGTCGTGCCGGCGCGTTTCTCGAATTGTTGAGCACCAGACTGGTAAGCGCCGTGGAAGTAATTTCAGATGCGTTGGCGGCTGGAGATTTGGAGACGGTCTATCATGAGATGGACACGATCGATTTTTCGAAGGACGTCTTGAGCCTGGACGCGAGTAATCTTCTTGTTGTAGAAGACAGCGCGTCAGGTTGGGCGGATTTAGGGAATCCTCAACGCGTGATTGAAACGCTGGATCGCCATCAGATCGAACCAGATTGGCTGCGCGAAATTCGCCGTACTAAACCGTCGCGACTCGACTGGCCGGTATCGTCGCCGCATCAGACCATGCCCTCGTTTGGAAATCTTGCGACCGTGCACTAGGAGAAAATATGCCCGACCAAGCACACTCCATTTGGCTCAAGTCCGACGTCGACGGGTTCGACACACTGGTCGATCTGGCGCTCAATTTGCGCTGGTCGTGGAGCCATGGTGAGGAAGAGTTGTGGGAACCACTGGACCCAGAACTTTGGGAGTTGACCCACAATCCCTGGGTTGTCCTGCTGACTGTCTCGCTTTAAAAGCTGAAGTCATTGATGTCCGACCCGGACTACCGGCGCAAGGTGGATGATGCTGCGCGCGCCAAGCAGGAACAAATGCAGGCGAACACCTGGTTTCAGCAGAAGCATGCGCAATCGCGCTTGAGTTGCATCGCCTACTTCAGCATGGAGTTCATGTTGAGCGAGGCGCTGCCGATTTACTCAGGCGGTCTAGGCAATGTTGCTGGGGATCAACTAAAGGCCGCGAGCGATCTCGGTGTGCCCGTCGTCGGCGTAGGACTGTTGTATCAACGAGGATATTTTCGCCAGGTTTTGGATGCGGATGGCGCGCAGCGAGCGCTCTACCCGTACAACGATCCGGGGCTGCTGCCAATCATGCCGGTGCGGGACAAGGATGGCGAGTGGGTGCGTCTCAAGTTCATGCTGCCGGGATACAGTGTGTGGGTTCGCGCCTGGCAGGCACGGGTGGGCCGTGCGACGCTGTACCTGCTCGACACAAACGATCCTGCGAACCCACCGTTCCATCGCGGTATCACGAGCGAACTTTATGGGGGCGGCCCGGAGACGCGTCTGTTACAGGAGATCGTGCTGGGTGTCGGTGGTTGGCGATTGCTGAACCAGATCGGGTATCGCCCTGAAGTTTGTCATCTTAACGAAGGCCACGCGGCGTTTGCGGTGCTGGCACGCGCGCGCACTTTTATGATGGAGACTGGGCAACCCTTCGAAGTTGCGCTCGCTGCGACTCGTGCGGGCAACGTCTTTACCACGCACACGGCAGTGCCGGCCGGCTTTGATCGTTTCCCGTCGGATTTGGTCGCGAAGTATCTGGGCCTTTACGCCGATGCTGTCAACGTCAGCCTTCGCGACGTGCTGGCGTTGGGACGCGAACATCCCGACGATAACCAGGAACAATTCAATATGGCTTATCTCGCGCTGCGCGGGAGCGGCGCGGTCAACGGCGTAAGCCGATTGCATGGGGACGTGAGTCGTGGTCTTTTCCAATCGTTCTTTCCCCGCTGGCCTCAGGACGAAGTGCCCATCGGCCACGTAACGAACGGCGTGCATGTGCCAACGTGGGATTCATCGGAGGCCGACAAGCTCTGGGAGAAAGCCTGCGGCAAGGATCGCTGGAGGGGATTGTCGAAGAGCCAGGCGACCGAACACATGCGGGGTTTGTCGGACGAAGAGCTATGGCAAATGAGATCTAACGCGCGCGCGCAACTGGTCGACTTCAGTCGCCGCCGGCTTGCCCGGACGCTTTCGTCGTCCGGCGCGCCAGCCGCAGAGGTGGACCAGGCCGCGCGCATCTTAGATCCTAACGTTTTGGCGCTCGGCTTTGCGCGCCGCTTCGCAACTTACAAGCGCCCCACTCTACTGCTGCAGGATCCAGAGAGGTTGGTGCGCCTCCTGACAAACCCGCATCGTCCGGTACAGGTTCTGATTGCGGGTAAGGCTCATCCGGCTGATGAGCCCGGTCAGGCTTTGATTCGTCAATGGACGGACTTCATTCGTCGCCGGCCTGAGGTGCGTCCGCATGCAGTTTTCTTGCCTGACTATGACATGCTGCTCACCGAGCAAATGGTGCACGGCGTGGATGTCTGGATTAACAACCCGCGACGGCCGTGGGAGGCGTGTGGCACCAGTGGCATGAAGGTGCTCGTGAACGGCGGAATAAATTTGTCCGAACTTGATGGCTGCTGGGCCGAGGCCTTTGAGCCTGGTGTGGGCTGGGCTATTCGCAAAGAGCAGCTCGATGATACACAGTCCGATGCTGCCGAAGCGGAAGCGCTCTACGCCAAACTGGAAGACGAGATCATCCCGCTGTTCTACTACCGCGATTCGCGCGGGCTTCCGGTCGGATGGATTTCGCATGTGCGTGAGAGCATGGCGCGTCTCACGCCGCAGTACTCAGCCGACCGCGCAGTGCGCGAGTACACTGAGAAATATTATTTGCGCGCCGCGTCGATGTACCACGACCGTTCGCATGAGAATGGCGCGCCTTCCGCGCGCATCATCAATTGGCAAAGGGATCTCGCTGAACGTTGGCCCGATTTGCGAATCGGCGAGATGCTAGTTGAGACAAACGATGGACAGCATCAGTTTCAACTGCAAGTAAATCTCGGTGAGCTTTCGCCAGACTCTGTAAAGGTCGAGGTCTACGCGGATGCGTTGCCGGGCGGTCCTGTTGAGCGCCACGTCATGAATGTCGAGAACAAGGAAGCGTCAAGCGGGGGCACCTGTCTCTACAGCGTGCGCATACCCGCGAGGCGCTCCGCTTCGGATTACACGGCGCGCGTAATCGCAGACAACCCGGAGGCCATCATTCCGCTCGAAGCGCCGCAGATCCTGTGGCAGCGGTGAAGCGATGAGCCAGTCGGCGGATGTTGGTGTGGTGGAAGGAAAGAGCTTTCCGCTCGGAGCCACGCGCCAGGCGGACGGCGTGAATTTCAGCGTCTATTCCAAAAACGCTACGGCGGTCGAATTGCTTCTCTTCGACGGCGCCGACGATTCACACCCGGCGCGCACGATCTCGCTCGATCCAACGAAGAACCGAACGTATTTCTACTGGCACGTGTTTGTCCCCGGACTGCAGGCGGGACAGATTTACGGCTACCGCGTCAACGGCCCCTACGATCCCGGAAGAGGCTTTCGTTTCGATCCCAGCAAAGTTCTTCTCGATCCATACGGCAAGAGCGTTGTAGTGCCCGCAACTTACAGCCGCCGCGCCGCCAGCGCACCGGGAGAGAACACCGCCGCAGCGATGAAAAGCGTGGTGGTTGACCACGGCAAATTCGATTGGGAAGGCGATGCGCCGCTCCGTCACCGATGGTCAAGGACCGTCATTTATGAAATGCACGTGGGCGGATTCACGCGCCACCCGAGTTCCGGTCTTGCTCCAGATAGGCGTGGCACCTACGCCGGTTTGATTGAAAACATTCCGTACCTCCAGAAACTCGGCGTCACTGCGGTCGAGTTGATGCCCGTCTTTCAATTCGACGAACAGGACGCGCCTGCGGGGCTGAAGAACTACTGGGGCTACCAGCCCGTCTC
>JAJPKD010000125.1 GCA_021323895.1 Acidobacteriota bacterium | reverse complement strand
GCGTTCGCTGAATAAACGAATCGGTCGGACGGGGTTAGCGCCATCGTACATTGGGAAGCTTTGGTTAGGCGCGGTTGTTGGAGCGGCGTTGGGCTGGGTGATCAAGTTGGTGATTCCCGCGCTCCATCCGATCATCGTCGCGGGATTGGTTCTTGTGCCGTATGGGCTCTGCTACTTTGCGGTAACTTCTCTCGTGGGAATTTCTTAATCGAGTGCGGTAGTCAAGAGAGCTATGCGGCTCTTGCGAGGCCGACGCTGAAGCTAAGCATTCGCGCCGCCGGCTTTCGGCTGCATCTCGATTTGATAGCGTTCGATCTTCAAATATAAGCCACGCCGCGTCAGTCCGAGTTCGCGGGCCGCGCGCGAAATGTTTCCTTTGTGACGACGCAGCGACTCAGTAATCATGCGCCGCTCGACTTCCTCGAGCGCACCAGCCAGCGTCACGTTGTCCAGATTGATCGTTTCGGAGCGGCCGGTTTGTGGGACTCCGAACGGACTCACGTTCGCGTGGGGCGCGGTAGGCACTCCCATGTGACGCAATTCTGCCGACAAGTGTTCCGGCGTAATAACGGTTCCGTTTTCGGCGCGGGCGACGATGCGCTGAATCTCGTTGCAGAGCTGCCGCACATTTCCCGGCCAATCACCAACCATCAAAAGATCGACTGCTTGCGGCGTCATCTGAATATCGTGGCGTCCAAACTTTACCGAGTAGTGATTAATGTAGTAGTTAACGATCGTCGGAATCTCTGAACGGCGCTCGCGCAATGGCGGCACGCGCAAACGAATCACGTTCAGGCGGTAATAGAGATCTTCGCGAAAGCGATTCTGCGCGACCAAATCTTCGAGATCGGTATTCGTGGCGGCGATGATGCGGACATCGATCTTGATCGGCTGCTGCTCTCCGAGCGGCTGAATCTCGCCTTCCTGGAGAAAGCGGAGAAGCTTCGGCTGCACGTCGAGCGGCAAATCGCCGACTTCATCGATAAAAAGTGTTCCACCTGAGGCCGATCGAATCACACCCGGCGAATCCGAAACCGCGCCCGTAAAAGCGCCGCGCCGATGACCGAACAGATAACTTTCCGAGAGCTCTTTCGGTACGGCGGTGCAATTGAACGGCACAAAGACTTTGTCGCGACGCGACGACAGGGCGTGAATCGCGCGCGCCACTAATTCCTTGCCAGTGCCCGATTCGCCGGTAACCAGCACCGTCACATCCGACGAGCGAATTTTGTGCACCTCTTCGACCAGCCGCGTCATCGCCGGACTTGAGTGAATAAAGCCGGGCATCAGGTCCGTGCCCACGCTGCCATCCTGATTTTCCGCGGCATGCCCGGCTGATGCGCGCGCGCGCAAAGCGCAAACGTCCATGCCCAATTCGACGACCCGCAACAATGGTTCGAGCGGCAAACCTCCGGCGAGCTGTGCGGCGCTTTTCGGCGAGATGAGCAGCGTTGCGGGCAGGGAGTTGGTCGATTTCAGCGTGATTAACTTTGCATCATGCTTCTTAGCAAACCGTTCGCGGGCTGTGTTGTTTTCCAGCGAGGCAAACTCGTCAGCGATCGTCGTCGCGCGATCCGAATCGAATCCGTGCGACGCAACGACGCGAATCTTCTGCTCTTCATCCGGCTCAAGCACCATCACTCGATCGGCAGTTGTTTCCTGGCGCACCACGGCGGCCAGCTCCCGCAACAACAGTGCGCGCGAAGCAACAGCTTCAGCCAGGCGCAACGTGATCAATTGAACTGCGGCTTCGCGCTTTCGCTCCTGCTGTGGCGGTGTCTGATCGTGTTCGCGCAGAGCAGCGTCAGCGCGTTCGAGATCTAGCTTCGCGCCGAGTTCGCGAAAGATGTTGGCCGCGCGCAAAAGATGCTCAGTCGCCAGCTCAGGCTGTGCGCTCATGTAGGCGCGACCGAGATCGAACTGTGCTCGTCCCGTACGATATCGATCGCCCAGCAGATCGAAAATCGAGGCGCAACGACCAAAGTGTTGCGCAGCTAATGCTGGATCACTTTGGGCCATCGCCAGTAAGCCCAGCAGTCTCTGAGCTTCACCCGCCAGGCCGAGATCAGCGGCAGAATCGGAGGTGTGCTCGGCTACGGGGGCGACATGCGCGGCGCAGTATTCGATGTCACCTGTGTTGAGCGCGCTCTCAGCCAGTAACAGTTGAGATTCGTACGTGGCTTGTCGATCGCCCATGCGGTCGGCAAGCTCACGCGCGCGACTCGCCGTGTCAAAGGCCGCCTTGCTAGCCCCCAACGCGATCTGACAACGCGCGAGCGTGCGCAACGCCTGGCACTCGTACCATTTGTTACCGTGTTCTGTGGCTAACTCGACGGCGCGCTCCAAGTAATTATTGGCTGCTTCAAGTTCGCCGCGGAGCATGCAAAGCTCACCCAGCGAATCCAGAATCATTGGGGTCTGAACAACATTCGAGCCGACTGTCTCTGCAATTTCGAGTGCTCGTTCAAGCGCACTCTGCGCGCGCTCCCATTGGCCGATTAGCGTCAGGTTGACGCCGAGGTTGTTGTAGCCGATCGCCGCGTTTGATTTGTGATCCGTACTCTCGTAATAGCCGATCGCCTTTTCTAAATATTGGATGCCTTCCTGCGGACGTTTCAGCCACCACGCGGCCGACGCCATGTTGGCGTAGATTTTCCCGAGCAGGTAAGTTGCGGGATGATCGCCGATTAGCTTCAGTGCTTGTTCAAAGTTCTCAAGCGCAGCCTCGACTTGGCCTTCCTGATGAACGGCTAACGCAATTCCGAAGTATGCCTCCGCCAGGCCGCGCCAATCGCCGCGCTGGCGATAAATCTCCAGAGCCTTTTCGGAATAATCGCGCGCAATCGGGTACTCGTTGATGCTGCGATACACGCGCGCTAGCGCCGCGAAGATGGCGCCGGATTCAGGGTTAGAGTCGCCGTCGGGAAGATCGCGCAGGGCAGCTTTGAGCATCGAGATCGCCTTCGGGTGATCGCCGGTGTAATTCGAGGCGAGGCTCATCTGCACGATGAGTTTCACGGAGAGATCGATGGGAAACCCTGAGCGTGACTCCGCCGGCTCATACATGGAAACCGCCGCTAGCGATTCGGCAAAGTTGCCGTGCATCTCTTCAGTCAGCGCCAGCGCGAGACGAGCGCGAGCCAGACTTTGAGGATCGTTTCGGGCGGCGGCAATTAGGGAAGTGAGGCGCGATTGCGCTTCCACGGATTGGCCCTTGTCGAGCAAATCCTCGACGGCTTCAAGCTGAAGGGCTAGAGATTCACGACCGGCTTTCGCGGCGCGAGCGCGGCGCACGCGCGCCTGCGCCAGGTCCACAACTGACTCATCAGTGATCGGATTCTTATCGCTCAACGATCTATTCGAGGCGTACGAAGTACCCGCGCAGCCTCAAGCCTTTATCCGCACAGTGCAAAATATGGAAATTGCGAATCCGGCTGAGGTTTCATCGTGAGGACAGTGAATCAGCGAATTCATTTCATTTCCCTCGCGAAGGCTCAAGGTATCACAGCTTGATTAGGTCGTCGATCAAGAAAATTCCGAGAAGAATCACACGCGGCGACGAACAAAAAAATGCGGCCATTCTTAACAAATGACCGCATAGAGTCCGGGAGAACGGGACTAAAGGTTTCGTTTATTCAACTGACATGCAGGCCGTGTTATCACCGCGCAAGGCGGAGTCGGCGAGAATGGTGCCGTCCGCCAAAATTGTTCCGTCGGCTAAGAGCGTGCCGTCCGCCAAAAGCGTACCATCGGCGAGAAGCGTGCCGTCAGCGAGAAGCGTGCCATCCGCGAGGAGTGTGCCATCGCCGATCAAAACTCCATCAGCAACCAGCACTCCGTCTGACATGGTGATGCCGTTGCTTTTGAGAATCTGATCGCTAACCAAGACTCCGTTAGTTAGCATTTTCACGTCGCTAACCAGGACGCCGTCGCTAACGAGAACGCCATCGCTAACCAAAACGCCCAAGCCGTAGATGCCTTGATACTTCGAAATCAAATCTGATCCGTAGCCCCAGCCGTAATGGAACAACACTCCCTGCGACCAGGTGAATGTTTGGCCGGCGATGGTGCTTTGCGGAGTCGGCAATGAAGAGGTGAGCAACGGCGAGCCAACCGCGGTGCTCGATGAGAGATCCTTGCGAATCAGCTTCGCCAATCGCATGGCGCCTTCGATATTTACTTCGCCAGCGCCTTGCTCAAGCATGTTGTAGCCCGCCAACGGTTGAGCGGTGTACATCAGAATCATCTTGACGAGGTTGGGAGTCAGATTGGGATTGGCTTCGAGCAACACAGCCGCGGCACCCGCTATGACGGGAGCTGAGACAGAACTGCCACTCATGCGCATCAGATTTCCCCTGCCCGGGATGGAAAGGTTGGGATTCCGCGACACCAACTGGTTATTAGGTGCGGCATTGTTGATGATCTTGTTTCCCGGCGCGACCACGTCCGGTTTGATCAAGTTGTCGTAGTGTTTGACTTTCGACGCATCGGTCCAATAGCTGCGGGTTGGGCCACGGGAACTGAAGGTGGCGACCGAGTCATCGCTGCGAATGTCAGTGCCGAGGGTGTTCACGGCGCCGACAGTGATTGCCGAGGGTTCGTTACCAGGTGAGTGGATCCGGCCATAAACTTTGGCGTTGGTTGCGTCCTTGCCGTCGTTCCCTGCGGCGGCGACGACCACGACACCCGAGTTAACTAACGCGCGAACGGCCCGGCAAAGCGCGTCGTTTTGATAAGAGTCAACCGCGGGCATTCCCAGGCTCATATTGACTACGCGAATGTTGTACTTCGTGCGATTGACAACAACCGCATTGAGCGCGGCCAGCACCGACGAAACGTTTCCGGTGCCCTGCGAGTTCAGCGCGCGGAGGTTGATGATTTTTGCGGCTGGCGCAATACCTCCGTACGAACCTTTGTTGTTGGCGGCGGTCGAAGCTACAAAGGTTCCGTGGCCGAACGAATCGTTCGTGCTTCCTTCACCGGTAAAGTCCTGACTGTAAGTGATCCTGTCTAGACCACCCATCTTGGTGATGCCGGAATCAATGATCGCAATGCCAATGTTGCTGCCGTCAAAACCGGAGTTCCCGCCCTGGGCCCACATTGCGGTTTCGCCGATAGTGTTCTCGATGTGTCCTGCGGCGGCGACTTTTCGATCCAAAGACAAGTAGTTCGTTTGCGAACTGGCAGCGAGCTTGTCGATGACTTTAGTCGGAACATCGACCGCCAACGATCCAAGCTGCGGCATTTGCGCATCGATCGCAACGCCGTTAGCGCTCAGCAGTTCGCGGACCTTCGGATTGTTGACATCGTTGACCTGGAGAATCGCTTTGACATGCGAGGGCGCATTGTTATTGCGCATCAGCTCGCGCAAATCCGGCGAAACGTTGTCGCCAACGAAAGATTCTTTGTTGATGCGCTCAGCTTTCGCGCTTTGACCCGACTCAGTGTCGGCGCCGAAGGTTTGATCAGCCTCGATCGCTGCAAACAGCGGCGCGAGCGATTCCTCGCTCGCAACATTTTTCTGGAAGGCGACCTGGCTCGAAGCACCGAAGCATTGGACCGTGCCGCTCTTGATCGCTTCGCGCAATAGCGCTGAGGCGGCGCCTTCGAAAGCCCCTTCGGGACCGACGAGGGCCTGAATCGGATCAATTAAGAGAATGGCGTTGTTGTCCAGTTGGGCTATGTCTGAAAGTATTTGCGAGAGATGTGAGTTGAGTTGCTGGGCATCCTTGGAATCGTGGAAAAGAGTATCGAGGTTGAGTTTGAAGAAACGTTTGCCGCTGAGTGCTGCTGGGACTTCGCCGCGAGCGATACGCCGCGCGACGCTAACCGCAACGATGTCACGGACGGCCTGTGAATCGCTGATGACGACCGGATTGTTCTTGTGCTCGCCCGACAGAATCTGGATCGCTTGATCCGTCTCGGCGGTGTTCTCGTCGATTGAGTTGAATTTGCCCTGCTCGGCTGCGGCAGTCAGGTCGCTGGCATACTTCGCTAATGCGGTCTGCGCGCGGGGAGCTTTGATGCTCTCCGCCTTGGCGCTTTCGCCGATAAGAATGCCGGCAACCAGCGACAACGCGATTGTCGTTGCCGTAAGTGCTCGCCAAACTTGCTTCTTCGTTTGCGTTTGTCTCTTCATTAGGAGGTCTCTTCTCTCGGTTCCAGGTTCGGTACTCACAGGTACCGCCACTCAGCGATTTACAATGGCTGTGCCAGTGACGAAATTGCGGTTTTTAGGCGATTTTTCGAAGAGTGTGCCAAACGGACCGAGCTATCAGAAGGTCACACTGACAGTGCGATCAATCAGTCTGATTGAGAAAACTCGTGATCGATTTTTTCTGAAATGTGACGCAGGAAATTCCAGAAATATTCTTTGAAGAAAATTTGGAGAAGGGATGCAATTCGCAATTTACACAACTATCCCGAAAAGACGGATCGGATGGTGCAGCGGCTGGCGGCGGGGAAAGCCTCAGCCGCTTTTTCTGTTTTGAATTCTGGAATCGGCTCGCTTCACTTCCAAAATTCCGCTCGCTCACAACCCCTTGATTGACCATCTCGCGAAGTTCTACTTATCATCGCGACGTGCACCCGATAATTTCGGCAGCCCAGATGCGTGAGATCGATCGCTTGACGACTGAGCGATACGAGGTTCCTTCGCTGACGCTGATGGAGAATGCGGCGATTGCCACCGCGAAACTCGCGACTGAACTTCTCAACGACAGCGTGATCGACAAATCGATTCTGGTTAGTTGCGGAAAGGGCAACAACGGAGGCGACGGTGCGGCGACGGCGCGTTTACTGGCGATGGCTGGAGCGCGTGTCGATGTGGTGTTGCTCGGGAAAATTGAATCGACCAAAGGCGATGCGCGAATTAACTTCGACAGATTGCATTCGTGGAACGATGAACGCGCCGCGCGCGAGTCGAAGTCCGGCGCGAGCGTCAACGTTGGTCGGCTGAATATCTTCGAGTGCGAGTCCGAGGCAGGCTGGCAGCAACTACTGGAGCGCGTGCTGGCAGCTCCTCAAAATAATTGCATCGACGCAATGTTGGGGACGGGACTCACGCGACCGGCGGAAGGGCTCTATCGTGAAGCGATCATCCTTTTGAATCGATTGAATGAAGCGGGCGTTCCGGTTGTGGCAGTCGATATTCCTTCGGGGTCAGATTCCGATTCTGAAAATCCGATTGGCGAAGTCGTTCAAGCGAATGCCACAGTTACGATGACGGCGCCGAAGCGCGCCAACGCAGTCCCTCCGGCAGTTCACTTCAATGGCCGCTTAGTGGTGGCAGAAATAGGTTCTCCGCGCGAATTGATCGATGAAGCAAAATCGCAATTGTTCTTGATTGAAGCTGAAGATGCGCGTCACTGGTTAAGGGAGACGCGCTACACACCAGAGTCTTACAAGAACACGCATGGTCATGCGCTAATCATCGCCGGCTCACGCGGCTTCACGGGCGCAGCCGCATTATGCGGAAACGCCGCGATGAAAGCCGGCGCCGGCCTTGTGACTGTGGCCTCGCCTGTGTCAGTCCAACCGTTGATTGCGACGCAGGCGATGCCCGAAGTAATGACGACGGCACTCGCTGAAACCGATCGCGGCGCGGTCAGCGATGAAACTGTGAATTACGTTTTGAAATTCGCCGAACGTGCCAACGTCGTCGCGATCGGCCCCGGTCTGTCGTCAGAGGATGAACGGACTCGAACGTTTGTCAGGTCCATTATGGAAAAGCGGCAGACCGCGACAGTCATCGACGCGGATGGACTAAATTGCTTGTCTCCGTGGCCCTCAGCTCTGCGGGGTACGGATGAGAAGCCGATCATCCTGACGCCACATCCGGGCGAGATGCTTCGCCTGATGGGAAAGGATGATAAAGGCGCTCTGGATGATCGCGTGGCCGCAGCACGAGAATTCGCATCCGCTCACAACGTGATTCTGGTTTTGAAAGGCTCGCGCGCGTTGATTGCCGCGCATGACGGCCGTGTCTTTGTTAATCCGACGGGCAATGCCGGTTTGGGCACGGCCGGAGCCGGCGACACTCTCACGGGAGTCATCACAGGATTCCTGGCGCAGGCCTACGGTACTTTGAGAGAAAACGCCGACGCGTTGCAGACCGTGATCGCGGCGGTTTACACCAGCGGCCTCGCCGGCGATCTTGCGGCGTCGAAGCTGGGGATGCGCGCGATGACAGCCTCGGACATTCGCGAGCATCTCAGCGAAGCGTTTCGCTCGCTCGATCCATCCGGTGAGATTCCCGCCGTTGCGCCACACCAGTTTTTGTGCTGAACTCGGATCATGCTGAAAAGTTTGCTCGTCTTTGCGATATTGATTTGCGCCGTAAGTACGACGGCCCGCACTTATCAAGCCGACTGGGTCAGAGTTGAGCCTTTAGGTGGTGGCTTCTCAGTTATGATGCCCGCCAAGCCTGAAGAGAAAGTTGAGCCGTCCGACCAATTCACTTTTCATTTGTTCACCGTGACGACCAGCAAGGCGATCTATCTCGCCAGTTACGGCGACTACGCGCCGAGCATCAAACTCGATCCTGAGGGCGAATTGCTTGCGAACCGCGACAACTTTCTCAAAGGCGTTAATGCTAAGTTGATCGAGAGTCATAAGATCAATCTGGACGGACGTGCGGCGTTGGAATTCACCGGCGAGAGCGACCAGGCCTCGTTCAAGAGTCGCGTTTATCTTTTCGGTAATCGCGTGCATCAAATTGCCGTGGCCGTGTTCAAAGGACAGGATGATCCCGACGGCATGAATCGCTTCTTCGCTTCATTCAGCTTCTCGACTAATCAGGAACATCCAAAGCCGTGACGCTTCCCGCGCAAGTTACTTCCCAAAGCGAAGATGACACTTTCAACCTGGGCGTGCGCATTGGTTCGCAACTGTCCGGTGGTGAAATCATCCTGCTCGATGGTGCTTTGGGTGCAGGCAAGACTATGCTGGTGAAGGGGATTGCGCATGGGCTCAGCATCGATAAACAAGAAGTGACCAGTCCATCGTTCACGCTCGTGAATCCACATCCGGGGAAGCTTCTGCTTTACCACATCGATCTCTATCGATTGGATGAAGGGGCAAAGGCGGCCCACGCGGTCGATCTTGATGAGATTCTCACGGATGAAAAGGCCGTGGTCGTGATCGAATGGGCAGAGCGATTGGGTCACTATCCGTTGCCCGATAACGTGATCAGGATTTCGATAACCGGCGATGGTGAAGCGCCGCGCGAGATTTCAATTTCGAGATCTGCTGGCACTTGAGTTTAAATACTAATGCAGGGGGAAAGTTAACTATGCAATATCCAGAAATTATGATTCGTCCGATGCGCGAAGATTTGGTGCGCCTCGGCTTTGAAGAATTGAAAACTGCCGACGCGGTCGATGATGCCGTGAAGAACACGTCGGGCACTTTGATGATCGTGGTGAATTCGATCTGCGGATGCGCTGCGGGCAAGGCGCGTCCCGGTGTAGCTCTCGCGCTGCAAAATCAGGTGCGGCCAGATCGACTCGCAACTGTGTTCGCCGGCGCAGACCTCGAAGCGACAGACCGAGCGCGTGGATACTTCACAGGTTATCGCCCTTCATCGCCGTCAATTGGAATTTTGAGAGACGGCGAGTTGGTTTACATGATGGAGCGTTATCAAATTGAAGGACGCGGGCCGGAGGAAATTGCCGCAGAGATGAAGCGCGCGTTCGATGAACATTGCGCCGCCTCAACGGTGGCAACAATTTAGTCCCGCTGTCAGGCACTCCCCGTTTGGCCCACGTGTTATGATTTTCGGCAAATGGCGGTAACTTCCTCCATCTCACTTGAAACTCGCATTCTGGATCTTCCAAATCGCGGTTCGTTCGGGTTGGGACCGCTGCTCGCGCGCAAACTCGCCGGCGGTATTGCGGAAATATCAACGGGCAAGGATCTCAATAGCGTCACCGTCGAAGATCTCCTGCTGTACTTGCCGATGCGCTACGAGGATCGTTCCAGCTTCGCGAGCATTCGCGACTTGCAGGATGGCCAACTGGCGTCGCTCGACCTGACTGTGCGTTTTGCCAAGCCGCGGTACATTGGTCGAAGTCGATTCATTTTCAGTGTTTCGGCCAGCGATCAAAACGACACCGGGCCTCAGGTGCTGATCGAGTGGTTCGTTTCCGGTTCACGCGCCAAACAAATCATCGAATATCACACGAATAGATTCGTCCGCGGCACGCGGTTCATCGCGTTCGGCAAATGGCAGCTCGGGAAACTCGGCATCTATTCCCTCAAGATAAACAAACCTGACGAGCTTGAAGTTATCTCGGACACCGAGGGGAACGGTGATCCAGCGCTTTCTGCCATTCACGTCGGCCGCTGTGTTCCCGTCTATCGCAAGACCAGCGACATTCGGCCTAAGCAACTCCGCGAAATTCTGCATCGTGTGTTGAAAGAGCTTCCTGATTCGGCGATTGCGGAAACCTTGACCGTCGATCTGCGTCAGCGGCAGAAGCTGATCCCTCGGCCGACTGCGCTGAATGAAATTCACTTTCCCTCAGACGAAGTTTCGTTAAGCGATTACGAGAATGCGCGGAGCCCAGCTCATCGTCGTCTGATTTTCGAGGAGTTGTTTTGGCTGGCGTTGGGGTTATCAGCCAAGCGTGGCAAGCGAATCAAAGAGAGCAAGAGCGCGAAGATTAAAATCGACGATGCCCTCAAAAAGCGAATCGCGTCGGTCCTGCCATTCAAGCTTACCGAGGCTCAACGCCGTGTCGTCAAGGAAATTTTCCGTGACATGAAGTCCGATGCGCTGATGAACCGTCTCCTGCAGGGCGACGTCGGCAGCGGTAAAACTATCGTTGCCTTGATCGCCATGTTGACGGCGATGGAGAACGGTTACCAAACCGCGTTGATGGTCCCGACAGAAATTCTCGCTGAACAGCATGCGCGCAACCTCAAACGGATTCTGGCGAAGTCGCCTTACCGAATTGAATTGCTTTCAGGATCGATGAAGTCAGGCGATAAGAAGCGTCTGCATCAGGCGATCGCCGCCGGTGAAGTCCATGCCGTGGTTGGCACGCACGCGCTGATTCAAGAGGCGGTGAAGTTCGAGAAGCTCGGCTTGGTAGTCATCGACGAACAGCACCGATTCGGGGTCATGCAACGAGCGGAGTTGCGCTCGCGCGGAATGAACCCCGACGTGCTGGTGATGACGGCGACGCCCATTCCTCGTTCGCTGGCGATGACTGTCTATGGCGATCTCGATGTTTCCATCATCGATGAGATGCCGCCTGGCCGGACACCGATCGTGACGAAGATTTACGCGGACAACGCCGACGATCGCAAACAAGTCAAGCAACTGCTCGCGAACGAAGTTCGTGCCGGCCGCCAGGTCTATGTTGTCTATCCGCTGGTTGAAGAATCAGAGAAGATGGACCTGCGCGATGCGACGCGGCGCTACGAATATCTTCGCGACAAGGTCTTCCCGAGATTTTCGGTCGGCCTGTTGCATGGCCGCATGAAACCGGAAGAGAAGGATGAAGTGATGCGGCATTTCGTCTCTGGCGAGATTCAAATTCTGGTTTCGACGACGGTGATCGAAGTCGGGGTCGATGTGCCGAACGCGTCCGTCATGGTGATCGAACACGCTGAACGGTTCGGCTTGTCGCAGCTTCATCAGTTGCGCGGACGAGTTGGACGCGGCGCCAAACAGAGCTACTGCGTCCTACTGGCTTCGGATAAACAGACGGATGTGGCGCGTGAGCGACTCGGCATCATGGAAGAGACGAACGACGGATTCAAGATCGCCGAGAAGGATTTGGAAATTCGCGGCCCAGGCGAAATCATGGGCACGCGCCAGGCCGGCGTGCCGGAGTTTCGCGTCGCGAACCTCGTTCGCGACCTCGACATTCTACAAGCCGCGCGCAAAGAAGCGGAGTTCTATTTCAATCAATCAAATAAATCCCCTGAAGCTGCGAAGCTAATCAGGCGCGTGCAGGATGACGCGCGCATGAAGTTGGCGGCAGTGGGGTAGGACTCATCGGCGGATTACACAGATTCCGCAGATAACAAACCAAGAAAAACCAAATCGTAAATGCTTGGTAGCGCCGGGCAGGCGCTTTTTCATAATCTGTGTAATCTCCGGATGATGTTCTGATGCGTATCATTGCCGGAAAATATCGTGGACGACGGCTGAAGAGTCCGCCCTCGTTGCAAACGCAACCTACTTCCGATCGCTTGCGCGAGACGCTATTCAATATTCTCGCGCCGCGGATCGAGGGCGCGCGCTTTCTTGATCTATGCGCTGGTTCGGGCGCGGTCGGCATGGAAGCGCTCTCGCGTGGCGCGGCACATGTTACCTTTGTCGATCGTTCACGGAAGATGTATGCATTGATTGAAACGAATCTTAAGCTGCTGAACGTTCGGGACGATGAGGTTGAAGTCGTGAGTCAGGAAGCGTTGGATTTCCTGAGAAGGCGCACGAAGAAGGAAGCGGTCGCCTTCGAGATCATCTTCTTCGATCCGCCGTATGCGATGGACTATGATGACGTGTTGGATTTCGTCGGCGAACATGCGACGCAGATGTTAACCGAAGGCGGCGTCATGATCGTCGAGCATGATCGGAAGAAAGATCTGAAAGAGAAATTCGGCGCGCTGCAACGCTATCGCGTGCTCAAGCAGGGCGATTCAAGCCTGAGCTTTTATGAGGGGAAAGCCGCGTAGCGGCGAAACATACATAGTCATCGACCTATGAACCTTTTCAGCTCCGTGGGAGTGAAGTGATCCTGCCGCCCATAATTGGGCTGGGCGGGCATGGTGGGCTGGCTCGGTCTATGAATATTTCGTCCCTACGAAACTCGAGCTATGGATCGAGATACCGACATCGGCGGACCCGTGCAACGCTTTCCGCCCACACGTCATTCGGCAATCATCGCCGCGCGCAGCGAAGATCCCGAGGTGCGGCAGCGCGCCTTTGAAACGATCGTCGCCGGCTATTGGAAACCTGCTTACAAATACATTCGCATCAAATGGCAGTCGTCAAACGAAGACGCCAAGGATTTGACACAAGGCTTTTTCACTACCGCCATCGAGAAGAACTACTTCGCGAGCTACGACCGAAGCAAAGCCAGCTTTCAAACCTTCCTGCGCACCTGTCTGGATGGATTCGTCGCGAATCAAAGAAAATCTGCTCAGCGTCAGAAGCGAGGCGGCGGCCTCGAACACCTTTCGCTCGACTTCAGCGCGGCCGAGAGCGAACTTTCTTTGCAAGTGAACGTTTCAGGAATTACGCCGGAAGAATTGTTCCATCGCGAGTGGGTGCGGAGTGTGTTCTCGATGGCAATCGAAGAGTTGCAAAAGCACTATGCCGAGAAGGGAAGTGCAGTCCATTACGAGTTGTTCGAGCGATACGATCTGAGCGAGGACGAAACGAGAGTATCCTATGCTTCACTGGCGAAGCACTATGACCTCGCGACGACTGAGGTGACCAATTATTTGGCGGCCACGCGTCGCGAGTTTCGCAAGCGAGTGCTCGGAAAACTGCAGGAGATGACGGCTACCGAAGAAGAGTTTCGCACTGAGGCGCGTTCGCTCCTGGGAGTTGAGATCAAATGAAGTGGCTTTCGGACAAAGGCCTGAAGCATCTGCTCGCCGTCGCGAACGATCCCGACTTTGGCGGGACGAAGTACCGCATCATTGAAGAGATTGCGCGGGGTGGCATGGGAACTGTCTATCGCGCGGAAGACACTGAGTTGGGTCGGCAGGTGGCGGTCAAAGTTCTCAACAGCAGCGAAGCAAGTCACGATCTGGCCCAGCGCATGGTTCGTGAGGCGCGCATCATCGCCCGCCTGGAACATCCGGGAATCGCGCCGGTTCACGACCTGGGCGTGCTGGAAGATCGACGTGTGTTCTATGCAATGAAGCTCGTCCGCGGTGCACGGCTTGATGAGTATGCCGCGAACGGCAGCGCACTTAAGGATCGGCTGAGAAAGTTTCAGGCCATCTGCGAAGCGGTTGCGTTTGCGCACGCTCATGGAGTCATCCATCGCGATTTGAAACCGGAGAACATCATGATCGGATCGTTTGGCGAGGGGCTGGTACTGGATTGGGGCGTCGCCAGGATTCTGCGAGCCAAGCCGAATGTTTCGGAAGCCGACACGCTCAAGCTGCCGCCCGAGGATGAATCTGACTCACCTGCGACACAAAACGATGAAGACACGGCGCATGGCACGATCGTCGGCACGCCCGGTTACATGTCGCCAGAACAAGCTCGCGGCGAGATCGCTCAACTCGACGAGCGCTCGGACGTCTACTCGCTTGGCGCTGTCCTTTATTTTCTGCTCACGGGCAAATCGCCCGCTGCAGCGAATCAATCGGACCTATCGTCAAGCCCCACCGGCGGCTTGCCCAGACCGCGAGAACTGAACGCGAAAGTCAGCAGGCGTGCGGAAGCGGTTTGCATGAAAGCGTTGGCGGCGGCACCTGGCGAGCGGTACGCAAGTGCGCGCGAGCTGGCGATCGACATCGTGGCCTTGATCGATGATGAACCCGTCACCGCACATCGGGAAAATGTTTTTGAGCAGCTCGGCCGCTGGGTTGGGAAGAACCGCTTCCTGGTATTTCTCGTGCTGGCCCACCTCCTGATGAGAATCTTCTACATTTTGGCGGAACGGCGTTAAAGAAATCCTTCATCACGTGTAATAGAACTGTGAGTCCGACGTAACCAAGCTCAATGGGCTTTGTTCGGCGGAAAATGCGAAGAAAGAGAAGGAGCGAGAATGATGTCAAAACCTCTAATCGGAATCACCCTGGGTGCGATCCTGGGCGCGTTTGACGGCCTGACTGCCTGGTTTACGCCGGCAGTGCGGGAGCAAATTGCCGGCATTGTTGTTGGCTCAACGGTCAAAGGCATTATTGCCGGCATCGCGATTGGCTTCTTTGCGAGAAAGTTCAATTCGCTGCCGCTCGGTCTCTTGTTCGGGTTAATCGTGGGCGCAATCCTGGCTTTCCTGGTCGCGTTCATGCAACACGGCTACTACTTTCAGATCATGTTGCCGGGCAGCATGGTCGGATTAATCGTTGGCTTCGCAACGCAGAAGTACGGCCGCAGTCCGGCGCCGGCGCACAGCTAAATCAATCCGACATTTTCAAAAGGAGTAATTACATGCCAAGAGTTGTTCACTTCGAAATTCACGCGGGCAATCCCGAACGTGCAATCAATTTTTATCAGAAGCTTTTTGGTTGGACGTTCCAGAAGTGGGATGGCCCGATGCCCTACTGGATGATCACAACAGGTTCGGACGACAAGCCGGGCATCAACGGCGGGCTGGTGCCGCGACGCGGCGAGATTGACGGTCAGGCCGTGATCGCTTACGTCTGCACGGTTGATGTTGATTCAATCGACGTCTCAATCGCCACGGCTGAGGCCAACGGTGCGACGATCGTCGTGCCCAAGATGCCGATTCCCGGTGTTGGCTGGCTGGTCTATTGCAAAGACACCGAAGGCAACATCTTTGGCATGATGCAAGCTGACGCGGCAGGCGGCGCGGATCAGGCGTGATAGCGCTGAGACCGCGGGCGAAGGCCTAAGGCAAGTGTGCAACTCAATCTTCCCTCCTTGTGCCACCTGCTCATGCAGGTGGTACTGACTTCATACTCCGGGTAGAATCGTTCAAAACATGTTGGCTCTCGGAATCGAAACCTCTTGCGATGAAACTGCGGCTGCGGTCATCCGCGACGGCCGCGAGATCGTTTCGTCTGTTATCTCTTCGCAAATCAAAACGCACGCACGTTTCGGCGGCGTTGTGCCGGAACTCGCTTCGCGGGAACACCTCGACAAGATCGTTCCGATAGTTGATGAGGCCTTTACCCGCGCAAACGTCACCCAAAACGACATCGATGGCATTGCGGTGACGATTGGGCCGGGGCTGGTCGGTTCGCTCCTCGTGGGCGTTTCGTATGCGAAGGCGATGGCGTTCGCTTTGAACAAGCCGCTGGTCGGCGTGAATCACATCGAAGGTCACATCTACTCAGTCTGTTTCGAGAATCCTCCGGTGGAGCATCCAGCCTTGGCGCTGATTGTTTCCGGCGGGCACACAAATATTTTCTATGTGCCGACGCCCGGCCAGTACAAAGTTGTCAGCCGCACCCGCGACGATGCTGCGGGCGAAGCCGTCGACAAGGTCGCGAAGATGCTCGGCCTTGGTTATCCGGGCGGCCCCATCATTGAGCGGCTGGCGCGCGAAGGGAATTCGAAAGCGGTGAAGTTCGCGTTGCCGCGCATGGGTGACAATCGTCCCGATTTTAGTTTCAGCGGATTGAAGACTGCCGTCACCAAGTATGTGCGCGAATCCGGTTTGCAACCCGCGAGCAACGGCGAGGAGCCGTCGCAGGGAATCAAAGACCTGGCCGCGAGTTTTCAGAGCACGGTCGTGCGTTCGCTGGTGACGACTATGGAGCGAGTTGCGAAGGAATACCATCCGCAGACTTTGATCGTCGCCGGCGGCGTCGCGTGCAACGGCGCCTTGCGCGAAGCATCGCGCATGGCGGCAGAACGACTTGGCGTGCCGGTTTATTTTCCCTCGCCGCATCTATCGACGGACAACGCCGCGATGATCGCCGCAGCGGGAACGGTGAAGCTGCAAGCCGGCGAGCGCGCCGGTTGGGACTTGAATGCCGACGTGATGCTGCGCTTGCAGAACCTCGAAGTCGAGGACGCGGAACTGCGCAAGCATGTGCGCTACCGACTGTGAACTGCCGCAAGTTCTCAGGAGCGCGCCGTTCAAGGAACGGACAGGAAATTCGATCAGGAGCAATTCAGAATGTTTGGCGTTAAGATTCTCGCAGCAGTTTTCTTCTTAGCTTCGGTAATCACCGGCGGCTCGAGTTCCTGCAAGTCGGGCAAAACGAATTCGCAACCAAACTCAATGGATCAAACCGATAGTTCTATGGCTGAGTTGAAAGTGATCGCGGAAGGATCAGTTTCTCAGGTCAAAACTCCATTCGTCGCAGTTGTTCGCGATGGGGCGACCTATGCGGCGTTGCGCGCGATGTCGCCAAACCTGCCCGAGTTGAATCCGCAATTTTTTCAATCAAGTCTGGTCATCGCGGCGTTTCTCGGCGAGCGAAACACCGGCGGCTACAGCATCGCGATAACTCGCGAGCCGAACGGCCAGATTCGCGTGGCGGAAAAAGCGCCGCGCAAAGATGCCATCGTCGCGCAGATGATCACGTCGCCTTTCAAGATTGTTTCGATGGCGACGAACGGAACGCGGCCAGTGCAGCTTTCATTCGACGAGAGATTTCGGCAGACCGGGCAACTCTACAGAATCAGCAACGGCTCGTTCAGTATCTCTGGCGGATTCGCCGGCCGCACTGAACAGTACAAGGTCGCGGGCAAACTTCAGGTGATGAGGCTCAGTAGCCTGGTAACGATCGGTTTTGCGATTGTCAGCGATGGCACCGCGCGTGAACGTGCCCTGCGGGACATCGCAACGGGATTGGCGACGACGGAAGGCGTCGCTCTTAGTAGATTGAGCCACGGATCGTTAGTCGATACGCCAAGCGGTGACTTGAGCGCGAACGCGAAGTTCGTTGAGAACCGCCTGCTGATCGATCTGACGACAGGCGTGGTAACGGTTCCGGATGGTTACTCGGGCAAGGGAACGATTGAGGCGCAAATGGTCGCCGCCTCGGCAAACTGATTGCTATTCTTTGATGGTCTCGCCGACGCGGATCGTTCCTTCAGTCAGAATCTGCGCACGTAAGCCGCCGCGGTGCACGAGACCGGGGAGCACCTTTGGATGTGAAAGCCGCTGAAGCGTTGCGCACGGTTCACACAGTTGCAGGCCGCGCGCCTTAACTTCCCCAATCCAGAATTCCTTACCGACCAAATCATTCAACGGCACGCCACGCGTGACGACATTGCGGCGAGTGCCATCGAGACCAAAATCGATCTGGAATTCCGAACGAAACGCTTCGATAGCTTCCGCTTCGACCAGCGTAAGTTCGCGACGCGGCTCTGACCTGGGATCATCAAAATAGCGATCGCCTTCCAAGCCACGACCGGGAATCGCGCGCACTTCTTCAACTGACTGTAAGTGGCCTTCGGAGACAGGCGTAATGTGGATTGAGACTACGGCTCCTTCGAACATTGATACTCCCTTTGGTACGCACGCGTCTCGCGTGCTGCACGCCAGCGGCGTGCGTATCTATCTCGACTCAGTAATTGCTTCATCAAAAATTTCCAGCGCTACATCCACATGATCTCGTTCCAGGATCAACGGCGGTGACCAGCGAATTGAATTCTCGCCGCAGCCGAGCAGAATCAAACCGCGATTGAAAGCCGCCATCTCGACTCGATCGCGTAATTCAGGATTGCGCTGCTTCGACGCTCGATCCGTGATGAACTCAACACCGATCATCAGACCCATGCCGCGAACATCGCCGATGCAATCGTACTTTGCCATCAGCTCTTGCAAGCCGCTCTTGAGATACGCGCCAACCTCAGCGGCATTCGCAACCAGCTCGCGCTGCAATAACTCGATCGTTTTCAAAGCCGCGGCAATAGCCACCGGGTTTCCGCCAAACGTCGAAGCGTGTGCGCCTTTTTTCCAGTCCATGAGGTCCGCACGCGCGACGCAGGCGCCGAGCGGCAAACCCGAGGCGATGCCTTTCGCAATGCACACGACATCGGCCTTCACGCCCGAATGATCAATCGCGAACATCTTGCCCGTGCGGCCCATGCCGCTTTGCACTTCGTCGGCGATCAGAAGAATGCCGTGCTCGTCACAAATGCGGCGCAACTCCCTCAGAAAAGCTGCGGGCGCCGGAACATAGCCGCCTTCGCCCTGCACCGGCTCGATTACGATCGCGGCAACTTCTTCGGGCGGAGTGGTCGTGTGGAACAGACGCTTTTCAATCCAATTGACTGCACCTTCAACGACGCCGCCGTTGCCGCAATCATCGTCACCGAATGGATTTCGATACTCGTTCGGAAAGGGCATGTGCACGACGTCGAGCACCTGACGCTTGAACCCAAGTCGTTGGGCAGCCTTCGATGAAGTCAACGAGAGCGACCCAAGCGTTCGCCCGTGAAAGCTGCGGAAGAACGAAATGAATTTTTCGCGGCCCGTAGCGTGCATCGCGAGTTTCAAAGCCATCTCGACGGCTTCGGTGCCGCTGTTGCCGAAGTGCGTGCGGGTCGGACCTTCGATCGGCACAATCTCGTCGAGCTTGCGAGCAAGGTCAGGCATGCCTTGGTAGTAATAATCGGTTCCGCACATGTGAATCAGCTGCGCGGTCTGATCCTGAATTGCGCGGACGACTTCCGGATGACAATGTCCCGTCGAGCAGACGGCGACGCCGGCGTTGCAATCGAGAAACACGTTGCCGTCAACGTCGGTGACCCAGACGCCTTCGCCGCGCTCGGCTACTAATTTGAAATCAGGTCGCGGGTAGGCCGGGTTAACGAACTGCGCGTCCGCGGCGACAATCGCGCGGCCCTTCGGTCCGGGAAGCTCGGTCTTAATTTCAGGTCTTCGTAATGCAGTTGCGGTTGCCATCATCTTCTTGCTCCTTGTTTGAAACCAATGCCACGACACGTTCGGATTGTGTCGACTTTAGAAGCGATCTTTGATGAAGGATGATTAGTCCGCGAAAAGATTAGCGCGGTCGTCGAGAGGCCTGAGATGTAATTCGTAAAGCGCGAACATGGCCATCAAGTGAGGGGATGATAGCACCACGTAGTGAGGCAGTGCCAGTCGAAGAAGTGACTCAAGCCGAATACCAAAGCACGGCAAAGAAATGGCAGACAGTCCCGGCGATGACGAAGAGGTGCCAGGCGAAGTGAGCGTAGCGGACTCGGTGCGCGGCGAAGAAGCCGACGCCCGCCGTGTACGCTATTCCCCCGGCCAGTAACCACGCGAGACCAGTAAGCGGCATGCGTTGCAGAATCTGCGGCGCGGCAATCACTACCAGCCATCCCATGACGAGATACAGCACGACTGACAACCAGACAAAGCGCGCACCGAACAAAGCCTTCTTAACCAAACCGATCAGCGCCAAGCCCCAGACCAGTCCAAACAGCGTCCATCCCATCGGGCCGCGCATGATTCCCAGCGTGAAGGGCGTGTAGGTTCCCGCGATCAGAATGAAGATCGCGCTGTGATCAAGAAGGCGAAAGAAACGCTTTGCTTTGTCGTGGGTTAGCGCGTGGTAAAGAGTCGATGCGAGATAGAGCGAAATCATCGACGCTGCAAACACGCTCACGCCGACTGTATTCCACGCGGTGCCGTACCGGACCGCGGCGATAATCAAAATCGGCGTGGCGGTGATGGCAAAGGCCAGGCCTGCACCATGGCTAATGCTATTCGCGATCTCTTCTCCCAATGTGGGCTTTTGCTCGTCGCTCATTCGGGCATTGTACACGACCTGCGAGTGAGCCCACAGCCAAAATCTCAATGGCCCCGGAGGGCGAAAGACCTTTCGCACATCGGGCGGCTAAGCTGCTTGGCCCATTCAGCTACTTCCGTTACAAAACCTTCGCGGTAAACGATCCCTTGACGTTATTATCGCCCGCGCTCAGATCGAAATCGCCGTCAATCTCGTCGGCGGTAGCTGAGTTGACTTTCACCTGGCCCGTCAACGTGCTGCGATCGAACCAGTTCTTGTTGTCGGTGCCACCCTTGCGCGAAATGATTCCGACGTCTTCGACTTTCATGAACTTGTCGGCCTTTGCTGAGTAGGTACCGGCTTTCGGTGGCGAGGCTTCTTTCGTGCCTTCTTCACCGACCAGGCTGAAAGTGACACGAACTTGATCGTCCGACGTCAGCGGCTTGTCCAGAGTCAACGCGAAGTTCCCGCCGTCGAGATCGTAGTTCGCAACGTATGTGCGATAGCTCGATGCGGTGCTCATCTTGCCAGTCGCATCGGTGAAGCTCTTCGTAACGGGAAACGAAAAGCTCGATTTGTTCGCGATATCTTTTTCGCCGGTCGCGGCCGACTTGACGTGCAATCCACCGCCGCCGCTCTTGCCGCACGCGAACGCGAACAAAGCGCACGCTACGACGAGAAGAGACACGACGATCGATTTCGGGGTTGAATAGTTTCGGGGCATGGTTCTTCTCCTGAGTTGAATGAGCAAAGTTGTCTTTCGGATTGGTTTGCGCAGACGCTTTTTACGGGAAAAGAACCTGGTCGTCAATAGCTAAGAGATTGGCGCGACATAACTACGGCGCGATTTCACGACCAGTTTGTCCTTCGACTTCTGCAGATTCGGCGTCAGTTCAAGCTTCAACTTGCGCGTTGTGCCGTCGCGCTTCTTGTTGGTCGAGACGAACGCCAGGTTGTAGCGACTGCGCAGATGATCCATCAGTGTCTGAAACGTCGTGTCGAGGTTTTCAGGCTTGTCGCTAAGCAATTCGCCGCCGGTTTCGTTCGCCAACGTTTCAATGTCGAGATAAGGCGCGCCGCCGAGTTTGCCCATGCGCGTGGCCCAAATCATGATGCCGTTTTCCAATCCCTGGCCGGGCTCTTTCGGAATGATGCCGCACACGACGCTGCCAGATTCGTAAACGGCCTGCGCCGCAGATTTCCCACTCGGGCCGCCGGGACAATCGAAGTTGCGTGTCACGCCGGTAATCATCACGATGACGCGGCGGCCGACGGGATTGCCGGCGCGAATCATGTAATCGGCCGCATCCGCGAAGAGTATGTTCAAGCAATGATCCGCCTGTTCGTCGTGTCCGGGAATGCGATCCAGCGCTCGTTCTATCAGCGAACGATCACGCGTGAAGCCCTGCAACAACTCGGTCCTGTCGTGATAACTCATCACCGCGACTTCATCCACAGGTTTGAGTCGCGCGACGGCATCGACGGCAGCGCGATGAACTTTTTCGCTGAAGGGATCGAGACAGCCACCGCGATCGATAAGGAAGAGAACTGAAAGCGGCAGACTGTCCTGGCTGAAGTGCGTGATTGCTTGCTTCGCGCCATCTTCGTAAAGCAGGAAGTCTTCCTTCTTCAGTCCGCCCACAATGCGCGCAGTGTTCTTCTGCAGAACCAGCGCATCGAGAGTCACGAGATCGACATCGACTTTGACGACTTCATCGCGGGCGGCGGGGGTCTTGGCTCCGTTGTTTGCGTTCTCTGATGGCGACGTGCTGACGTTCGCATTGGCTCGCCGCTCGCGTGTCTGCGACGTGACTGAGTTATGTGATTGAAGCAGGAAGAGCGGAATGAGCGCGATAAGCGCGATCAGGAATCGGAGCGTCGGGTATTGGTGAGTCATAAGCTCTCTCCTCGGTTCTCAGACAGCGAGGCGACTCGCAGTCAGACGGCTTTGCTGCCCGCTGCTTACTGCCTTCTATTTTTCCGGGAGAGTGCTTGCTGATTTCTACGCGTCAGCCGTCGCGCGGGTTTCATCGCGTACTGTTGAAGCGTACGCATTACTGCGAGCGTGTATCCTGCGTGCGGCGCCGCGGCATCCTTGCCTGCCCTTATCCCGCAGAATTGCTCACGGTCAAAAGACGTTTCACGGCTGCGGAATGTTAACGACGCGTTAGATCAATGTTGCCGGCGGCGCGGAAAGGTCACGGTTGGTGCTTGCCACATGCGCGCGTCGCCAACGATGCCGGTTTTGGTGTTCACCACCTCAAGCTTGAGCGGCGTCACTCTGATCAATAGATAGTCACGATCGCGATTTGGATAAAACGCCTTCCATTCTTCCTTCCAATGCCGTGTCTTCTCGTTCGTATCGTTTACCAATTGTGCGATTCCACTAAGCGTGACATAGGCCTGGTTCTCTCGATCGAAATAGTAAAGCGTGACGCGCGGGTGGCGGCGAATCTCGGCGACTTTGCGGCTGCGCGGATTCGTGGCCAGCCAGACAATCATCTGGTCGTCTGGCGCAAACGCATCCATGGTTCGCGCATGGGTCACGCCGCGCGCATCGGTGGTGATCAGCGCGCAGTAGCGGGTCGTGGTCATTATTTCGCGAGCGGCGGAGATGAGTTGATCGCGAGTCTGCTTGTTAGCGTTTTGCGCGCTAATCAACGGCGCGCTCGAAATTAGCGCGAGCAGAGCGATTGGCCAAATGAGACGGCGCATTCGCCTTGATTTGGATGCGGTCGCGTTAAGGTTACAGAACCGCGAGCGGTAGCGAGCGGGATGATGTAATGTTCTATCGAAAATTCGTCGCACGTGAATTCTGCAAAGATTCATGTTTGTTCCGCTCACTACCGTTCGCGGTTCTGTAATTTCCTGCGCATCGGGTGCGCCTCAGTATTGAAGATCAAGCGATCGAAGTCGAGCGTATTGGGTGGGGCGAAGAGCAGATAGAAGTACTTAAAGGTTTCGGCGAACAGAAAGCTCTGCATTGAATCGGATTTCTCTTTGGTGATGACACTCTTCAGAGCGGCATAGCCTTCGTCAGTGCGGCAGTACTTCACAAAGTCGCGCCACATTGTGTCGCCCATTTGCTCGTATAGTGCAATCGATGATGTTGAAGGCCCGCCCGCGCGCTTCATGAGAGTAGGAAGGCCTGGAGATCTGATCAAAGCGTAATGATGCAAGTAATATGTTGATTCGATGATTTCAGGTCTCAATGGATAACCGGCTGAGACGACTTGGCTCGTTTGATAATCGAACTCTTCGGGCTCTATGCCTTCTTTTGTCCACATCTTCAACGACGATTCCTGAAGCAGCCTCGCTTTATTCAAATCCCCCGATAAAGCAAGCACTGCCGGAAAGAACGCGTCGAGCGCGCCGTACGTCGTCGCGCTTCGCTTACCGGATTTCATGTCGGCATGACCGTACCAGAGTTCCGGGGCCTGGCGTCCTTTCGTTTCGTCGCGCAGGTATTGATTGATTGCCGCGACGCTGCCTTCCCACATCTTCCGGCAATCCGGATCGTCAAACACAATCGCGCTCTTCAAAAGATATTCGTAGTAACTGTCAATCGCGCCGCTGATGTGGCTGTCGGTGTCGGTCCATTGGCCGGACTCTACGTTGATCCAAGTTCCTACTAATCCAATTGGCGAGCGTCGGTTGTAAATTTCAACCAGCGCGCGCTTCGCTTTATCGTAGAAAATCTGACGATGGGTTAGACGCGCCAGCGTGCCGAACTCGATCAATAAAGTTCCTGCTTCCGCCGGATTTGTGACGTTGCCGCGTACCTTGCCGGTTTTCAAATTGACGTAGCGATAGGGAATCCCGGTCGGCGATTCGAAAACCGGCAGCAGTCGATTGCCCAAGTCTTCGGCGAGCTTCAGCAAGCGCTTATCGCCGGTCATTTCATAACTTGAAAGCAAACCACCGAGCAGTCGAATCGTGATCTCGAAATTTTGCACGTCGATATCTTTGTCGAAGGTGAGGTGCGTGGCGATGTACTCGCGCGTGGTTCGCGCTTCGGCTTTCAATCCCATCAACATCATCGTGTCGAGCGCATCGACCGGCGTCATCAGCAAAGGTTCGGCGTACCAGTCGTGGCAGGTCTTGCTCAAAGGCTTTAAGTCATCATGTCCCCAGCAATACTTCTTGTAGCCGTTCCACGCGTGGAGAAATTCCGCGCGAACTTCGACCGCGCGCTGGGCCGTGTTCACCCGGACTTGGGCATCGGCAGTTCCGATCGCGATCCCGATCAAACAAATTGCGGCGATTGATTTGAAGATGTTCATGTGGTCATTCGGCACGAATACAAACCTGAGCGCAAGGGAAAGGTTTCTCGGTCCGGCCGCGATGGATCCAAAACTCAATCGTGTAGATGCCGGGCGCGTCGTGGGACAGTTTCGCGGGCACTCGAAATTTCCCCCCACCCCAATCGTAATCTCCCAACCTGCCATCGACGTATGTCGTCCCAGCCGGCGCTTTCGGACGCAACACCACATAATCACTCGGCAGCGAAAGCGAACGCGGAGTCCGCAGCCACGACATTTGTGGCGGCGCCGGCAAGGGCTCGTAGAACACATCGACCTCGTGAATAAAATCCTGTGGGTTGAGCAATTTTCCGGTCAAGGTGATCGTCGATTTTGGCTTCGCCTTTTGCGGCACCGGATCGAGCTGAACATAACGCGCGAGATAAAGTTCATCGAGCCGCAAGCTACGTCCCTGGTAGGCTAATCCAAAACCTACGTGCGTGTGATGCGGGTTCAGAATCGCGCGGCGATGCCCATCGTTCGGCGGAACTTCGTTGAGCATCGCCTGATGCATGTCGAGAAAATCCTGAATTACTGAATTCGGCGCGAACGAATGAATGTTTTCGGCGGAGCCAACATTTTCCTGCACGGCATCGATGCCGCCCGCAAATGAATATCGTTGGTAGGCGTTGCGCCCGTCGCTGCCCCAATGGGCCAGAAACTGTCCGCGCACCATGTCGCCGGCGTGCGCGTCGCCGACCTTACAGGCCAGCTCATCGAGTCCAAGTTGATTCAAGCCCGCGGCGGTGCGCTCTTCGTTTACGAGCTTCAACAATTTCTCTCGCAGGAGAGGGAACTGCTTTTCGTCAAAGCCCCCGCGCTCCAGTGGAGTTTGCGCCCGGGTGAAGGTTGCCAGCGAGAGCAAAATTGGCGCGGCTGACTTAATGAACGATCGGCGGTTCGTGATGAATCGATCGCGTGACATCGATGTGAGTTGACGCCTGCGGTTGCGGCGCGATCACGGTCTGAGTACACTCAGCACTTCGCTCGTAGTTAATTCTGAAAATTCAACGCCACCGACTGGTGGACAGATCGGGCAAGAGCCCGCGTTCCAAAACACGATGAAGATACATGAATACCAAGGGAAAGAGTTACTGAAAAAGTTTAATGTGCCCGTGCCGCGCGGCATCGTGGCGCGCTCGCCGGAAGAGGCCTACCAGGCGGCGAAGGAGTTGGCGACTACGCCCGTCGTCGTCAAGGCGCAGATACACGCAGGCGGTCGTGGCAAAGGCGGCGGCGTGAAGCTGGCGAAAAGCGCCGACGAAGCGCAGGAGATCGCGCGACAGATGCTCGGCATGAAGCTCGTGACGCATCAGACCGGGCCCGAGGGTAGGGAAGTGCGCGTGCTGCTGATTGAAGAAGGTCTGCCGATCGACAAAGAGTTTTACCTCGGCATCGTTTTGGATCGCGCGAGCGGCCGGCCTGTGTTCATGGCTTCGGCGGCTGGCGGCATGGACATCGAGGAAGTCGCGGCCAAGACTCCCGAGAAGATTTTCAAAGAGACGATCGATCCGGCCGTGGGCTTTCGTCCATTTCAGGCGCGCAAGCTCGCCTTCGCGCTCGGGCTGCCGAACGATTTGATTTCGCAAGCCGCGAAGTTCATGCAGTCGCTTTATCAGGCTTACGAGTCGCTCGACGCGTCGCTCATGGAAATCAATCCATTCCTGCTGACGAAGGACAACCGGCTGATCGCGCTGGATGCGAAAGTGAATTTCGACGACAACGCGCTGTTTCGTCATCCTGATTTCAAAGACTTGCGTGACTTGAATGAAGAAGAGCCACTGGAGATTGAGGCGTCGAAGTACGATCTGAATTACATCAAGCTTGACGGCAACATCGCCTGCATGGTGAACGGCGCTGGTCTCGCGATGGCGACGATGGACATCATCAAATTGGCGGGCGGCGAACCTGCAAACTTTCTGGACGTAGGCGGCGGTGCGTCGCAGGAACGCGTCGAAGCTGCGTTTCGAATTCTGCTGGCTGACCCAAACGTGAAAGCGGTGCTCATCAACATCTTCGGCGGCATCGTACGTTGCGACATGGTGGCGCGCGGGGTGGTCGGCGCGGCGAATAACCTCGGAATCAAAGTTCCTGTCGTCGTTCGATTGGAAGGAACAAACGTCGAAGAGGGTCAGCGCGTAATTCGCGATTCGGGAATGAATTTCACCGTCGCGAACGGAATGAAGGACGCGGCCGAAAAAGTTGTGGCGCTGGCGGGATAATGGAAGCTGACGCGGAGATTGGGAGAGCGGGAGACGCGGGGAACTTCGCCGTGTCGCCACGTCCCCGCGCCTCCGCGTCAATTCTTAAGTGGCTCGTTCACATCTGCCGCTTCGGGCTGGCGGCGCTTTTTCTTTTTACGGCCGCTGCCAAGCTGGCAATCCTCAAAAAGTTCGCCGTTAACGTCGCCGAATTACTCAGTGCCCTAAACATCAGCTATGAGCGTTGGCAGTGGCCGGCGACGATCGCCGTTATCACTTTCGAGATCATTACCGCGATCCTCTTGATTGTTCCGCGGACTGTCCGTGCGGGCGCGGTGCTCTCCGCGATCATGCTGATTGGCTTTAGCGCGTTCGCGCTGTATTACGTTTATGCCTTGCACGGGGAGCCGCTGGAATGCGGATGCTTCGGTGGAATCATCGCGAGTCAGTTAGGAGTTAAGACTGCGCTGCGAAATCTAGCGTTGTTGATTCCGGCGGTGATTGTTTTCTTTGGGAGTGTCAGAAGCCCGACCGTGAGGCAGGGCTAGTCGCGACAAATAAGAGCGCGCAAACATGCGCGCGACCCGCAGGCAGGATGCCCGCGTTCCTATCTTCTCTTCATCCGCGAAATCTCATAACGCGTGTTCTCGATGCGCTCGGTGGCGGCGGGATGATCTGAAAACAACGAGCCGAGCAAGTCTGAATCCTGCTCTTCAATTCGCTCCAGCTTCTGGAACATCGTAATCATTCCCTGCGGATCAAAGCCCGCCCCGGGCATGGCGCGGACTCCCAGAAAATCTGCTTCGCGTTCTTCGTCGCGCGAGTGAATCGTCAACATTCCTGCCCCGACGATGTTGCCCAGAGCCACGCCGAGGTCGCGCGCGATGCTGCCCGCCACGCCGGTGACATCGCCGATCGAGTTCGCGATGTCGTCGTACTCTTTCGATTTCTTAAGCGTCTTCAAACTGTGACGCGCTACGATATGGCCCACTTCATGACACAACACGGCGCCAAGTTCGTTGTCATTCGCTAATCGCAGCAGCGCGGTGGTCACGTAAATATGGCCGCCGGGAAGCGAGAAGCCGTTGATTTCGCGGCTCTGAATCACATGAAATTTGTAGATCAGACTCGGACGCAGGCTGGCTTGCGCGCAGCGTTGGCCCAAGCGATCCGTTCGCGCTAACCCGGTGTCGGTCAGGTTGTACTTCTTCGTGACTTCGCGATGAAGCTGGGTGCCGAGCTTGACCTCGTCGCGCTCGTTCAGCAATCCCGCGTTCGAATATTTCGCGTTGCGAAAGTCTGAGGATGGGTCGTCGTATTGCGTTCGCGGAGCCGGTGACGCCGCGGCGTAACTGTGATCAATCGGTTGAGCGATGCTGATAGTCAGCGCGCTTAGAATTATGGCGAAGAGGGAAATCCGAATGAGACTGTTCATTGATTCGTCGGTGAACCTTTCGAGCGCATCATAAGCGAGTCAGCCGAGAAGATGGAAGTCGCGTCCGCATGTCTCGGTACCGCTCGCGGTACTGACTCGCCCGCTCGCGGTACCGCCACTACATCAGTTACCATCTCGCGCATGCAGACACTTTCATTCTGGGGTGCCGCCGGAACCGTTACCGGCTCGAAGTATTTGATCGAATCCGACCAGGCGCGGGTGCTTATCGACTGCTGTTTGTTTCAGGGTGGGCACGACTTGCGCGATCGCAATTGGCAAGAGCCACCGTTCAATGCGGCTTCGGTTGACGCGGTGATCATTACTCACGCGCACATCGATCACACGGGCTACTTGCCGCGCTTTGTGCGTCACGGATTTCGCGGGCCGGTTTATTGTTCGCGCGGAACATCGGACTTGATGAAGATTCTGCTGCCGGATTCGGCGCGTTTGCAGGAAGAAGAAGCTGATTATCGCAATCGCCACAAAATCACGAAGCATTTGCCGGCGCTGCCGCTCTACACAGAAGCAGATGCGCGCGAAGCGTTGAAGCTGCTGCAAGTCGTGCCCAACACGGGCGAAGAAATGCGGATCGTCAAAGGCATCAAGGCTGAGTTTCGCATCGCCGGTCATATCCTCGGATCGAGTCAGGTCCTGGTCCACGTAAACGGCAACGGCGACGAAAAGAGGGTGCTCTTCTCGGGCGATCTCGGCAAGTACGATCAGCCGATCATTCGCGATCCCGTAGCGCCACCGGCTTGTGATTATCTCTTGATTGAATCGACCTACGGAGATCGCCTGCACGATTTAGAACATCCGAAAGACGCGCTCGAGCGGATCATCAAAGAGGCCGCGGCGCGGGGCGGCGCAATCCTGCTTCCCGCATTCGCCGTCGGCCGCGCGCAGGAGATCGTCTATTTCATTCGCGAGTTGGAAGACGAAAAGCGCATTCCGATTTTGCCGATCTGCGTCGATTCACCGATGGCCGCGGCGGCGACGCAAATCTACGCCCGTCGCACCGAAGAGCAGGATGAAGACTACGCCGCGGCTTTGAAGACTACGCCGACGCCTTTGCGCACGCATTCGATGCTTGCCTGCGTGACGCGCGAGGATTCGAAAAAGATTAACTCGATGGAGGGTGCGCGCATTATCATTGCGGCTTCGGGAATGATGAACGGCGGCCGCGTACTGCATCATGCCCTGCGATTGTTGCCTGATGAAAATGCGACGGTTGTTTTTGTGGGCTATCAGGCCGGCGGAACTTTGGGCCGGCGCGTAGCTGATGGCGAGAAGCAAGTGAAGGTGCTGGGCCAATGGGTTCCGGTGCGTTGCCGGATCGAAAAGATTGGCGGCTTCTCGGCGCATGCGGCCTGGAAAGAAGTTGTGCGCTGGCTGGAAGGAATGCCTGCGCCGCCAAAGAGGGCCTTTGTCACGCATGGCGAGCCTGACGCCGCACAAGCGATGGCCAACCACATTCGTGAACGCTTTGGTTGGGCGATCGAAGTGCCGCAATATGGCGAGCGGTTTGAGCTGCATTAGAAATTTACTGCTATTGAAATGGTAGAAGAGGCCCCCATGAAAGCCGATGGCGCGTCCCTCGTGGCTAGGTGGCGAACCGGCGTCGATGGCGAACAGGCCTTTCAGGCGATCTTTGAGCGATACTATCGCACCGTCTTTGGTTTCTTCTCCAAGCGAGGATTTTCAACTCATGAAGCGCAGGAACTAACCCAGGAAGCATTTATCCGTGTCTATAAAGGGTTGGACGAGTTTCGCGGCGAAGCGCCCTTCGAAGCCTGGTTGTTCCAGATTGCCGCGAATATTTATCGCAACGCTTTGCGGAGTCACGCGACGCAAAAACGCGCCGGACACGATATGCAACTGGAGGTCGTAGCCGAACAGCAGCCAACCGCCGTTCATCTCGTTGACCGTCGCGGCGTTGATCCGCTGGCGGCAGTGGTAGAGGCCGAACGCCTGGACGCGTTGCGCGAGGCGGTCACGTCGCTGCCGGATCAGATGCGGCGTTGCATCGTGCTGCGGGTTTATCAGGAACTCTCGTATCAGGAGATCGCGACGGTGATGCGTTTATCGATTGAGACGGTGAAAGCGCACCTGTTTCAAGGACGCAAACAGTTGAAGATGAAACTGGCGCCGTATTTCGAGCACGTAGAGTTTTGAACGACGCAACTCACAAGTTGCGATTTGCAGAGACGACTAAGTGGAAGCCAACTCTTTCAAAGAATCATTGAGTTCGACAATTGTCGCGTCGACGGATGAGGTCGAACATCTGAGCCCGGAAGATATCTGCGCGTATCACGCCGGTGAGAAGTCGCCAGCGGAGGAAGCCCGCATTCAGGATCATCTGGCGGCGTGTCGAGACTGCACCTCGTTGCTGCTCGACCTGGCTACGTTTGCCGACGAGAGCGGCGAGACTGTGTCCGACGCTGAACTTGCGCATCGTTACGCGGCATTCAAGGACGCAGTGGGCCCGCGTGCGCAGGCATCATCGAACGTCGTCGAGTTTGAATCGCATCGACTGCGGCGCACTTCGTCGCTGACGATAGGACTGGCCATCGCCGCCACGGTAGCTTTCGCGGTAATTGCCGGTGGGATCTGGATGATGATGCGCCGCGGCTCCGACTCAGAAGTTGCACAACGGCACGAGCAGACATTCACGCAGCCGTCGCCAACGCCGAATTCCAGTCCGCAACCGATCACTTCGCCGGCGAAGCAGAATGCATCACCTTCACCCGCCAACCAACCAACGCCCGGGAAGGTCGCTACGCCCCAAGCGACGCCACCCAGTGACGTGATTGCAAAGAACGTCGTTCCCGTTGAGCTTTATCCGAATGAAGCGTTACGCGGAACGGAAGACCTCAAAACCATTACCGTGCCGCCAGGCACTCGAGTAATTTCTCTAACTTTGCACGTGGCCAACGCGCAGCCCTCTCTCAGCTACGCCGTCCTCGTAAGGGACGAGACCGAAAGCACAGTCTGGTCGGGGCCTGCACGGCTCCAATCAAAGACAAAGACTTTCCATTTGCAACTGGCCGCTGAGAAGTTGCGAGGCGGAACCTATCAAATCGCGATCGCAGAGACCGGCAAAGACGCCCAAACGACCATCGCGGAATACACCGTCCGCTTCGTGAAATAACCACGCCATAAGTTCACCACAACAGGCTTTACAGCGGCGCGACCTACTCCTAAAATCCCGGCGTTAGTGAAACCGCGTGGTGTTCCCCCAAATGAAACACTTCTTTGTCTCGCTTTGCCTTGCGTTGCTCGTTACCTCTCCGCTCGCGGCGCAGATTGAAACGAAACCCACAGACAATCCATCGGTAAGAAAACTCGCGAGTGATTTAGTTAGTGCGAAGACGGTGGACGAACGGGCCGTGCTGCTTTCGTCTCAGAAAGATCTTGTGACCCACGATCTGAGTGCAGAATTAATGCGGTTCGGTGATGAGAGTTCGACTCGAGCGGAGTACACGAAAGCACTCACGGCGTACGATCTTGCGGAAAGAGTCAGCGAGCAGCTTCACGATGAAGGATCGACGGC
Organism: Acidobacteriota bacterium; assembly: GCA_021323895.1. GTDB lineage: Bacteria > Acidobacteriota > Blastocatellia > Pyrinomonadales > Pyrinomonadaceae > UBA11740. Next base: position 18,737 of record JAJPKD010000125.1, on the reverse strand, counting down.
CGCGGTCCTCAACGCGATGGGTCGAGTCTATTCACAACAGGGCCAACACGCGAAGTCGCTCGAACTCAGGCAGCGGGCGCTATCGATTTACGAAAAGCTCGATGACAAAGCAGCGGTAGCGGAAGTGCTTAATGACATCGGCGTGTCGTATCGGCGTCAGAGTAATTATGAAGTGGCGCTTGAATACTATGCGCGCAGTCTCGCGCTGCGAGAGCAACTTGGCGATCGCGAAGGCATGGCGACGACGCTGACCAGCATGGGCGTGGCGCTTGACGCCCGTGGAGATTACTCGCAGGCCATCGCGTATCACCAGCGCGCGCTGGCTTTGCGCGAGGCAATTAATGATCCCGATATCCTGTTAACTATCTATAACAACATGGGAGCGACGTATCGGAACTTGGGTGACTACTCTAAGGCCATCGATTACTACAACCAGGCACTGAATCATCCGCGCACTGCCAAAGATCCTGTGGGCGCGTCGATCTATTTGCGAAATATTGGTACCGCCTACATGGATCAGGGTGATTACCGGAATGCGCACACGTATCTCAGTCGAGGCCTTTCGATAATCGAGCACACCGACGACAAGGTCGGTATCGCCACCGCTTACAACCTCATCGGTGTTGTCTATCGCTGGCAAGGCAATTACGCGCTGGCGCTTGACTACTACAACCGCAGCTTGAAGCTGCGCGAAGAGCTTGGCGATCGATCGGGCATCGCCACCAACCACAACAACATCGGCCGCGTTTATTTCTTAATGGGTGACCAAGATCGAGCGCTGGAGCATCTGCAAAAAGCTCTGGAGATTCGGGAAGCCATCAAAACAAAAAGCGCGATCACGACCACGCTTTCACTGATTGGTGCGATTCATCTGGCGCGTGGTGACTTCGACCTGGCGCTCACGAATCTGACCCGCAGTCTCAAAGTTGCCGAAGAGATTGGCGATCGTCGAGGCATGACCGAAGCCCTTCTGTATAGCGCGCGGGCCCTGAGGAACCAGCGCCAGAACGACGGCGCGATGGAGATGCTCACGCGGGCGAGCGCGATCGCCTCGCAAATTGGCAATCCCGAATTGTATTGGCAGGTGAGATTGCTGTCGGGCCAGATACACGGCGCGCTAGGGGATCGCGCCAAGGCCGCCGAAGATTTCCAGGAAGCGATTCGCATAATCGAGGGCCTGCGACAGCACGTCAGCGGCGGCGAGCGCGAGCGGCAAATGTTCTTTGAAAACAAAGTCGTTCCTTATCAGGAGATGATCAAACTTTCAGTGGCCTCGAACCAGCCGATGGAAGCTCTCCGTTTTGCGGAGCGGGCCAAAGCGCGAGTCTTGATCGACGTGCTCAGCCGGGGGCGCAACGCGATTTCTAAATCGATGACGCCGGCAGAGCAAGAGAATGAGCAGAAACTGGAAGCCGCGTTGACCTCTCTGAATGCGCAGCTCGCCCTTGAGAACCTGCGACCGGCTCCCGATCAGGCGCAACTGACGAACCTGCGGCGCAATCTGCAGCAAGCGCGTCTGGATTTGGAAGAGTTCCACGCGAGTCTCTACGCGGCGCATCCCGAACTCAAAGTGTTTCGTGGCGAGGAGCAGGCATTGACGGAGCAGCGACTGCTGACTCTGGTTCCGAATCAACAAACGGCGCTACTTGAATTTGCCGCTGCGGGTGACAAAGAAATCCTTTTTGTAATTGAAAGGGTGGGTACGACCCTGCAGACGAAAGCTTACATGCTTGCGTCGCCAACCGAGGAGCTCTCGAATCGCGCCGAACAATTCCGACGTGCCATCGCGCAACGCGATCCCATCGAGAAGGATGCGCGCGAGTTGTACGAATTACTTCTTAAGCCGGCGCGTACTTCGCTTGTCGGCAAGACGTCATTAGTCATTGTGCCGAGCACGATGCTTTGGGGCCTTCCGTTTCAGGCGCTGCAATCCGCGCCTAATCACTTCATGCTGGAAGACGCGGCCATTTCGTACGCGCCTTCCTTGACGGCGCTCATCGAAATGAAGCGCGCAGGCGCGCAAATGAAAGTCGGTAGCCCGAACTTGTTGGCGTTCGCGAATCCGGCGATCTCCGGAGGAAGTGTCGAGCAGTCGCCGCGCGCCAACGCTAATGCCGCCTTGCCGCCGCTCCCTGAGGCGGAAGCCGAGGCCGCGCAAATTGGAAGGCTCTACGGCTCCCAAAACAGCAGTGTTCTCATTGGTGCTGAAGCCAAAGAGGAACGAGTCAAAAGCGCGGCTGGGCAATTTCGAATTCTGCACTTTGCGACGCATGGCATTTTGGACAATAGCAGTCCGATGTACTCCCACGTCGTGTTGGCTAGTCCTGGAAATCAGAGCAAAGAGGATGGCCTGCTCGAAGCCAGAGAAATCATGGACCTCGATCTGCATGCCGATTTGGTTGTGCTGTCAGCGTGCGAGACGGCCCGTGGCCAGATTAGCCAGGGCGAAGGTGTGATCGGATTGAGTTGGGCGTTGTTCGTCGCGGGCACGCCCACAACTGTGGCGAGTCAGTGGAAAGTTCCGTCCAAGAGTACAGCCGATCTGATGCTCGATTTTCATCGCAACCTTCTCGGGAAATACTCGTCGCGCGCCGCGCCGATGTCCAAGGCCCGCGCCCTTCAGCAAGCTTCTCTTAACCAACTTCGTCGCGGTCCGTTTCGTCACCCATTTTATTGGGCCGGTTTCGTAGTCATCGGCGATCCGGAATCGCTGCAAATGCCTCGCTAAGGCAACACCAATTACCCACCCGCAAATTTTTCGCACCCGTCAACTAAACATTCTTCCGCCGCACGTGTCCTTACTTCCATGTAGCCGTAATTGACGTGAGGCCAGACCTACCGGCGCTGCGCGTTCTTATTTGGTTTCCGCACGAAGCTCTTGATTGCAGGGGGAGACGACATGCCACGATTCATTCGTCAATCGCGCGTAGGAATTCAGACACTGATCAAATCCGGAAACGGACGGGTTCTGGTACTGGCCCTGGCTTTATTAGCAGCGCTGCCGGTGATGTGGCTCGCGCAAAAGACACATGCCTTTAGCTCTTTCAGCAGCACGCCATCAGGTAATCGGGGTGCTGCGGCGACGTCGCGTGTTCTCGATTCGTTCTCAGAGCAACCCCCGACCGCGGCAAGCCCGACGCCCACGCCGGCACTCGGCAATTATTCGAATACGTCAGTGGCGTTGAGCGGCAACCTAACCGTAACGCCGAGCGCGACGCCCGAGGCTGCGACGAGCATCAACGTCTCAACCTCCACAAAATTCAAGGGCACGTTGGTCGCCAACACATCGACGGGAGTCGTGCGTGTGACCGACGCGCATCCGGCGGGCAGCTACACGGTAACCGTGACGGCTTTCGGGGGCGGAGGGACTGCCACCAAGACGTTCACGCTAACCGTGCAGCAGGGGACGGCCTGTCTCACATCCGGATTCACGAATGGTGCGGATGTCAGCGCCGGCAATCATCCTTATTCAGTAGCTGTTGGCGATTTCAACAACGATGGCAAGCAGGACTTGGCGGTCGCCAACTACTATTCAGCTAATGTTTCCATCCGTTTAGGCGATGGCAGTGGCGCTTTCAGCAGCGCTGCGGATGTCAGCGTTGGCAGTGGTCCCCAGTCGGTGGCGGTTGCGGATTTCAATAACGACGGGAAACAGGATATCGCGGTCGCCAACAATGACGTCGCAACAGTTTCAATCGCTCTAGGAAATGGTAATGGTATTTTCACCAATGTTCTCACCGATGTCAGCGTTGGCAATAATCCTATTTCACTCGCGGTTGGAGATTTCAATAACGATGGCAAGCAGGACTTTGCCGTGGCCAACGATGGCAGCGCAAACGCTTCGATCCGTTTGGGAAATGGCAGCGGCGGCTTCACCAATGCCGCCGATGTGAGCGTCGGCACTCGCCCGAAATCACTGGCGATTGGAGATTTCAACAATGATGGGAAGCAGGACATCGCAGTGGCCAACGGCGTCTAATGGAACGTCTCGATCCGTTTGGGAAATGGTACTGGCGGATTCACGGCCGCGACTGATGTTTATCTTGCCGATTTCCTCACCCCCGCGTACATGGCGATCGGAGACTTCAATAACGATGGCAACCAGGACTTCGCGGTGACCAGCGGTGCCTGCTTGTGCGCGGTAACCCGTTTAGGGAATGGCAGTGTCGGCTTCACGCCGGGAGCGAACGCCAGCGGTGACACGTACACTAATTCACTGGCGATTGGGGATTTCAATCACGACGGCAACCAGGACCTGGCCATTGCCAACGGCTACTACGCAGACATTACGATCAATTTAGGAAACGGCACTGGAGGGTTCACCACGACAACGCCTACTACCGGCAACCTGTACCCGATTTCACCGGCGGTGGGAGATTTCAATAACGATGGAAAACAAGACCTCGCCATTGCCAATTACAACTCAAACGACGTGTCGATCCGTTTAGGCGAGTGTACAGGGGCGCCCGCCACCACCATCTCTTCAGTTTCCGGCAGCGGTACTTACGGAAGCACCGCGACGTTAACCGCGACGCTCACTTCCAACAGCACGCCGATTAGCGGCGCGACGATCAGTTTCACGCTGAATGGAAACGCCGTCGGCAACACGACTACGGATTCGAACGGAGTGGCCTCACTAGCGAACGTCAGTCTCTCAAGCATCAACGCCGGAACTTTTGCAAGCGCCGTAAGCGCGACCTTTGCAGGAGACGCAAATTACGCCGGCAGCAGCGGAACGGGAACGCTGACTGTTAATAAAGCGAACCAGTCGATTTCGATTACCAGCCATGCCCCATCCGCGAAAGCCTTCAACGCTGGTTTTACCGTTGCGGCTACGGCCAGTTCGGGTTTGACCGTTGCTTACAGCAGTTCGGGCGCTTGCTCGAACACCGCTGCTAATTTCCAGATAACCGCAGGCACCGGAACTTGCACGGTGAAATACGATCAGGCCGGCGACAACAATTACAACGCCGCGACTCAGGTGACTGAATCGGTGACAGCCCAAAAGGCGTCGCAGACAATTACGTTCAATCCACTTACCGACAAAACATTTGGCGATGCAGATTTCGGTGTGAGTGCGAGCGCTAGTTCAACCCTGACGGTCGCTTTTGCCGCCGCCGGGAATTGCACGATCGCGAGTCAGACGGTGCACATCACCCGCGCCGGCTCCTGCACAATCACCGCGTCTCAAGCCGGAAATGGAAACTACGATGCCGCGCCGGATGTGGCACGCTCATTCAATATTGCGAAACAGTCAGCCACCGTCACGCTGAGCAACCTCACCTACACTTTCGACGGCAATCCGAAGTTCGCGGCTGCGACGACGAACCCCTCGGGACTCAACGTCGTGATCACCTACAGCCAGAGCGGTTCGCCAGTCACGTCACCAACCGCGGTCGGCTCGTACGATGTCTCGGCAGTCATTAACGAAGCGAACTATCAAGGCAGTGCGAATGGAACTTTGACTATTAACGCAAAAGTGACGCCGACGATTGTTTGGAACAATCCCGCCGACATCACTTTTGGCGCCGCGCTGAGCGCCACGCAACTTAATGCGACGGCCATCAATCCGAATGATAGTTCCAGTGTCGCCGGCACTTTCACCTATATGCCACCGTCAGGAACGCAACTCAACGCCGGTGCAAATCAGAATCTGCACGTGGACTTCGTGCCGAGCGACACGGCGCACTTCAACTCAAATTCGAAGAACGTTTCGCTTAACGTCCTCAAGGCGAACCAGTCAATCACGTTCGGAGCGTTGGCTGGCAAGACCTTCGGCAATGCCGACTTCAACGTCAGCGCCACTGCGTCTTCCGGATTGAGCGTAAGCTTTGGCGCGAGCGGCAATTGCACTGTCAGTGGCAACACGGTTCACCTGACCGGCGCCGGTTCGTGCACCATCACAGCTTCGCAAGCAGGCAATTCAAACTACAACGCCGCGACCGACGTCCCGCAAACCTTCAGCATCGCCAAAGCCAATCAAACGATCACGTTTGGAACTTTGGCTGACAAGACGTTTGGCGAAGCTGATTTCAATGTCAGCGCCACGGCTTCGTCTGGGTTGAATGTGAGCTTTGGCGCGACGGGCAATTGCACAGTGAGCAGCAACGTCGTTCATCTGACGGGCGCGGGTGCCTGCACCATCACGGCTTCGCAAGCCGGCGATTCAAATTACAATGCGGCCACGAACGTCGCGCGCTCTTTCAATATTGCGAAGGCCAACCAGCTCATCACGTTTGGCACACTCACAGACAAGACATTCGGCGATGCCGATTTCCCGGTTAGCGCGGCGGCTGATTCAAACTTGAGCGTAAGCTTTGCCGCTACCGGTAACTGCACCTTGAGCGGCAACACGGTTCATATCACTGGAGCCGGATCCTGTACGGTGACTGCGTCGCAGGCCGGGAACCAAAACTACAACGCTGCGAGTGATGTTGCTCGCAGCTTTAACATCGCGAAGGCCAACCAGACGATTAATTTCGGAGTCTTGCAAAACAAGACCTTGGGCGCGCCGCCATTCCCCGTTAGCGCCACCGCGTCGTCGCTGCTGACGGTCACGTTCGGCATTCAGTCAGGTCCCGCGACGATTAGCGGCAACACGGTGACTTTGACGGGCGCTGGTCATGTCGTCGTCCGCGCTAGTCAGTCAGGAGACGCCAACTACAACGCGGCGACGCCGGTGGACCAAGGGTTCGACGTGTCGAACGCGACACCAACACCAACGCCGACTCCGACACCCACGCCGACCCCACCTCCGACGCCAACGCCGACTCCAACTCCGTCGCTGCGTGCAACGCCGTCGCCGGTGACGTTCAAGCCGCTCGCATCCTTCGCTGTGGGAGACGCAATCGGCGGACTAGGTGCAGCCGATTTCAACGGCGATGGAAATCTCGATGTCACTTTCCGAGGACAAGTGCAGTACTTCAATGGCCTTGGAGGATTTCTGGAGTTGGGAGCCGTTCCTAATCCGGAAGACGGAAGTGTCTTGGGTGTTGGCGACTTCAACGGCGACGGCCGTCCCGATCTGGTGAGGGGCAACACTTCAGTCGGCTCATTGACTGTCCGGCTCAGAAACTCGGTTACCTTCGGTTTCGGTTCCAGCCGAAACGTAGGAACGGGACTCTTCCCTCAGGACTTGAAGGTTGGCGATGTGAACGGTGACGGCAAGTTAGATGTGGTCATTACGGCAATCAACAACAACGCCTCACAGAACTTCATTCAGGTTTACATCGGAAACGGTGCGGGAGATTTCTCTGCAATGAGACAGACGTCCAGTTTCGGATATCAGAGCCTTGCCCTTGCCGATTACAACGGTGATGGGAAACTCGACGCATCCGTAATCGCCGGCGTGTTGGGAAATTCCGTGGGTGTGATGTTCGGCAAAGGTGACGGCACTTTCCTGCCGGCCGTGAACTATACGGTGGGGGCAGACGGGAACTTTGTGGTTTCCGGAGACGTGAACGGCGACGGAAAAGCAGACCTTATCATCAGTCGCAATCAAAGCATTTCGGTTCTTCTCAACAAGGGTGACGGTACCCTCAAGGCTCCGCTCAACAACTCTGTATCTTCTCCTCGCCAAGTAGCGATCGGTGACCTAAACGGAGATGGCCGCGCGGACATGGCCGTTGCCGGGAACCGCAGTATCAATGTGCTCCTCGGATATGGTGACGGTACGTTTACTACGCCCGTTAATTTCTTCCTGGCGATGACGCAAGACCCCAATCAGATCATCCTCGCCGATCTTAATCGCAACGGCGTACTGGACATCATTGCCGGATCAAATGATCAAGCCAACAACAACGGCACCATTAGTGTGTTGATGGACAACTTGCCGCCCGCTACTACTCCGGCCGGCAGCAATGTCCCCGTCCAACAAGGCAGCGTGAACCTGACCTTCAGCGGCATCACCACTGGCGGTACGACGACGGTGACGCCAATCAATCCGAGTTCGACCGGCAGTCTGCCGGGTGGGTTCTCGATCAGCGGAGCAAGTCTCGCTTTCGATATCACGACGACCGCGGCTTACACGGCTCCGATTACGGTGTGCTTCAATGTGCCGCCGGTGTCGGGACAAACGTCAGCGCAGTTCTTCGCGCTGAAGGTCCTGCATCGCGAGAACAACGTGATGGTTGATCGAACGATCAGCCACGACTTCGGCACGCGCACGATTTGCGCGAGCACCCCTTCACTGAGCCCGTTCCTGCTGGCTGACAGCTCGATTGGACAGCCAACTAACGAGATCGATGATTCGCGCAACTTCGTGCGCCAACAATATCGCGATCTGCTCGGGCGCGAACCCGATCAAGCTGGTTGGGATTTCTGGACGAACAACATCGAATCGTGTGGCGCGAACGTTCAATGCCGCGAAGTGAAACGCATCGATACCAGCGCTTCATTCTTCCTGTCGATTGAATTCCAGAACACCGGCTACTTTGTATACCGAATCTACAATGCCGCGCTGGACCGGCCAAATGGTTTGCCTGGCTTCACTGAGTTCACGCAGGACCAGCAGGCGGTGGGCAACGGCGTAGTCGTGCTGCAGCCGCTGTGGGAGCAGAAACTCGAGGCGAACAAGATTGCGTTTACCGAGGACTTTGTTAATCGGCAAGAGTTCCTGGACTTGTATCCAGAGACCATATTGCCGGCGGCTTATGTTGACGCGTTGTATGCCCATGCGGGCCTGACGCCCACCTCAAGCGAGCGCATCGCGGCTATCAACGAATTCAACAATCCCACGGGCGCCCGCGCGCGTGTTCTGCGGCGCGTGGCTGAATCGGATGCGCTCAATCGACGCGAATTCAATCGCGCGTTTGTCTTGAGCGAATACTTTGGTTACCTGCGGCGCAACGCGTATGACGCGCCGGACTATGGTCTCGATGGATTCAACTTCTGGCTGACCAAGTTGAACTCATTCAATGGAGACTTTCGTCGCGCCGAGATGGTTAAAGCATTCATCTCGTCAATCGAATATCGGCAGAGGTTTGGGCCGTGATGACTAACTTGCGTCATCCGTTCACAGTGGATACTCAACAATTCGTCGCTGAAGGAGAATCAGTTGCCATGAGGAAACTTCTTGTCTCGATCCAAGTTTCGATCGTGGTTGCCCTATGGGTGCTGCTGACCGCAGTCGTCGCTGTTGCTCAATGCAAGCCCGGTGAACCGGTCGAATACCGAGCGCAAAGCTGGCCTGAGAAGTGGGAAGTCGGCACCTGCGTCAAAGAACTGCCGGGCGGCAAACAGGTGCTGGTTCGCGAGAAGCCCAGCCAGTTTTATCCGGAAGGCTTTGAGCGCGCCTATGCATTAGCCGATGTTCGACCCGCCAGAACCGTGCCCGAGGAGCCTCCAAGAAATGATAATCGCGCCAAACCCGATCGTGCTGACGAAGCAAAGCCGCTCGATGAACCAAACGACAATGGACCAGCGAACGCTCCCGGCGGCCCGGCGATGTCTCAACAGGACATCCTTTCATTTCTCAAACAGCGGCTTGGCGACGGCGACCCGTTCATGAATCCTAAACGCGAACAAGTGCTGCAACAGCTTCGCGAAGACATTCTCAAGCGAGGTGTGAACTTTCATTATGTCTCGATTGGCGACTTTGTTAACCAGTTAGGTAAGTTCGGCGCGCTCTCGAATGTCACTGCGGCGCTCAATGAAAACTTTGGTGCGCCCGCGAAGCGAAATGAGTTGTTTGGCAAGTGGTTGTTTTCGAAAGTCGGCGCGCCCGGAAATCCGATGTATGCAAAGAGCGGCGGCGCGTTGACCATCAGCGCGAACGGCACATACGTTTGGGACACCGGGTCGGGCATAGTCCGAGGCTCGTGGCGCAACGCAACGGCGGAAGAGATGGGCGGAGTCGATAAGGGCGGCGAAGGGATCGTTCTATTGAAAGGAAAGGGTGGATGGGACTGGATCGCCGCGCGACGTGACGAAGAAGGTCCCGCCGGCAAGGGAATCAAGCTGCACAATCTTCCCGATCACAGTTTGCGCGAACGCGGAACACGCGGTTGAGAGTTGCCGCAAAAGTTCTGCCGTCCAGTTTTGCCTTAAACGACGCCGTTGCTATACTGCGGCGTCGTTTTACATTTGCTGACATCTAAATATCTGATTGATTACCCGCCCGCTACCGCAGGCGGTAGAGACTCATGAGCATACTCGTCGATAAGAACACACGCCTGGTCGTGCAAGGTTTGACCGGCAAAGAAGGAACTTTCCATACCAAACAGATGGTTGAGTACGGAACGAATGTCGTGGGCGGCGTCACGCCCGGCAAAGGCGGCACTACGCACGAAGGCATTCCCGTTTTCAATACCGTCGCTGATGCTGTCAAAGAAGCCGGCGCGAACGCCTCGGTGATTTATGTGCCGCCGGCGTTTGCCGGTGACGCGATCATGGAAGCGGCCGACGCAGGCATTCCGGTTGTCGTGTGCATTACTGAAGGCATTCCCGCGCTCGACATGGTGAAGGTGAAAGAATATCTGCGCGACAAGCAGACGCGTCTGATTGGTCCGAACTGTCCCGGAATCATCAGTCCCGGCCGGTGCAAGATTGGAATCATGCCCGGCCATATTCACAAAGAAGGACGAGTCGGGGTCGTCTCGCGTTCGGGAACCTTGACCTACGAAGCGGTGGGCCAACTTACGTCGCTAGGCCTCGGTCAATCGTCAGCCGGTGGCATTGGTGGTGATCCGATCGTGGGCACGACGCACGTTGATGCGCTTAGACTTTTTCAAGATGACGATGAAACCGAAGGCATCGTGATGATTGGTGAGATCGGCGGCACAGCGGAAGAGGAAGCCGCGGCGTTCGCGAAGGAGAATGTCACCAAACCGATTGTCGCATTCATCGCCGGCCAGACGGCGCCGCCTGGACGTCGCATGGGTCACGCGGGCGCAATCATCGCGGGTGGAAAAGGAACCGCCGCAGAAAAAATGAAAGCACTCTCGGACGCCGGAATTCATGTGGTGAACTCGCCTGCGGATATTGGAGCGGCGATGCAGCAAGCCCTGAGCGCGTAATCTTCTCAAACTAATTCTAAATGAAGACCTGTCCCCGGTGTCGCCGATCCTACGAAGACGATACGCTCGTATTTTGTCTGGATGATGGATCGCGTTTGGTCGGCGCGCCGGATCGGCCGGATGCGAATGCGACGTGGCACCTGCCGCAGACGCCGTTGCCGACAGAAGTTTCTCCCACGATCATGCCGTCGCGACCGACGGTGCCAAGTCCGCAGCCTACGATCACCGCGCGACCCGATCAGTATCAATATCGACATCAAGTTGAGGAAGGGACAAGCAAGCGCAATCCGTTGCCGTGGATACTCGCGATCGTTTTGGTGCTCGGCATCTCGGCCGTGGCCATCGCGTACATACTTACACGCGGCGGTGCGACGACTGTAGTGACTAAAACTCCAACGCCGGATCCAAGAGTGACTCCGATCGTTCCTACGCCCGAGCCGACACAGTCGCCACGGTCATCGCCTGAGCCCACGGTTGATACGCCAAAAAAGGAAGTCACGCCGAAGCCCACGCCTCCCCCGCAACGGCCTAAGCCAGCGTTCAGCTTAATGAATAATATTAGTTACAGCGGCGGCTCACGCATCACTTATTATCCGAGGGCGTCAGTCGGGCTGTGTCAAGCCGATTGTGCGGCCAATGCGAGGTGCAGAGCTTTTACATGGATCAGGCCGGGAGCGTATAACCCCGGGGACTCAGCGATGTGTTACATAATGGCGTCCGTCAGTGGACCAGTTTCGCATCCGTGTTGTATCTCAGGGGTAAAGAATTAAAGAGTCTTCGAGTAAATCGATTCAATTAGGAGAGAAATGGCAAGTAATCTTACTTTCGCAATTATCAAACCGGACGCCGTTGGCGCCGGTCACACGGGCAAGATTATCGATCGCATCATCAGCGGCGGCTTTCGCATTCGCGCACTGAAGATGATTCATCAGACGCGCCCACAAGCTGAAGGTTTCTACGAAGTTCACCGCGGCAAACCTTTCTATGATAGCTTGACCGAGTTCATGTCGAGCGGCCCATGCGTCGTCATGGTCCTCGAAAAGGATGGCGCGGTGAAAGCCTGGCGCGATTTGATGGGCGCCACCGATCCCGCGAAAGCCGACTCCGGGACGATTCGCAAAGAGTTCGGCGGATCAGTCGGCGAGAACGCTACGCACGGATCCGATTCCGACGAGAATGCTGCGATCGAAATCGCCTACTTTTTCAGTAAGTTGGAATTGGTTTGAAACCGTCAGTTGTCCGTTGTCAGTAGTCAGTTGAAGGCGCGCTGACTTAGCGGAGCAACTGACCACTGACAACTGACAACTGACCAACATTATGAAACGCTGCCCAACCTGCAACCGCACCTTCGAAGAAGACTGGCTGGCTTTTTGTACCCAGGATGGAACCACCCTCGTCGATGATTCGCCGAAAAGTTCCGAGCCGCCCCCGACGATTCTCTCTTCAGCGCCGCCTCAACCACCGCCGGGTGGCTGGCAGTCGCCGTCTGGCGATCTGGGCTCAGGACAATTTCAGCCCCAACCGAGCCCACCGCCGATGCCTTCTCCGCCCGCGCCGTCTTCGGGCGGCCTGACGCCGAGCGGATATCAGCAGCCGCAACCAATGCAGGGTGGATGGCAGCCCCCTCCGCCGCCGATGGTTCAGGCGCCGAAGCAGGGAATGGCGATCGCGTCGATGATCTGCGGCATCTTCACGGTGACGATCGGTTGGTGCTGTTACCTCGGCGTGATTTCCGGACCGGTAGCGATCGGACTGGGTGTCTATCAACTGATCCAGATCAAGAACAAACCGGAAGAGAACACGGGCAAGCCGTTCGCGATTGTCGGCATTGCCACCGCCTCTGCGTATTTCCTGTTGCTGGCGATCATCATCGTGATTTACGGCGCCGCGATCTTCATGGGCAGTCTTGGCAAGTGAGAATTTCGAATTTCGGATTGCGAATTGCGAGTTCATCTTCACAGAATGCGCCGGGATTCTGCTTAAGGTAGAATAGCTTCACGATGTCTATCATTTCAGAAGTAATCGATTCGACGCGCACCATCATTCAAGGGATGGGCGTGACATTGTCTTACATTCCGAAGCGCAAACAGACGGTTGAGTATCCGGACGAACCGGTAACGGTGCAGCCTCGCTATCGCGGCCAACACTTGCTGCACGTTGATGAGTTGGGTCGGGAGAAATGCGTCGCCTGCTTTCTGTGCGCCGCAGCTTGCCCGTCCGAGTGCATATACATCGAAGCGGCGGACGATCCCCGTCCGGCCACCGAACGCACGGGCGTCGATGAGCGGTTCGCAAAGGTTTACAACATCGACTATGGCCGCTGCATCTTCTGCGGCTTTTGCGTCGAGGCCTGTCCGAAGGATGCGATTACGCACGGCTATAACTTCGAGCTTTCCGTTTACAACCGCGCCGATCTACTGAAGACGAAAGACGATCTGCTGATCACGAAACAAGTGCAGTCGAAAAATTATCGCGTGGCTTTTTCGGACGAGGATGTGGATTCAGAGTACAAAGTGATCTAGAGGCAGTTTCAAGTTTCAGGTTTCAGGTTTCAAGTTGGTCTCGAGTGTTCTTTGCCTGGCGCGGTTGCGCGCACTGCGGCTTAAGAACTTGAGACTTGGAACTTGAAACCTGAAACTCTTTCCGCCCATGCCCAAGGAATTCCATTACGTCTGGCAATTCGATCTCGAATCTTCACCGGCGCAAATCTGGCCGCTGGTTGCCGACACCAACCGTTTCAACCGCGACACGGGCGTGCCGACTGTCGAGACCGTGGCCCAAGGCAAGTCAACGAACGCGCGAAAGAAGTTGCGCTTGTCGGCGTTTGGAATTCCGGTTGAATGGGAAGAGCAGCCGTTCGAATGGGTGCGGCCGTATCGTTTCGGCGTCGTGCGGCGCTATTCGAAAGGACCGATGAGCGAATTGCGCGTGCGCGTCGAGTTGGAACCGCGCGAAACCACGGACGCTGAATCGCCAGCCGGGGCGAAATTGACTTACGAGGTTTGGGCCACGCCAAAGAACCTCCTCGGTTCGATCGCGATCCCGATTCAGATTGGTTTCATCAGCGCGCGCAACTTTGCGCGGACGCTGCGCGAATACGATCGTCTGGCGAAGCACGGGAAAACTGCGGCGAGCGAATCAGCCAGCGCGGAATTTGCGCCTGGGGGTCGCGAGCGCCTGCTGTCGCTGAGCGAGAAGATGGTAGGCCTGGGCAGCGACACCGAAATCGTCGCAATGCTTGTTGATTACCTTGAAAACGGCGACGAGTTCGCTTTGGGACGCATCCGGCCGTACGAGTTGGCGCGCCAATGGAATCGATCCAAACGTGACGTGCTGCAAACTTGCCTGTGCGCAACGCGCGCGGGAATTCTCGATCTGCAATGGAATCTGATCTGTCCGATGTGTCGCGGCGGCGCTTCCACCGACTCGTTGAAAGAGATCGCTTCAACTGTTCACTGTCCTGGCTGCAATATCGACTTCGCGATCAATTTTGAGCAGTCAGTCGAACTTACGTTTCGACCCAATCCGGCAATTCGCGATGCCGAAACCGAAATCTTCTGCGTCGGTGGACCACAAGTCACGCCGCACATCGCAGCCCAGCAACTTCTTCCGGGCGGCGAGCGTCGATCGATCAACGTCGAACTCGAGCTGGGTCGCTATCGTTTGCGCACGATGGCGCTGCCTGGTTGGCAACATCTGCGCGTGACGGACGACGGGACATGCGTGAGAACTCTGCGAGCCACGCCGGAGGGTTGGCCCAACGAGGAGATCGAAATCGGAAAGTGTTCGCAGCTTCAGTTTGAAAATGCGACCGGCGACGAGCAGCTTTTTATCCTCGAACGGACCGCGTGGAGCGACGACGCGGCCACCGCCGCTGAAGTGACAGCACTGCAAGTTTTCCGCGATCTGTTTGCCAGCGAAGCGCTGCGACCTGGGGAACAAATCTCCGTCGGCACGCTTACAGTTCTTTTCACTGATCTGAAAAACTCGACGCGGCTGTATCGCGAAATTGGTGACGCGACGGCTTTTGGTCATGTGATGAATCATTTCGACGTGCTGCGAAAAGTCATCGCGGAAGAAGACGGCGCCCTGGTGAAAACGATTGGCGATGCGGTCATGGCCGTGTTCCGCCAACCAGCGTCAGCTTTGCGGGCCATGCTGCACGCGCAGCGAGTTATGGCTGCGCCGGCGAACGGATCGCAACCGTTGACCTTGAAAGCTGGATTGCACACGGGCCCGTGCATCGCGGTGACGCTGAACGAGCGGCTCGATTATTTTGGATCGACGGTGAATCTCGCGGCGCGGCTCGAAGGGCAATCCACCGGCGATGACGTCATAGTTTCCGCCGCGGTTTACTCTGATCCCGCCGTGCGCGAACTCTTGAGCGATTCGCAAAACAACATCACAGCGACGCGATTCGAAATCCCTCTGAAAGGATTCGACGAAGAGAAGTTTGAGTTGTGGCGGGTGGCGCGTCGCAGCTAAAGATGATCATCGAAACTCGAGACATCACTCGCGTCTATCAGATGGGCACGACCGAAGTGACCGCGCTGGATCACGTCACTATGGGCGCGAACGAAGGTGAATTCGTCGCGATTCAAGGCACGTCCGGCTCGGGCAAATCGACTCTGCTGAATCTGCTGGGTGGTTTGGATCGTCCAACGAGCGGCGAAGTCTTGTTTGATTCGCAATCGCTTGGGCCGTTTACGAAAAAGCAGATGGCGCGTTACCGGCGCTTTTCAGTCGGAATGATCTTTCAGAACTTCAACCTGATTCCGACGATGACCGCGGCCGAGAACGTAAAGCTGGCGCTGGCGTTCGGCGGCATGCGCGGGACTGAGCGCCGCGATCGCGCAGCTTCGTTGCTTGAGCGCGTCGGCCTGGGTGATCGGATGGACCACCGGCCATCAGAAATGTCGGGCGGTGAGCAGCAACGCGTCGCAATTGCCCGCGCGCTGGCGAATCGGCCGCGGGTTTTGCTTGCCGATGCACCGACCGGGAACTTAGACTCGACGCGCGCGCGCGAACTGCTGGCGCTGTTGCGCGAGATGGTCGATCGCGATCGCTTGACTGTGTTGTTGGTGACGCACGACCACGACCTGGCGAGCAGCTTCGCGAATCGGATCATCATGATGAAAGACGGGAAGGTCAGTAGTCAGTAGTCAACAGTCAGTTGTTAGTTGCTGTCCGGGCAACGGACGACGGACAACTGCCCCCTGACAAAAGTGGCCAACGAAGCACGACGCGAGGTCTTAATTATGTCAACACCAACCCCTCAGGAAATGACGCTGGACGCGATTCGTTCGGTGCCTCTGTTTGCCTCGCTTGACGATGAAGCGGCGGCGGAGCTGCGCAGCCTTTTGCGCACGCAGGACACGAAGGCCGGTACCACTTTATTTCGCGCCGGCGACGTTGGCGATGCAATGTACCTGATCGAAAACGGGCGCGTGCGCATCACCGTTTCCGATGAAGACAAAAAAGAGATTGTGCTGGCGGAGCTGGCCCGCGGGGATTTCTTTGGCGAGATGGCCATCATCGACGGCAAGAATCGATCGGCGGATGCGGCTGTGATCGAAGACGCGCGGCTGGCCATTCTTTCACGCGACAACTTTTTGAGATTCATTCAGACGAATCCGACAGTTGCTCTGGAAATGTTGAGCGCGACTTTTTCGCGCCTGCGCCGCACAGACAAGATGCTGCAGCAGCGCGTGTCGCGCAACGTCAACGAGGAGCAGGACAAGCGCTTGACCCTGGCGGACCGGGCCGCTGATGTGCTGGCAGAATTTGGTGGCAGTTGGAAATTCATCGGTTTCGCGATTGGCCTCATCCTTTTTTGGATCGCGCTCAACTCGTACATTCTGGTGCGCGGCTTCGATCCGCTGCCCTATCAAATGCTGAACCTCGTGCTCGCTGTCGTCGCGGGATTGCAGGCGCCGATCATCATGATGTCGCAGAATCGGCAAGGCTCGAAGGATCGCTTACGCGCTGACCTGGATTTTCAGGTGAATCTGAAAAACGAGTTGGCGCTGACCGAAGTCCTGCGGCGCCTGGATGTTTTGGAGAGCGAACGGTTGCCGCTTTTGTTCGCGGAACAGAATGAGAAGATTGGCGAGTTGAAGGCACAAGCCAAAGTTTCGAGTACGGCGAATTGAAACTCAGCAAGATCTTCGGACCCGGGCTGACGGTGACGCTTGTTGACTGGGAGCGGATGCTGAGTCGGTCCAGTTATGCTCCGCCCCGTTGCGCAAACGATACGCAGTCTCCTTTCTTCAGGACGCACTTACCAACACGAATGATTCACGCAATCTTCTTCGACTTCAACGGCGTCATCATCAATGACGAGCGCATTCATCTGAAAGCGTATCGCGAAGTTTTGGCGGCGGAAGGGGTCGAGCTTACCGATAAAGATTACTTCGCATCACTCGGCATGGATGATGTCGCGTTTGTGCGGGCGGCCTTCAAGCGAGCGAAAAAAGGCTTAACCGACGAACAGGCGCGCCGGCTAATAGATCGCGAGCACGAGCTGCATCGCAAGCTGATCAAGGACGATCTCCCCGTGCCAAGCGGCGTTGTTGCATTCATCAAGCAGGCGTCGCGTCATTACGATTTGGGGATTGTCAGCATGGCCGAACGCAGTGAGATTGAGTACGTGCTGGAACTCGCGAGTATGAAAGCCCAGTTTCCACTGATCATTCATGCCCAGGAAGGACGCAATCACAAGCCGGCTCCCGATTGTTATCTCGATGCGCTCAAGACGCTAAATGAAGCGCGGCGCGCGCATCGAAAGTTGCCGCTCCTCGCCAAAGAATGTCTGGTTATCGAAGACTCGCCGCCCGGAATTGAGTCAGCGCGCACGGCGGGAATGCGTACTGTTGGCGTGACCACCACGGTTGTAGCAGACCTCTTGCGCGCGGCCGGCGCCGACGTCGTCACGCCCAACCTCTCCGATTGGACCATTGACGCGGTACACCATTTGTTTGATTAGTGTCAGTACCGCGCGCGATAGCGTCGGGATCAGGCGGCGGGTCAGGTCCGCGAGTGATGGCGGGCTGCTCAAGAACAGTTCGCAACTATGGTAAGGCTCGCTTGATCCGGTCGCTACCGCTCCCGGTTCTGACACATACGCTCCCGGTACTGACACGGAAACGCATGACCCGCACCATCGTCATCGGTGATATTCACGGCTGCTTCGATGAACTGACTGACCTGCTGCGCTTCGCAGAATTGCAATCAGATGATCGCGTCGTGGCTGTCGGCGATCTCGTAACCAAAGGACCAAAGAACCGTGAAGTCCTCGACCTCTTCATAGATGACCAGCGCTTCTCATCTGTAGTCGGTAATCACGATCGCAAGCTGCGCCAGAAGCTGCGCGGTGAGCCGGTGAGACTAACCAGGGAACAGCGCGAGGCTCTGGGCCAACTCGAAGGAGACGCCAATAGGTACGCAAATTATTTGCGCTCACTTCCTTACACAATCGATCTCGGAACCCATATGGTTGTTCATGCAGGCATTCGGCCCGGGGTTCCCCTCGATGAACAAACGGCCAGCGACTTGACTGAGATTCGCACGATGGGCGCCGACCCAACCAAACGCAAAGGCGTGCCGTGGTACGAAGTCTATCGTGGACCGAAGACCATTCTCTTCGGCCACTGGCCTAAGAAGAAACCGCATCGCGCTGAGTTTGCGATTGGTCTCGACACGGGTTGCGTCTATGGCAAGAAG
>JAJPKD010000105.1 GCA_021323895.1 Acidobacteriota bacterium | reverse complement strand
GACGCACGTCTTCAACTTCAATTCGATTTACGAGTTGCCGTTCGGTAAGAGCAAGAAGTTCCTCGGCAACGCCGGGCCATGGCTCGATCGACTGGTAGGTGGTTGGCAATTCAATTCGATCGTGAAGGTTTCCAGTGGCGCGCCGTTCACATTTGCCGATCCACGCACGACGTTCAATCGCGCAACGTTCGTCACGCGCCAGACAGCTACGTCAGCGCTGACGACTTCGCAATTGCGAGCGTTGGTGGGCGTATTCCGTAACGCGGACGGCACGATTACGCTGGTCAATCCGAGCATCATCGATCCGACCACGGGTCGCTTGTCGAATGGGCCGGGAACTTCATTCAACGGCCAGGTTCTTTTCAACGATGCGGCCGGCACGATCGGCAACACGCCGCGCAATGCCTTCGATGGTCCAGGTTACTTCGACATCGACGCTTCGTTGTTCAAGACAATTCGGCTGAATGAACATGTGCGGTTGCAGCTGCGCGCGGAAGCGTTCAACCTGCTGAACCACACGAACTTTGTCATCACCAATCAGTATCGGAACATCAGCACACCGGGCGCCTTCAATCTGACGACGACGTTCTCGCCGCGCGTCGTGCAGTTCGCCGGACGGTTGGAGTTCTAACTGCGAACAACTCTCCCTTTCATCCGGACGCGTTTGGTTTCACGCGCGTCCGGATTTTTTGTGTTCATCGCGATGTTGCGATCGGCTATTATGCGTCGCTATGCCTGTCGAATTCCCAGAGCGCTTCAACATGGCGGATTACTTCCTCTATCACAACTTAGAGGAAGGGCGCGAAGAGAAAGTCTGCCTCTACTTTAAAGATCAGACTTACACGTATGGCGACGCGGTGCGCATGTCGAACGCGACGGGCAACGCGCTGCGCATGTTGGGCGTGCATATCGAAGATCGGGTGCTGATTGTTCTGCCGGACTGTCCCGAGTTCGTCTGGTCGTGGTTTGGCGCAGCCCGCATCGGCGCCGTGATCACGATGGTGAATCCATTGCTGCCGGCGGACGATTATCGCTACTACTTGAATTACACCCGCGCTCGTGCGGCGATCGTTCATGAAGCTTTTCTCAAACCATTCTCCGAAGCTGCTGCGGACGCAACTTATCTGCGCTCGGTCCTCGTCGTGCGCAACGAAGGCGCAATTGATAGCGAATTGATTGATTCGCGCAGCAGCATCAAATCCTTCTCGTTTTCGGAAATGATTTCGGCACAGCCGGCTGCTTGTCGCGCCGCGGACACGCACCGCGACGACATCGCGATTTGGTTGTTCACGTCCGGATCGACCGGCCATCCGAAAGGCGCGGTCCATCTGCAGCATGATCTGCCTTACAACACCGAAGTCTTTGCCAAGCTCACGATGGGGGTGAGCGAAAACGACCTGACGGTGTCGGTTCCGAAACTCTTCTTTGGTTATGCGACGGGAACTAACTTGCTTTTCCCGTTTGCGGTCGGCGGCGCGACGGCTTTGTTCTCGGAACGATCGACTCCCGAAAAAATGTTCGAAGTGATCGAGCGTCACCGACCGACGATCCTCACGACCGTGCCAACGATGATCAATTCAATGTTGAATGCGGAAGATGCGAGTACGCGCGATCTTTCCAGCATTCGCTTTTGTTATTCAGCCGGCGAGGCTCTGCCGGTCGAGCTTTATCATCGCTGGAGAGAAACGTTCGGCGTCGAGATCTGCGACGGCATTGGGTCGGCCGAGATGTTTCATATCTACATCACGAATCGGCCGGGCGACGTGAAGCCGGGCAGCCTCGGCCGCATCGTCGATGGCTACGAAGCGAAAATCGTGGACGCGGATGACAACGAAGTTCCAACCGGCGAGATGGGCACGCTGAAGATCAAAGGCGACTCAGCCGCGCTGTGTTACTGGAACGCGCACGAGAAATCGAAAGACACCTTCGCCGGCGACTGGTGCACCACGGGCGATCAGTTTCATGTCGATGACGAAGGTTACTACTGGTACCACGGCCGCACGGACGACATGCTTAAAGTTGGCGGTGTGTTCGTCGCGCCTGCGGAAATCGAAAACTGTCTGCTGCAACACGAGGCGGTGCTGGAATGCGCCGTCGTCGGCCATGAGGACGGCGACGGATTAGTGAAGCCGAAGGCGTTTATCGTCGCTCGGGACACTCATCAAACCGGCGACGATCTGGCGAACAAGATCAAGGCTTTCGTGAAGACGAGGATCGCGCTTTACAAGTACCCGCGCTGGATCGAGTTTGTTGATTCGCTGCCGAAGAACGATCGAGGTAAGGTTGATCGGAAGCTGCTCAAAAACAGTCGAGAGTCGTGAGTCCCGAGTCAGGGACGATAAGTACTCTCGACTCCTGACCCCCCGACTCTAGACTCGTGACTTATTTAAGTCTTCCTTCTAAATTGTAATCACGCAGCCGCCGGTACAGCGTCGAAGGCGAGATGCCAAGCACTTCGGCAGCCCTGCCGCGATGCCAACCTACGCGCTCGAGCGCGGAGATGATCTGCTGCTTCTCAACGTCGCGCAGCGAACCGGTCGCAGATCCGGACTCAGTTGCTTCGCCGGCAACAGCCGAAGGTTGCGGCGCAGCGTACGGCATCGAGCCGTTTGTGCGCGCAATTTCCGGTGGCAGCTCATGCGCCGTAATTTTTCCCTCGTTCGATAGCAGCACGGCGCGTTCAAGACAGTTGCGAAGCTGGCGCACGTTGCCGGGCCAACTGTAGGAACGCATCTGGGCCAACGCGTCCGGCATGACCTGCGGCGGATTGGCGCCGCCTAGTTGCTTCAGAATGTGATGCATCAAGGGCTCGATGTCTTCCGGCCGTTCGCGCAGCGGCGCGAGATGAATCTGAAAGCTGTTGATGCGATACAACAGGTCGGCGCGGAAGGCGCCGTCAGCTACGACCGTATCGAGATTGCGATTCGTGGCCGCGACGATGCGCACGTTGACTTCGACTTTGCGCACGCCGCCGACGCGGAAGAAGGTGCGCGTCTCGATGGCGCGCAAAAGTTTCGCTTGCAGTCCGGCAGGAAGTTCGGTGACTTCATCAAGGAACAAAGTTCCGCCATCGGCTAATTCGATCAGGCCAAGCTTGCGAGCCTTTGCTCCAGAGAAGGCACCGGCCTCGTAGCCAAACAATTCCGATTCAAGCAGCGTTTCCTGAAACGCGGCACAGTTCAGATCGATGAATGCTCCGTTGGCGCGATTCGACAAGCGATGAATCGCCTGCGCGATCAATTCTTTGCCGGTTCCGGACTCTCCGGAAATCAAGACGGCTGCCTCGGACGGCGCAACGCGCTCGACCAGGCGAATCGCTTCGGCCATGGCCTGTGACTGGCTCACGATCTCGGGCATCGCGGACTTGCGCTCGATCTGCGCGCGCAACCTGAGATTATCAACGCGCAGACCGCGCTTTTCCGCAGCCTGTCGCACGCGCACATCCAGCTCGTTAATGCTGTAAGGTTTGGTTAGGTAATCGTAAGCGCCGAGGCGCATTGCTTCGACGGCAGTCTCGATCGTTCCCTGGCCGGTGAGCATGATAACTTCGGGCGGATTCGGTCGCTCGTGCACGCGCCGCAGCAACTCCATGCCGTCCATGTTGGGCATGTTGATGTCGCACAAGAGCACATCGACGTTGGTCTCTTCAAGCTTGCGCAGCGCCGCTTCACCATCGGGCGCCACCTGCACTCGATAGCCAAGCCGCTGAAGTTCTTTTTGCAACACGAGACGAAGATTGGCCTCGTCTTCAGCGATCAGAAGTCTGGCATCACGTTGTTCGTTCACCTTGTTTACCCCGCACTAAGAGAGGATGGTCAATCGGTTGCGACTGGCAACGTAATCGTGAAGGTCGTGCCGGCGCCGAGGGTGGATCGAACATCCAGGCGGCCTCCATGATCAGATAAAATACCATAACAAACGGCCAGTCCCAGACCGGTTCCCTGGCCGACATCTTTCGTCGTGAAGAATGGATCGAAAATCTTGTTGAGATTTTCGAGCGGAATTCCAATTCCGGTGTCTTTGACCTGGACCAGCACGCGCATTCCGGATTGCGTTGCGCGCAGCGTCAAGGTTCCGCCATCGGGCATCGCATCGATCGCGTTGGTTGCCAAAGCGACCACGGCCTGCTGCAACTGGCCGACATCGCCGAGCACCGGCGGCAGATCGTCAACCGCCTCGATCTCGATGCGCACGTTATCACCACGCTGCTGGTGAGTGACTAAGCGCGCGGTGGCTTTGACGACTTCGGTCATGTTCACTGGCACACGTTGTCCGGCGCGCAAGCGACTGAAATCGAGCAAGCCGTTCGTGATCGATTTGCAGCGGAAGGCTTCGTCTCGGATCAAGCCAAGATATTCACGCAAATCTTCAGCGTCCTGCGAATCCCCGAACGCGCCTTCCTTAATTCGTTTTTCGAGCGACTCAGCGCAAGCGGCTATCGTCGCTAGCGGATTGTTGATTTCATGCACGACGCCCGCGGCGAGGCGGCCTACCGCAGCCAGCTTTTCGGCGCGGCCAACCGCGCGTTGGGCCTTGACGCGTTGCGTGATGTTTTCGCCGACCGTGATGACGTGACTGACTTCGTTGCTTTCGCGCGCGCGCATGGGAATTTTGCTGATCAGCCAGTGATTCGTTTCGCCGTCATTGGTGACGGTTTCCTGCTCAACGCGATGAATTTCACCTGTGGCGAAGACTCTGCTGAATTCGCGTTCGAGCAGCTCACGACTTTGCTTTGTCAGCACCTCAAAGACGTTCTTGCCCAGGACCTGCTTGCGCGGCAGCCCGAGTTCGCCCAACTCCCGATTGCGGTTCCACGCGACGATTTTGTAATCCCGGTCGATCGCGTAAAGCGACAGCGGCAGCGTGTCAATGATGGCTTCCGTGAAGCGCTGATGCATCTCGGATTCGATCGTGCGCCGGTCCACCTCTTCGGCGAGTGTCGCTGCCGATTCGCGCGCTTTCAGATAAAGTGTCGAAATGTGCGCTGCGAATGCCGCCTGGTGGGCCGCCGCATCGACTAAGTGAATCTCGTCATCATTGCAATCGGTTGCCGATCCGAAAGCTACCAGGAGCGCGCCGAAGTTGTGGCCATTAAATCTGATGGGAACGATGTATTCGACTTCGTGACGCGTGTCGCGCAGGAAGAATTCGCGTTTCCTCGTGAGGCGAAGCGGCGTCGTTGAATTCGTTGACGCGATCCAGATGTTGAGGCGATCAAGATGGACGAGCGAAGAATTGCCCGCGCTGCCTTCGCGATCGAAAACGCAGACGGCCAAGCCTTTGCCGTTATTCTTGACGGCGCACGCGGTCTGTTCGGCATTGGTGCCTTCATAGATCGCGCCGGCGACACGGCGCGCGACTTGTTCGGGATAGAGAGTCTGCAGCAGGCCACGCCCGAGATCGGCCAGGAAACTCAACTCGCGATTCGTCCCGATAAGTTGAGACTCGCGTTGAGCAAAGTTCAGATGCGAGTTGACGCGCGAGATCAATTCGCCCGGCGACGAAGGCTTGACGATGTAGTCATCCGCTCCGGCGCTGAATGCATCTACTTTGCGACCTTCGCTGTCGTTGGCCGAGTAAATCACCAACGGCAGTTGCCTCAGATTCGGTTGCGCGCGCAGCAGGCGACACAGCGCGAGGCCGTCAACCTCCGGCAATTCGACATCGACCATCACCAGATCGCACGGCTGCTTGCGCAAGAGTTTCAGCGCGGACGGCGCATCTTCAGCGGCGATCGTGCGATGACCAACGCTTTCAAAAATGCCGCGCAGGCCTTCGCGTGCAGATCGATCATCATCGACGATCAGCAGGGTCGCGCCGGAAGTTGGCTCTAACTGTGAAACTGACATTCTTAAATAAACTTATTCGATTTGGAAAAAATCTGAGGAAGGGCGCAGCAGTCAACACCGCAGATATTTTCGAGCGGTGCGAATCTAAACCGAGTCGATGGATTTGACGGGCGCCAGAACGGCGGCCGTTTGCGGGAAGGGCGATGGTGGTCCCGCAACCACTCTTCCAATTTGACTGGTCGAGGGGAGGGTTGTCAAGAAATTTTGCCGAAATTAGTTGACTGCGCGGGTAATCATCGAACTCTTGGACGACTGTTCGGAAATCGTGCTGGGTGGCTCGGAGGCGGCGAAAATGCTCGATTTGTGGGTAGATTTGGCGCGGTACATGGCGCGATCCGCGGCGATCAGAAGCTGGTCCAGCGTCTCACCATCCACGCCGAACAGCGAGGCTCCGACACTGATTCCCACCCGGGCCTGACCCTGGCCGCGAACGTCGATGCAGAAGCTCGAAACAATTCGTTCGATTCGCTCGCGCAACTCTTCAACTTGGTTCGGAGGCACGTCCGGAACCAGCGCGACGAATTCGTCGCCGGCATAGCGCGCCAGAAAATCATATTCGCGCAACTGAGCATGAACGAGGTGGGCCACTTCATGAAGCATTCGATCGCCGACCTTGTGACCGAAGGTGTCGTTCACGATCTTGAAGTTATCGAGGTCCAGCATGATCACCTGAAATGGCCGTCCCGTTCGTTGGGCGCGCGCGACCTCTTCGTCGAATCGCACCTGCAGACTGCGTGCATTCGGCAGCCCGGTGAGCGAGTCAGTCAATGCGTTCGATTCCGCGCGCGCATGGTTCATCGCGTTCGCCAGCGCGTCTGAAGCCAGGCGGGTCATGGTCTCGAGCAATCGAATCTGATCGTCGCTGTATTCTCCGAGTGTCATCGAATAGATCGACAACGCGCCCAACAAACGATCTTCTTTGAACAGCGGCAACGCCGCCATCGAACGATAGTTGTGCTGAAGCGGTTCAGTGGGATGGAAATCCAGGCCGGGATGAATGCGATTAACTGCCCGGCGATTGGCCAGAGCAAAACCGGTAGCGCCCTCACCCGGCGCGATGCAGCGCCCGCGCATCACTTCCGCGTTTACCCCGACCGTGAGAGTCGCGCGCGCGTGACCTTGAGCTTCATCAAAAAGATAGACGACGCAGGTATCAAAAGGCACGATGTGTCCCACGCGATCGACCAGGACGGATAAAGTGTTTTCAACTTCGAGTGACGATCCGAAAGTGCGAGCGATTTCGTAAAGCGCATAAACCTCGCGATGCGCGTTCCGAATCTGGTTGTAAGCGGCGAACGATCGGTTCTCCGAGAGTGAGTTTGTCTCGTCTCTGGAGGGCACGATCGGATTGCGCGGCGTGCTGATATGAATTTGATCGGCGAGTCCCTGCGCTGCAATATGAGCTTCAAACTCAGGCAAGTTCGCAACGAACAGATCTACGATGCGCGGGTCGTATCGTAACCCCGCGCCGTCATTCAGCAAGGCGATCGCTTGTTGACGCGACATGCCGGCGCGAAATGGCCGATCCTCCTGCACTGAATCGAAGCAGTCGATCACTGATAGCACGCGCGCAGTGATCGGAATCTGCTCGCCCTTCAAACCGTCGGGATAACCGCTGCCGTCCCAGTGCTCGTGGTGATGCCGCACGATCGGTAACACCGGATAAGGAAAATTGCAGCGGCTCAGGATTTCGGCGCCAACTATGGTGTGAATCTTGGTCTTTTCGAATTCAGCGGGGGTTAGCGTTCCCGGTTTATTGAGAATGTGATCAGGAACCGCGAGCTTGCCAACGTCGTGCAGCAACGCGCCGGCTTTCAGCGCAGCCAACTCTGCTTCAGAAAGTTTCAGAAGTTTCCCGAGACCTTCCGCGTAAATTTGCATGCGGCGGACGTGGCAGTGCGTCGTTTGATCCTTGGCGTCAATCGCGGTGGCTAGAGCCTCGACAGTGGCCAGATGCAAGCGGCTAAGTTCTTCGGCTTCGTGCGTTTTGGTATTTCCGCGCTCGAAGTAAACTTTGTAAGTCGCAAACGTCGCCGCCACGATCGGAAATCCGAGCAGTGCATATCCCCAGCCAACGCGCGAAATTGCCGAATAAGAAACGGCGGCCGCCAGCGCTGATGCGAAAAACGACCACCATGTCCAAAGGTAACCTCGCCGCCACAGAGTGATCAGCGATTGTCGGTCTTTCAAAGCATAAATCGTCGAGACGGCAAAGCCATTCACGAAATAATGAGTCAGCGCGAGCAGAGCCAGGCACGCAATCAGGTAACCGGTGCGAATTACCGAGTTGCCTAACGGATAAGTCGAAATGCCCGCGTAACGGCGTAATGCAAAATAGAAAACATTGCCTGAAATCAAAACCGTACCGGCCATAATCGCGGGCGCCGCGATCCAGTTTGTGATCCTTTTCGACGTGCGACGTGAGCTGACAAATACATCGACGATGCCGACGAGCACTGCCGCCGGCACGCCGAGGGTCATCAGCGCGAGAAACGTGAAAACGTCGCCGGCAGTAAAGCTGGATTTGGTGTTGGGAATGCGAATCGGATGCGCGCTGGCGACAACCGCGAACAAGACAAACGCGGCAAGCTCGCCACTTTGAATCTGCGTGAGCGAGAGACAACAAACAACGGCCCACACAAACACAACTGCGCCGGCAGCGACCATTGAATTCCAATAGGTCTTTGCCGCGCGATTGTAATCCGATAAGTCGAGCAGCTTCATTCGTTCGTCCTAACCCGGCGAATGGTTCGGCAAACTTAGAACCGTCGAACACTTAAGCCTGAATTCGCGTCACATAAGCCTGCGCCGAAAGCAAAAGGCCCGAGCAACTCGGCTGTTCGCTTTCGGCGCATGACCGGGCAAGTTGACGGAAGCCGGCACGCGTCCGTCACCTGGGGTGTGGCAGTGGAAAAACCTGGGGCTTTCTGCGACAGGTGAAATCGCGAATTCTGTGCGGCTAGGGGGCCCAGTGCGGTGGGCCCGTCCAGCGGTTAAGCTAACTAGCCGCAGCCCCTGTATTACAAGGCTCGTGCCGGGAAGCAACGAGCGAATTTGCTGAGGTTTTCCGCGACTTCAGACCGTCGGTCGTGGAGTCAGTTCAATGTGACAGGTCAGAGTGAGAGTCTGGATGGCTTTGTCAGTCACGCGAGCGATAGCGAGCCGATCAAGACGAACGCGTCAGTCCCGCGAGCCATAGCGAGCGGATCAATCAACCGGTCGCTATCGATTCTGGTCTCAAAGAACCAAGGACTGTCTGTTTGACAACGACTCGCGCCACAGTGCACCTTTCAGCATCCCCTTTTTCAAAGTGACTTCACGAATTTCAAAAACAAAATCGCCCGCTGCAACTGTCGGCTATCTGGAGTTGTTGCGTTCCAATCGCGGTTTGCGATTTCTCTGGTTGGGCCAGGTCGTCAGTCAGATGGGCGACTGGTTCGACACGATCGCGGTTTACACGATCGCGCTCCGGCTAACTGGCTCGAGCCGTTCGGTTGCGCTGATCATGGTCGCGCGGTTCTTGCCGAGCGTTGTGATGGGCCCGCTCTCAGGGGTGGTGGCTGATCGATTCAGCCGCCGCTCGATCATGATCACGTCAGACATTGTGCGCGCGATCGTCGTGCTGGGATTTCTTTTTGTGCGTCGTCCGGATCAGATGTGGTTGATCTATGTGCTTACAGTTTTGCAACTAGCCTTTTCGACGTTCTTTGAGCCGGCCAAAACGGCGGCGATCCCATCGATAGTCTCGCGTCGCGAGTTACTCGCGGCAAACGCAATTGCCGGCGTGACGTGGTCGGTGATGTTGACCTTGGGCGCAGCCATGGGTGGATTCGTGGCAGGTTGGTTTGGGACTAATGCTGCGTTTGTGATCGATTCGCTCACCTTCATCGCTTCGGCGTTGCTGATTTCGACGGTGCGTTTCCCCAAGCGGCCGAAACGAGAGAAGGCGAAACTTACAATTGGCAAGGCCCTCGGAATTACGGACACGATCGAAGGCGGTCATTACGTCCGTCATCGGCCGCGCGTGTTGGCCTATCTGCTGGTGAAGCCGGCATGGGGAATGGGTGGAGGCATCCTGACTCTGTTGGCCGTGTTCGGCGAAAGAGTCTTTCCTGTAGCCGGCAAGGCAGCGACCGGCATTGGGGTTCTGTTTACCGCGCGCGGCATCGGGACCGCCTTTGGCCCAATCGTCGCGCGACGCTGGGCGGGTGAAACTCGCAAGCAGATGCAGCTCGCCATCGGAATTGCTTTCTTGATCGGCGGCGCCTTTTACATTTCATTCGCGGTGTCACGAAACTTCGCGCTGGCGTTATTGTTTCTAGCGATCGCGCATTGCGGCGGCAGCATTCTCTGGGTTTTCTCGACGGTCTTG
This sequence comes from Acidobacteriota bacterium, assembly GCA_021323895.1. Taxonomy (GTDB): domain Bacteria; phylum Acidobacteriota; class Blastocatellia; order Pyrinomonadales; family Pyrinomonadaceae; genus UBA11740. The sequence goes on along the minus strand of JAJPKD010000105.1, from coordinate 1,565 downwards.
TTGCAGCAGAGCGTCGAGGATCAATTTCGCGGACGCGTTTTTGCCGCCGAGTTGGCATTGGTAACACTGACTATGGCTGCTTCGAATTACCTGGTCGGTGAATTGATGGATCGGTTTGGCTTCTCGCCCCGTGTGGTCACTGCCGGCGTCGGAATTTTCTTTCTGCTGCCAGGAGTAATCTGGTTTGCGACCGAGAAGTGGTGGGACCGCAAAGAGCGATCGCCCGTTGCGCCCGCGCCCAAGCCGGAAGAATTGAAAGCGTCTGCGCTGGAAACAGAGCATTTCGAAATCTAGCGGCATCAAGTCTCTTAAGAATTCATGAAGATCAAAATCGGTGTTATGGGATCGGCGGCTGAAGCATCGTCGCCGGAAATCGCAGACGCGGCCCGCGCGCTTGGCAAAACGATCGCGGCGCGCGATCTTATCTTGCTGACAGGTGCGACTACAGGCGTCATTCATCTGGTTGGCAAGACAGCGCGCGACGCGGGCGCGTTTCACATCGGCATATCGCCCGGTGAGAATGAGCGCGAACACGTTGAGACTTTCAATCTGCCGACGGATGCGTGCGACGCGATCGTTTACACCGGCTTTGGATTGAAGGGCCGCAACGTCGTGCTCGTTCGCTCCTGCGACATCGTGATCTTCATCGCCGGTGCAATTGGCTCGCTGAATGAATTCACTATTGCGTACGATGAAGGAAAAGTAATCGGATGTTTGACGGGAACCGGCGGCGTTGCCGATGAAGCGCAGAGCATCGTCGAGCGGCTGCAGAAGAAAACAAGAGCGCAGATTATTGCTGATAGCGATTCAGTACGACTGATTGAAGCATGTCTGAGATTCCGCTCCGCGGACTGAATGCTAGTTGAACTAATCGCGCCTTGAAAGGAAATCACATGGATCTCGGACTCAAAAACAAAGTAGCACTCGTCGCCGCTGGCAGTGCCGGCATTGGCTTCGCGTGCGCTCGCGAGTTGGCTCGCGAAGGCGCGCGCGTCTTTCTGTGTTCACGTGAAGCGCAACATGCGTCCGACGCAGCGCAGAAGATTCATGAAGAGACTGGAGCCGATGTCGCCGGCATCGCGTGCGATGTAACCGATGATGCCGCGGTGGAAGCGTTCGTGCACCTCGCCATTGAACGCGCCGGCAGAATTGATATTTGTGTCACCAACGCCGGTGGTCCTCCGGCCCAGACTTTTGCCGAAACGGATCTCGACACATTTCGTCACGCGTTCGAGTTGAATGCCTTGTCAGCGATCAGATTCGCGAAGCTCGTTGTGCCGGGAATGATCGAACGCAAGTGGGGACGCCTCATCAACATCACTTCCGTTTCCGTCAAACAGCCCATCGATGGATTGCTGTTGTCGAACACCGTCCGCGCCGGATTGACTGGATTCGCGAAGACTCTTTCGAATGAAGTCGCCGCACACGGCGTCACCGTCAACAACGTCGCGCCCGGCTACACGCTAACTGATCGGCAGGATTACTTGGCTGAAGTTCGCGGCAAAGCGCTGGGGAAATCGAAGCAGGAAGTAATCGATTCGTGGGGCGAACAAGCCCCGATGCGG
>JAJPKD010000321.1 GCA_021323895.1 Acidobacteriota bacterium | reverse complement strand
TTCCCAACTCGTGCCGAATAACCACGCGCGCTCGTGCCAAACGCCACGATCCCACAACAACTCCTCGACGTAAGCAATCAACCAAAGAGTCGCGAAAAACGGAATCGGGCTGCGCGTCAGAAAACGATAGGCAGGCCCGGCGTGGGTGCGTCTGGTGCGCGCGTACCAGTAGAGCAGCGCAAAGTAAGGCACACCGTGAATGATCACGTTCGTAACGGTAAAAGCGTAATCCGAATTGAAAGCGACGATCCCTGCGTACCAGCACAACGCCGTGGTCAGCACGACAATGTCTTTGCCGGGATTCAATTGGCGCTTCATCAACCAGCGAAAGACTGAACGTATGATGTAAGCCGCCAGCACGAGCGCGTAAACCGGACGCAACACGCTCTCGGCGATCGACAGAGCCGGCGCCGTGATGAAGTCGTTTGCGAGAAACCACCAGAATTGCCGAGGCAGATGCGCGTGCCAGTAGATCAGCGGATAGATCGTCGCCAGGTAAATCGCGCCTCTGTCCAGCCAATAACCGAAGCGATCGCGTTCGCCAACTCGTGCGCGATACAGCATCACCCAACCGTACTGCTGCCGCACGAAATGAAAGACGGCGAGATAAGCCAGCGCGCGCCAGAAAATGAGTTCGCCTTCCGAATACAGTGCGACGCCGACAATTAAGCCGAGCAGCGGCGCGAGCATGTATAGCCACGGCCGTCGCTTTAGTTCATCAACATCGAAATAGACACGAAAGCCTGTGCCCCAAACGTGCGCGACATCGATCAGCAACACCGCCGGAATCCACGTCCACTCTGGTGTGCGATCATTGAGCACGCCCGCCCGCGCGCCAATCCACAAGAGCGCGAGCGCCACGACTGCGCTCCCCAGAAACACGCTCAGGTCCACCGGCGCCGAAAAAAGCCACAAGCCGCGCTCGGAATCGCGTACCGTTGCGTCAGTTAAGGGCGCAGGAGTGCTCGGAGCATTAACCCCGGTCAATCTCTCAGCTTCGATCATGCCTGTTTCGTTGGGGCGAGAATCTCATCAGCCGCGCGCACACCGTGATGAAAAGCTTCTTCGAACAAAGCGACTCCGCCAAGATCGGTGTTCGCAAAATGGATTCCGCGATAGGGCTTGGCGGCTGCCGCGCGGGCGCCGCCCCAAATGAATCCCGGACGCGGCCGAATCATCGCGTGGCCCCAGCGCATCACGTCCAGCCGTTCCACTAGCGAGCGAATCTCGGGATGCGCGCGCGACAAATCCGTTAGCACGATGTCAGCGCACGCGCGCCAGTCCATCGCCAGCAGCTTCTCTCTCGCGGCATGTGGATTCGCATCGCACATCGGATAATAGTAAGTGAACACTGTCGGGCCGTAATCGATGCCGCGCTGATGCGTGGCGACGACGTAGCCCAACGACGGGCTCTCGTAAATCACGTTGTCCCACGCGAGCGGAAATCCTCGGCTGGCCGGCCGATCCTTCAGAAAAAGGTTTGCGACCATCCACGTGCCGTACTGAAATTCGGGCACGTGCGCGGGCTTCTGCTCGCGAAAGTCCTTCATCAAGTAAGGCGTCAGGAACTGTGGCGCGGCGAACACAACATGATTGCAGTGAAAGCCCACTTGCGAGTTTGTTTTTGAGTCAAGCGCAACCACGTCAACACTCGATTTGGCAGCTTCAACCGGATTGACTTGCGCAGCAACTAAACCCAAACGCACTTTGTCCTTTACCTGATTGTAGAGGTGCGACACCAGCCTGCCGTTTCCCTCGGGCCACGTCATCAGTGGCTGTGATTCGGCGCCCGGTTTGGGCACGCGTGAAGCAAAATAGAAGAGTCCCGCCCACGCGCTCGTCTGCTCAAGCGTCATTCCGTAATCGTCTCGGCAAGCGTAATCGACCAGCCAGCGCAGACGCGGCGAATCAAAGCCGCGCGCGATCAGCCAATCGGCCATCGTCATCTTGTCGAGCGCCGTAACTTCTGCGTCATCGGAACTTGTTTCGAGCGGAATCGCGAACGCCCGCCGCTCCTTGCTGTCACGCCACGCAACCCAGCGATTCACTTCCGCGTTGAAGCGATCCAGTTGCGCGAGATCTTCCTTACTGGCCCCGGCGTGTAGATACAGACCTTCGTACCAACGTCCGCGATAGAAGACGCGCTCTTCCGGATCGCGACACAGGAACTGTTCGCCGATGATCGGCTCGTCGTCGCGATCACGACCCTCGACCACCCCCATCTCATTCAACAACGTGAGCAGCGTCGTGTTCTCTTTCAGTGGCGCGGGCAGATAGTGTGCGCCCCATGGATAAGGAACGATGGCTGAGTTGTCGCTGCGCGCGGTGCCGCCGGGCGCCGGCTCCAGTTCGAGCAAAACAAAATCCTGAAAGCCGCTTTTCAGCAATCTCCACGCCGCTGCCAGTCCCGCCACGCCGCCACCGACGATGACGATGCCAACATTCTGCCAGTTGTCCGGGCCTGCACTGAGGTTGAGACCATCTCGAAGGCGATGACCGATTCCGTCAGATGCACCCACGATTTGACCGGCGGGAAACTGAGGTGTGCCGGACGATCGGCAAGCGGCGATGGCAACAGGCAGTCCGAGAAAAGCCGCGAGCACCTCGCGTCTCGAAAAGTTACTCATAACGCTTCCACTCGGCTTCGTAATAACGCACGAGCACCTGGTTATCCAGTCGATTGATTTCGACCGGCACCGGTCCGAGGTCGGCAGAGAGAACAAACATCGCCTTCATCGCGCCGTCGTCCAGGAATCGCAAGCCGGCCGGAGCATGCGTCGGCGGATCGAAGCCACCGCGTCGCGCCAGCGCAAATCCCCAAATCCCAAAACTGGGCACGGCCGTGTAATACGGCTTCACTTGGAAACCGGCGGCCTCGATTGTCTTGACGATGCACCAGTACGAGTTGCGCGCGAACAACGGCGACGTACTTTGAATGGCAACGGCCGCGTCCGGCGACAGGTGCTGTTTCAAAAGACTATAGAAGCGCGTCGTGTAGAGCTTCCCGAGCGCGAAGTTGTTCGGGTCAGGAAAATCGACAATCGCCGCGTCGTAGAGATTCTTGTCCTGCTCCAGCCAAATCATCGCGTCAGCGTTTACTACGTGCACGCGCGGATTGTCGAAAGAGTGTTGATTCAACTCAGCCAGCGGCGGAAATCTCTGCGAGAGTTTCGTCATGTCGGGATCGAGATCCACCAGTGTGATTGATTCGACTGACGGATGCTTCAAAATTTCTCTTAATGCCAAACCATCGCCGCCACCCAGCACCAAAACGCGCCGCGGCGCGTTCGCCAGCATCATAGCCGGATGCACCAGCGCCTCGTGATAGCGATATTCATCGGTCGAACTGAATTGCAAATTGCCGTTCAGAAACAGTTGAAAGCCGGCGCGGCCACGGGTGATCACGATGCGTTGGTAAGGCGATGAACGCGCATAGACAATCTCATCGGCGAACATGCCATCTTCGGCCAGCGTCGTCAGCCGATCGGCTTTGATGACACCGACGGCCAGCAGCGCAATTACGATCGCTGCACGCGCACGCAAGGCGGGCACGTTATCCTTGAGCAAAGGCCGCAAGACCCAGGTTCCCCACAGACCGACGACCGCGTTCAGAATTCCGAACAGCAAAGACGTGCGCACCAAGCCAAGCCGCGGAACCAGGAAAATCGGAAAACAAGATCGCCGCCACGAGTGCGCCGATGTAGTCCACCGCCAACACTCGCGACACGAGTTCCTTGAAATCAAGATGCTCTTTGAGGATCCGCATGAGCAGCGGCAACTCGAGACCTACCAGAGCGCCAATTCCAAAGACAACCAGATAGAGCACGACATGGAAGTAGCTAAGATTGGCGAAGCTCAAAAACAGCAGCGGCGCTGACACACCGCCCAGCACGGCAACAGCTAACTCAACTTCGATGAAGCTGCGCGCGAGACTGTGACTGACAAACCGCGACAGCCACGCGCCGGCGCCCAACGCTGACAGATAGATGCCGATGATTAACGAGAATTGCGTGACTGAATCGCCGAGCACGTAACTCGCGAGGGTGCCGGCAATCAACTCATACACGAGCCCGCAGGTCGCAATGATAAGGACATGAAGAAAGAGGATTGGAGTGCGATTCACTGCCTAACCGTGAACTGCCGCCGCGACAATTATAGCTATGCCGATGATCACTGATCCGATCAGGATCGCCAACGCTGTGTTTTGATCTTCCTCGATCTCTTTGCGCGTGGAAAAGGGAGCGATCTTCACGATGATGAAGAACGCGATTGCAAACAGCACGATCCCCAATAGCGAAAACACCAACGTCGTCACCAGCAGGTTAACGAGCTGATCCATCGGCACGATCAGCGCCAGCATATGTAAGTCGGTCATCTATTTTCCTCCATGGAATCCGGAGTGCCAGAAGTGAAACGATCTGTAGCCGCCCGGTGAATTGCGCACGTCGGCGGGTACTACTTGCCGGCGCGGCGTGCCAAACTCCCATCCCTGAAAGGCAGCCACGCTGTAAAAGAGAACGATCAATGCGCTCGTCGCGAGATAAATTTTCTTGAGCATAGCCTGATTACCAAAGCTTCCTTCTAATCTTCTCCAATCTGCATTCTGTCACCGCAGGTTCAGCGAGACTGGTGTCTCGTCGCTCAATCCACCATCATGAGAATCGCTGGATTCCTTAACTTTGGAATAAGCCTTAGAGAACAGATCGCCCGGCGCGCTGTACATGCTGTCCTTCCATCGCTGCGCCTCAAACATGCGGCGGCGGACAAACCCGTACACCGGCGCGATCGAAATCAGAACCATCGCGGTGGGCCAGTAAATGCCGCGCGTCACGCCTTGCTCGACGCGGACAGTCAACGGCGGCGGCGGCGCTTGCCATCGCTCCCACTGCGCTTCCACTCGCAGCGTATAGTCTCCCGCGGGAAGCGATGACAGATAGACGCTCGAAGTTTGTTTGCCTTCGCTCCAGGCCTCGCCGTCTTCAACGCCGTGATAATACTCGACGGGCACGTCGAACGATTGCACCAGCCCGGTCTCTTCATTGATTAGATCGCCTTCGAAATAGATCCACGTGTTATCAACCGCGGACGCTCCCTGAATAAAGATGTTCTTGCGTCCCTTCAATTTGAACGGCGTGCTGAAAGCGATCTGCGTACCATCCTGATTTGGCAATGCTTCGAACTGAAAAGTTTGTTCATAAGCGGTTTCGCGGGATGTCATCAATGTCAGCGCGACCGCAACAACCAGAAGCACAGCGGCAAACGCGATCCAATATCGGCCAAGGCCTTTGTGCGGATTCGGCTGGTTCCAGCCTACACCGGTGGGGCGCGGCAGCCCGCTCACGCCAAAAGCTTTCTCCACCCCGGCGACAGTTACATAAGTGCCGAGAGAACAATTGATCTCACCTGACGATTGTTTCGGAGCGCTCTTGTCGACATACGACCACGAGATCGGCGCAGCCGTCGAGTCGTAGTAGGACTTCGGAATGACGTTCGACAATTCGATCGAAAGCATTTCCGGCGGTCGAATGTAATCAATCGCGCGCGTTTGTTCGCCACGCGAGACCTTCCAATAGAACTCGCCGATCACATACTCGACTGTGGCGGTTGCGTCTTGATAAATAGCGAACGGCTGGCCTTTATAAATCGCTTTGTTGTAGTCCGGCGTAACTTCACCGGGCGGCACCGGGCGGACATAACTCCAGTGATCGTCGCTCTGCACCAGCCAACGAAATCCGAACTGAGGGTTGTAGAGCAGATATTCAAACCAGAAGTATGTTTGATCGAACGTTACGCTGCGCGTGACGAATCCGATCACCGTGAATTTGCCTTCGCCAATCTCGCCAGTCGCGCCGATCGGAATGAGCGGTTTGAAGGCGCCGGGCTTCAGCGCCTGAAAGAACTTCAGCTTCCCTTCCTGAACGTCCAGCAGCGACGCGCAGTTGGGACACGTCACGCGCTCTGCGGCATCCGGCGCACGCAACTCGAGCGGGCCGCCGCACTTGGGACAGGAAAGTTGCGTCGCCGTCGTGCGCTTCGCTTCTCGTTCCGGCGCGCGCGCATCGGCGAGGCCGAGTTCGGCTAACGTAACTTCTTTCCCGACAAAAACCAGAGGCGGAGTTTCGCTGTAGTCAATGGTGCCGAACGCTTTGCCTTGTCCCGATAAGTCCGCGTACGCGTAAGTTTCGTTGGGCACAACCCGCCAGGGGATCTCGCCTTTCGCGCCGAGGGCGCGCGCGGTTCCCTTCTCGGCAACGATGAGCGGCGTGGGAAGCGGAATGGCTGCGACGGGATGTCCAAGCGCCAGCGATTCAAACGGCGGGATGTTCACGTTCGGTGGCAAGGGCAGCTCGAATGTCAGATAGAAACGTCCCTGAGCTTCCGCCAGCCAGCCCCACCTTCCATCCGAAAACGCGGCGTACCATTCATCCCAGAAACCACCGGCTTCGTGGCCGAGTTGCGCACGTCCCGTCAACTCAAAGTGGACAGACTGATACGAACCTTTCAAACCGACGTCGAGCGGCGATCC
>JAJPKD010000093.1 GCA_021323895.1 Acidobacteriota bacterium | reverse complement strand
CGTGGTCCAGGCCGAAATGAACCGAGCCTTCGTCCTGATGGAATATTTCGGCTACCTGCGACGCAATCCGAACGAAGGCAATGACAGGGATTACAGCGGTTACGATTTTTGGCTGACAAAGCTCAACCGTTTCAATGGCAACTTCATCGATGCCGAGATGGTGAAGGCCTTCATGAACTCGATCGAGTATCGCCAGCGGTTTGGGCCGTGATTAATGTTTTAAATTCACGACAAAGGAGAAGTAGCGATGATGAAGAAAGTTCTTCCGCTGTTCTTGTTATTAGCAACTGTCGCAGTATCGCCGCGTCAGGCGCAGGGTCAAACGCCGCTTAAATTCAAAGAAGGCGATCGCGTTGAATTCGACGCGCTTGAGACCGGCGATCCCACCAAAGCGAAATGGGTGAAGGCCACTGTCACAAAGATAACGGTCGTCAAGTTGAGTTCAACGCAGTCACAAACTACTTATCAAGTCACCTTGGATCCGTTGCCGGGGCGGCTTCCCAGAGTTTTCGACGTTTCGCAGCGGCTGGCGGAACAGGGGCCGACCTACTCTGGTGACCCCAGCAGGACGATCGGATATCTTCGTCCCCTTGCAGGCGGCGGTGCGGCGCCCAGGATCGAAAGCGACAAACTGCGCGTGGATGAGAACGACACAGTGCTGGCCGATCGTGAACTGCTCGATTGCAAAAATTTGAAAGCGGGTCCGGCGCGTAATGGTCCGCCACCGCCCGCGGACTTGGCGAAGAAACTTATTCGCTGTTTGTTTGAAACGCCTTCATCACCGGGCCAGGATGGTGCAACAACCGTGGACATTCTTGAGTTTGCGCCCGGCGCTCCGCATCGATGGAATCGACGGGAAGACCTCAGCGCCGGCGCCACGATCGACACGATGGTTTACCCTTTTCGGGTGAAGTTCAATCAAAAGACTTTCTACCGCCAGCACAACGAAGCACACCTCAACGTCGAGCGCATCTTCACCTGTTATGTTGCCGTCGATCAGTGGTACTGCGGTCAGGCGCAGTCATTGAAAGAAGGTGACGGGAAGATGATTCCGGTAAAAAGGTAGGCCGGGCGCTTTCCGATTCAAAGCTATCAATTGACTTGATCGCGTGGAGTCACCAGCTCGCGGCCATGGAATTTCATTGACTCTGGCGTGGGATTGCGATACTAGCGACGGCACCATGGCAGAAACCCCTTCGAATTCAAACAAGCTGGTTCGCGGACTAGGTCTGACGGACGGCACGATGATTGTCATCGGGTCGATGATCGGATCAGGCATCTTCATTACCTCAGCAGAGTCTTCAAAATTGGTTGGCTCGCCCGGTTGGTTGCTGGTGGCGTGGGCCCTAGCCGGCGTGATGACTATTACGGGCGCGCTGTGCTGTGCGGAATTGGCCGCGATGATGCCGCGTGCTGGCGGGCCTTACGTCTTTCTCCGGCAGGCTTATAGCCCGGGCACGGGTTTTCTCTTTGGTTGGTCGCTTTTCCTCGTCGTCCAAACCGGAACGATTGCGGCGGTCGCGGTAGCGTTCGCCAACTTCACCGGCGTTTTGATTTCAGGTATTGATGCGAATAACTATCTGATCGCGCCGCATCGTTTGCCGTCATTTCTCAGCGGCTATGCAATCAGTCTTTCGACTTCCCAGCTCCTCGCGATCATCATGATCATCGCGCTGACGCTAACCAACCTGCGTGGCCTTAAGACCGGCAAGTTCATTCAAAACACCTTCACCTTTACCAAGACCGCGGCGCTGATCGGATTGATTGTGGTGGGATTACTGCTGGGCTGGAACCATGGCAGCGCCGCTTACACCTCATCGTGGTGGAGTCCTTGGGCCAATGGTTGGAATCCACAAGCGGCGCAGCCCGGGCTGGCTTTGGCTGGAGGTGCGGCCCTGGCAATCATTCTCGGACGTGCGATGACCGGGCCGTTGTTCGCGCAATCGGCGTGGAACAACGTCACGTTCACCGCCGGAGAAGTTGAGAATCCCGGACGTAACTTACCGCTGGCGCTTTTAATCGGCTGTGGCGTGGTGGTTGGCCTGTATCTGCTGGCGAATGTTGCTTATGTAGTCACTCTGCCGCTCGTGGGAATTCAAAAAGCTGATCAAGGCCGCGTCGCCAGTGCGACCATGCAAGCGATCTTCGGATCGAAAGGCGCGATCATCATGGCGGCGGCCATCATGATCTCGACGTTTGGCTGTAACAACGGATTGATTTTGGCGGGCGCGCGGGTGTACTACGCGATGGCGCGAGACGGATTGTTCTTCAAAGGTGTGGCGAAGTTGAATAAGCAGCACGTGCCGGCGATTGCTTTGATCACGCAGGGGATCTGGGCCTGTCTATTGACGCTGCCCCGCACTGTGGGAACTGATCCGAAGACTGGCGGCATCGCTTATGGCAACGTGTACAGTCAGTTGCTTGAATACCTTATCCCGGCAGATCTGATTTTTTATTCTCTGATGGTTGGCGCGGTGATCATTATGCGCCGTAAAGCGCCGGAGCTGACGCGGCCATATCGTGCCTGGGGCTATCCAATCGTTCCCGTCATCTACATCACGATGGCTGTAGTAGTCATTTTGGATCTCGCGTATCTCGCGCCATACACAGCCGGCATTGGATCTCTCCTCGTGCTCACGGGAATACCTGCTTACTTGATTTGGCGGAAGAGTGCAGCGAGCGCGGCCACAACCGAGTCGCTGGCTACGGAAGAGCCTTAAATCTTCGACTATTCGATCCACAAGCAGCGAGGCAAGACTGCTTCCATGGTCAATAATCGGCATGATTCGTAACGGAGGGTCAATGAAACTCAGAACACTTACGACCATCGCTTTATCGCTGCTGCTCCTTTCAGCAGCGGCCCAGTTTGTGCGCGCGCAACCTAGCTGTTGGGGCAGCAGCCTGATTTACCTGGTTCGCGACGAGCACGGCAAACTTATTAATCCGGATCATGACGATTTGTGGATTGGTCCAGGCTGGGAGATTAAGGACAAGGAATTTGGAGAAGGCTGGGTCGGTCTTCCTGAATCAATTCGCAAAGAGATCGGAAATCTCAGATTCTTGGCGCACATCGAGCGGTATGAACCGTGCCGCTTTACCAAACCGATCGAACTGAAGCTGACCCTTCACGGCAAGAGCGTGAATCTCATCTTTCATGCCGAAGGCAAAACTCGCCTCTACGTCGATTCAATGCCGTTTCAAGCAGGTGCATTCGAACATCAATTACCCCGCGCTCCGGGTGAGGCAATTTATTCGTGGACGGCTGACGGATGGAAAAAGACCGCCGCCAATGCGGAAGCCGTTGCGCGTTATCCAATTGCTTTCATTCGCGGCCGAGTTTTGGATTCGGCCAACGCTAAGCCCGTCACGAACGCCCGTCTGATTTTGAAATCGAACATCTCTTATGAAGAGGCGATAGGTAATTCTGACGTGAAGGGTGTTTTCGAAATGAAGGTCCGCGCCGATCGCTTCGACAAGGTAACGCGCTTGGCGGTGATGGCGACACATCCCGATTATTTGCCAGATTTCGCTGTCGCAGTCGAGAATCGTGAAGGCGGCCTTCTGCAAACTGTGAACGATCTCAACGTGAAAATGGTGCACGCGGTCACAATTTCCGGTCGAGTGATTGATGAGCAAAGCGGAAAACCGCCTTTGCCGGACAGTGAAATCGAACTGGAGGCCGAATACCCAAGCACCGGAGACCTCTGGGGGAGCAAAGTGAGCGGCAAGACTGATTTCGTACATCTGAACGCGGACGGAACCTTTTCAATCAAGACGGGAATTGGAAAGAACCGTCTGCACTTAATCGACAGTGGTGGTATGTGCTATGGAGTCAAACCCGAACAGCAAGAATTTGACGTTGGACCAGGCGGACTACCTAACTTTGTGTTAGCTCTCGTTCGGCGTGGTTGTCGCCGCGAGGCTTACCCCGATAATAAATGACGCCGACTACAATTGTGCTGTTGCGGTGGCGAAAGCTTTCAACTGCACGAGCGCCGGCGGTGCTTCGGCGAGCCAGGTGGTCGGACAAACTCCACAACGAGTGCATTGATTGACGGAAGGGCAGGGAGCAGTTGATTGAGCTTCATGCGCGCGTTCGTGTTCGCGTTCCATAAAAGGCCGGCCCAATCCCGCATCGACGATCTCCCACGGCAGAATTTCATCGTGTGAACGTGTGCGGCTGGTGTGAAAGGCCGGATCGATTCCAGTTTCGCGAATCGCTGCATGCAAATCGCCATTCAGACGCGCCGTCGCTTCGATTACTTTCGCAATACGGCGATCGCCAGAAGATAGCAAAGCCTGTTCGTGAGCAATGCGCGCTGACATGGCGCGGACTTCGACGTTCGGAATGCGCGCCAGCTTCTTGCTGACGTACTTCAAACGCCGCTTCAATTCCTTTTCGTCACAAATCGGTTCCCACTGAAAGGGCGTGTTGGGCTTCGGCACAAGACCATTCAATGACGGAATGATCTTGCCGGCGCGGCCGAAGCGTTTCCCCGCTTCGAGCATGCGATCCTTGATGCGCTCAACCAGTACAACCATCTCGTCGAGATCTTCGTCGGTTTCCGTCGGCAGTCCGACCATCCTGTAAAGTTTGATCGTCAGCATGCCGCGATCGAAGACCGCGCCGCAGATATCGACGATCTCGTCGTTGGTCAGATTTTTGTTGATTACTCTGCGCAGGCGATCCGAGCCGGTTTCGGGTGCGACCGCGATCTGCTGATCACGCGATTCGACCAGCGCGTCCAACAGGTCCTCCGAGATTTGATCGAGCCGCAGCGATGAAACCGAGATGCGATAGTCCATCGCGCGCAAGCCCTGAAGGATCTCGCTAATCTCCGGATGATCGCAGACTGCGGTCGAAACCAAACCAATCTTGTCGGTCTTGCCGCGCCAGGCAGCAGCCTTGGCGAGAATGTCGCGCGCCGGCACCACCCGCGGCGGCCAATAGTTGTAACCAGCCCAGCAAAAGCGGCAGCCCTGCGAACAGCCGCGCGAAATTTCAACCAGGAATCGATCGCCCATCTCTGCTTGCGGGGCGAAGATGGTTGTCGATGGTGCGAACACTTCATCACGACGCAATTGGTCGACGAGATCGAATTGCTGCTTTCTAATCGCGCGACGCAGGCTGCCTTCCTTAGGGTTCTCCGCCGAGATCGCACGGCCGACGCGCGCTGGAACGCCCTCTTCTGTCGGCGTGTAGGTGTTGACCGTGCCATCTTCGTTGTAGCCGACAAAGTAAAGTGAAGGAACGTAGAAGCCCCGACCCTGACGCGCGAGCGCCAGCAGCAATTCTTCTTTCGATTCGTTCTCAAAGATCGCATCGACAAGTTTCGCTCCCAAAATCTCGCCTTCACCTACTCCAATCACGTCCGTGAATTCGGCGATGGGCTCGGGATTTAGAAACGAAGCGGCGCCACCCATCACTATCAGCGGGTCGTGTCTTGTTCGGTCTTTCGACCAAACCGGCACGCCACTCATTTGCAGCATGCGCGCCATGTTCACGTAATCGGTCTCGAAAGAAATTGAAAACGCGATCACATCAAATTCGCGAACCGGTGTTTGCGATTCGAGAGAGAGGAGTGGAGTGCGCGTGCGTTCGTATTCACGGAGTTCATCAATGGCGATATCTGATTTGCGCGGCGCGTGAACGTCGTAACCTGAGCTGTTGTGTGAATGTTCGCGCTTATTGGAGAGCGTCCGGGTACTAACCGAACCTTCGCCCACTTTCACACTGCGGCCACTGTCTGGCAAAAAAACTCGCTCGCACGAAACTTCCGGGATGTTGTTGAAGAGTTCATACATCGCCTGAAAGCCCAGATTCGCCATCCCGATCGAATAAACATTCGGGTAGCAGAGCGCGATGCGCAGTTGCCTGCCGCGCTTCAGCACCCAGCCGTCTTCCGAGGCGAGTTTGCGTTTGTAGCTTTCGGTGATGCGATGCATAGAGGCTAGAGGTCAGAGGCTAGAGGCTGGAAAAACTCCTCCATCCCTACGAATAAGTCATCTTTCCGCGTCTTTCTCAGAGGGCGAAAGCTGGAGACCAAGAGGCTGTTCCGAATTGAGAACTAACCTCTAATCTCTAGCCTTTGACCTCTGCTTTCTTACCCGTGCTGCACAGTCTCGAGAAAAGCCTTCAGCTTTCTCGATCGCGAGGGATGCCGCAACTTTCTTAGCGCCTTGGCTTCGATTTGGCGAATACGTTCGCGGGTGACAGCGAAATGTTGTCCAACTTCTTCGAGGGTGTGCTCCGATCCGGTTGTGCCCAAACCAAACCGCATCTTGATCACTTTCTCTTCGCGCGGCGTTAAGGTCGCCAGCACTTCGTCGGTGATCTCGCGCAGATTCGAAGCGACCACGGCGTCCGACGGATTCAGAATAGACTTGTCTTCGATGAAGTCGCCGAGATGCGAATCCTCTTCTTCGCCGATTGGCGTTTCCAGAGAGATTGGCTCCTGGGCGATCTTCAAGACCTTGCGCACCTTCGAGACCGGAATGTCCATCTTCTTGGCGATCTCTTCGCTCGTAGGTTCGCGACCGAGTTCCTGCACCAGCGCACGCGAAGTGCGAATCAGTTTGTTGATCGTTTCGATCATGTGCACCGGAATACGGATGGTGCGCGCCTGATCGGCGATGGCGCGAGTGATCGCCTGGCGAATCCACCAAGTGGCGTAAGTCGAAAACTTGTAACCCCGTCGCCATTCGAACTTATCCACGGCTTTCATCAAACCGATATTGCCTTCCTGAATCAGATCGAGGAACTGCAGACCGCGGTTCGTATATTTCTTCGCGATGGAAACGACCAGACGGAGGTTCGCTTCAACCAATTCGCGCTTCGCCTGGCCGGTCTGATGTTCGCCCGTGACGATTGCTTGAAGACATCGCTTCACTTCGACCGGCGAAATGTGATGCTCTTCTTCGACCATCGCCAGACGCTTCTTCGCGGTCGAGACGTGTTTCTTGTAGAGCTTGATGTCGTCGGCTTTGAGCCGCTTCTTCGTCAGCCGATCGCTGTACGTGGAAAGCTCACGTTCAGCAGAACGAACTTCTTTCTGCACGTTGCGAATCGCATTGATAAGCCGCTGCCGCGAACGCTCAGTCATATTAAGCCGACCAATCTCGTCAGAGATTTCGATGCGCAGACGCGCCACTCGGCCACGCATGCGCAGAAGCTTCTTCGTCTTCTTACCGCGCTGGGCTTTCGTTTCCGCGCGCAGCTTGGCTGATTCTTTCAGCGTGTTCTTGAAAATTTTGGCAATGTTCTCGATGCCTTCAACCGTCCACTGGCGATATTCGTCGGCCTTGTCTTCTTCGCCCGCCAGCTCGGCCTGCTCGGAGAAAGTAACGACTTCGCGGATGTTGAGCTTCATTTCCTTAAGCTCTTCACCCATCTTGATGAGTTCGGCAACCGCGATCGGCGATCGCGAGATTGCCTTTTGAGTTTTAATCTGGCCGCGCTCAATGCGCTTCGCGATGGCGACTTCGCCCTCGCGAGTCAACAACGGCACGACGCCCATTTCCCGGAGATACAGGCGAACCGGATCGTTGGTCTTTTCCAGCGCGCCCGCTGATAAATCCAGTTCGAGTTCTTCGTCACCGTCTTCATCGTCGGTCGCGATTGCCGCTGCCTGTTCGATCAGACGTTCATCGGAATCCGCGACATGAATGTTTGACGCGTCCAGTTTCTGGAGCACGTCTTCAATGTCGTCGGGAGACACTACGTTCTCAGGCAGTTCACGATTCAGATCGTCGTAAGACAGAAATTTCTTGTCGCCGCCCAACTGGAGCAGCCGATCCATCACATCATCTTTTTCTTCAATAGCCATTTATTCTTCCTGTTACTCTCTTCAGCGCGTTCAGCTTGCCGCATTTCCATTCGGCAGAAAGTTACTGCGCTGTTTCGATAATTCAAGTTTCTTCATCACCAACTGGTCGCGTAGCTTTTCGTCGCCCGCGCGATCGGCCTCGGCGATCTGCGTGCCGAGTTCATCGATGTCGCGATCCAGTTTCATCAAGCGCAGCGCATCAAGGCAGCTATGCGCATCAGCCAACGATTCGTCGAAAGACTCAGCCGGTTCAGTAATCAATATGCGCGGAAGAAGTTCCGTCGCCGTTCGGTTGTCCGCTGTCGCCTCACTTAACGCTTCGTAAGTGATTGCCTCGTCGTCTTCGCCCAGTTTCTTCAGCGCGCGAAAAATCGCGGCTGTTGCTAATCCTTCGTAATCGCTCGGTTCAAGTTTCGGCAGAATGATGTTTCGCAGCTCATCATTCGCCACTAACAATCCGAGCAGTTTCTCTTCCGCCACTGTTGGCCGAATCTCTCGCGCGAACACTTTTTGAACAGCCGCGGTGTCGGTGCTTGCGCCGCCGCGCACCTGCTGCCAAAGTTCGCGTCTCTGTTCGCGCTGAACTCGCAACGCGTCCATCGCAATGTCAAAATATTCGCGCTTCTGAATCCGATTCCGGACAGCGCGAACAAACGGGAGCGTCTCCTCGACCGCCGCAGCCTTGTCCGCTGGGCTGTTAAGATGACGATCCCGTACCGCTTGATCGATCACAAATTGTATATGGGGCTGTGCCTCGCTCCGGCGCCGGTTATATTCGGAAACGCCGTGTTTTCTGATGAAATCGTCCGGATCTGCGTTGTCCGGGAGGACCAGAACCTTAACTTCGATGTCTTCTGCCAGAATCGTTTCGATTGCCCGCTTCGCCGCCTGCACGCCCGCTCGATCACCATCATAGTTGACCAAAACCTTACGCGCAAACCGGCCCATTAGTTTCACTTGCTCCGGCGTCAGCGCCGTGCCGAGACTGGCGACGATATTCTTGACCCCATTTTGATAAGGAACGATCAGATCAAGATAACCTTCGACCAAAATCGCGAACTCCTGCCGCCTGATTTCATCTTTGGACAAGTGCAGACCGTAAAGATGACGACCTTTCGTATAGGCCGGGGTTTCCGGCGAGTTTAGATACTTCGGTTCGCCATCCGGATCGAGCGTGCGCCCGCCAAAGGCGATCGGCTTTCCCTGAGCATCGAACACGGGGAAGATCAGCCGCCCGCGGAATCGATCGTACGAGCCGCCTTCATCTTTCTTGACGACCAGGCCGCTCTTCTCAAGCTGTTCCTGCGTCGCGCCTTTTTGACGAAGGTGAGTTGAAAGGGCTTCCCAGCTATCAGGCGCAAAACCCAGGTGAAATACCTTGGTCGTCTCCTCAGTGATGCCGCGATCCTTCAAATATTTGCGCACCGACGTGGCGGCTCGGCTTTGCAGTTGATCCTGCCACCACTGAAGCGCCCATTGATTCAGTTCAATCACGAGATCGCTGTCGCGTCTGCGCGTTTCGAAACGATCGTCGTCGATCATCTTGGGCAGCGGCACACCTGATTTTTCGGCGACCATCTTGATTGCGTCCGGGAAGCTGACGCGCTCCATCTCCATGACGAAGTTAAAGACGGTGCCGCCTTTGTGACAGCCGAAGCAGAAGAACATCTCCTTCGACGGATTGACGTTGAATGATGGTTTCGTCTCTTTGTGGAACGGACAGGGGGCACGCCAGTTCGCTCCCGCCTTCTTCAGCGGGACATAGTCCTGCACGATGCGGACGATGTCCGCTTGTCGTTTGAGATCTTCGATGAAGGTTTGCGGGAAACGCACTTTAGGATTTCAATTCTACGATGGTCGCGCCGCTGCCGCCTTGCTCCTGAGGCGCCGCAGAAAATCGCGCGACGTGCGGATGATCACTCAGAAATTTAGTAATTGCTTTGCGCAACGCCCCGGTTCCGTGGCCGTGGATTATGCGCAGTTCATTCACGCCATTCAAGAAAGCCTCGTCCAAAAACTTATCCACGAGGTCGACCGCTTCGTCAGTTTTCTTGCCGATGAGATTCAGTTCGCTTGTGCTCTTGAATTTGGAATCTGCCTCTCTTGAATGAAGATGGACTTCGGTGGTGGCGGATTGGCGACGCAGATCTTCAAGTGACGCTTTGACCCTCCTCCCAACGCGTGAGGTGCTGGCCTCATGCCGATCGCTGCTGGTTTCGTCAATCAACTCAAGATTCGACAGCTTCTCACGCAGGTGCAGCGAGCCCACGCGAACATTGGCTTCATCGCCTCTTAATTGATCGATGACGCCGATTGATCCAAATGAAATCAGCCGCACGCGGGCGCCCACTCTTAGCTCGCCTTCCGGAGCGCGGGCATCCTTGCCCGCAAAGCGCGGGGCAGCGCGCTCGGCTTCGATAGTCGCGACCTTACGTTCAGCAGCGTCGCTCACAACCTTTCCGTCTCGCACAACGCGCACACCGCGAAGCAGCGGGGGCATGTCCCCTTCCAGACCTTGAGGTTTAGCTTGCGCGATGCCCTCAGCTCGCGCTCGCTGCGAAAATGTTTGGGCGGCTTGTTGCGCCTCGCGCTTCAATTCCGCGGCGCGTTTTTCCGCTTCGCGCTCGACTTTCACGCGCGCGACGCGATCTTCAATCTTCGATAACAAATCGCGACTGATCTTCTCGAATTCGGAAACCGAACGAGCCAAATCGTGCTTGAATTCGGCTTGGCGTTCGGCCTCGCGTTTCTGAAACTCGCTATCAAGAGACGTAAACCTCTCCGCCACCGCAGCGCGCTCTTCCTCAAGTGCTGTGCGCAAAGTCTCAGCTTCTTCAGCTTCGCGCTTGATGCGCCGCAGATAATCAATCGCGTCGCGGGACGATTGCTGAAGATACGAGGCAGCGTCGCCGATGATCTGGTCGGGAATGCCAAAACGACGCGCTATTTCCAAGCCCGAAGATGAGCCGGCCAAGCCCGTCATTAACCGGTAGGTCGGGCGCAGAGTTGTTTCGTCGAATTCCACGCTGGCGTTGAGCACGTCGGGTTCGTTGGCCGCGTACATTTTCAATCCCGAGTAGTGCGTCGTCGCCATCACATGCGCACCGCTCTGCTTGAAATGATCGACAATGGCAACGCCGAGTGCCGAACCTTCCTCTGGGTCAGTGCCCGTGCCAACTTCGTCGAGGAGGACTAATGAATGACAAGATGCGGACCAGACGCCCGCGTTCCCATCGCACAAATCGATCATTCTGGCGATGTTCGACATGTGCGAAGTGAAGGTGGAAAGGTTCGCGGCGATCGATTGCTGATCACCAATGTCGGCGAGCACGGTTTGATAGAAAGGCACGCGCGCTTCTTTGGCCGGCACCGGCAAACCTGACAACGCCATCAGCGAAAGCAATCCAGCAGTTTTCAGCACGACAGTTTTGCCGCCGGCGTTGGCGCCGGAGATGACCATCACGGAATGATCTCGATCAAGCTTGAGTGAGACGGGAACGACGGAAGCACCAGCAGCGCGTAACGATTCCTCAAGCAAAGGATGGCGCGCATCAATGAATTCGAGTGTGTCAGTGCCGCGAGCGATAGCGAGCGGATCATGGGCCTCTCCTTGAGACTTCTTTGATCCGCTCGCTATCGCTCGCGGTACCGATACTTTCGGCACCACGCAACCAAACCTCCCGCCAAACGCGGCTTTCGCGTTGATGAAGTCAAGTTCGGTAATCGCGTCCGCCGCCAATTCAAGCGCCGGCAGTTGCTTACGCAGCTCTTCTGATAAGCCAAACAAGATCTCCGCGATCTCGCGTTGCTCGGCCTCGCGCAGGTTCTGTAATTCGTTGTTCGCTTCGATTGTTTCGAGTGGTTCGATGAAAACAGTCTGGCCTGAGGAAGACGAGCCGTGGGCCACGCCTTTGATGCGTGATTGATGATCCGCCCGAACCGGGATCACGAAGCGATCGTTGCGGATGGTCACGAGTTCTTCCTGGATCGCTTCACTTTGCCGACGCATCAAACCTTCCAGCGAGCGCGTGATGCGCGCCCGAGCATTCGCCAGATCGCGTCGAATCGACGCGAGTTGCGGACTGGCTCGGTCATCGAGTTCGCCGCTGGGCAGAATCTTTTTCGTTAGTGTCGCCGAGAGTTTCTTCAGATCGGCAGGCAGCGGGGCTACGATTTCGACGAGCGTCGGACTTGATTCGCGTTCTGTCAAAATTGCAGCGCGAGCCTCGACCGCGCGTTCACACAGACGAGCCAAATCAAGCATTGCCAACGGCTCGAGCGCAGTTCCCGCAATTTTCAAGCGCGCGATTGATTCACTTACATCGCTGATACCTTCGAACGACAGGCGCGCGCCGCGCGAGCGCAACTCGATCATCTCACCGGCCGCGCGCAATTCGCGGCTCAATTCTTCGTATTCGTTAATGGGCGCGAGCGAATCAACGCGCCCGCGGCCCGGCTCGGTCTGCGCGGATCGCCGCACCAGTGTGCGCAGTCCATCGAATTCGAGAATCTGGAAAGCTTGATCGTTCACGGGAAGCATCCAGTCTATCACTCAACCGCGACAGACTTCAGCGTGTGATCCAGGTTACAAACGCCGGCGCGAGTCCGTGTTAGGTTGGAGCGCTTTGCGCACCTTCGTCTTTTGACTTATATTCGTGAACTTCTCAAACCACACGAGTCAGTACCACTTGCGGTAACGAGTGGCGGCGAATCGAAATTCACCCGTTACCGGAGGTGGTACTGACTTGAAAAAGAAAGGCAATAATCAAATGCCAACCGTTCCTATCACCGTCGCGTACGGCGACGGCATTGGTCCTGAAATCATGGAAGCGACGCTGCACATACTGAAAGAAGGCGGCGCAAAACTGGCGATTGAAAAAATCGAAATTGGTGAAAAAGTTTATCTGGCCGGCAACACTTCGGGAATTGATCCAAGCGCGTGGGATTCGCTGCGCAGCACCAAAGTTTTTCTGAAGGCTCCGATCACGACGCCGCAGGGTGGCGGCTACAAGAGCCTGAACGTGACGGTGCGCAAGACACTCGGCCTGTACGCGAACGTGCGGCCGTGCGTTGCCTATCATCCGTTCATCGAAACGAAGCATCCGGGCATGGATGTGGTGATCGTCCGCGAGAACGAAGAAGATCTTTATGCCGGCATCGAATATCGCCAGAGCGATCAGGTGATGGAATGCTTGAAGATAATTTCGCGCCCAGGCTCGGAGAAGATTATTCGCTACGCGTTCGAATATGCGCGGACGCACAACCGCAAGAAAGTTACGTGCTTCACCAAAGACAACATCATGAAACTGACCGACGGTTTGTTTCATAAAGTCTTCAACGAGATCGCCGCCGAATACGCGGACATCGAAAATGAACATTGGATCGTGGACATTGGCGCCGCCAAGATGGCCGATACGCCGGAGACTTTCGACGTGATCGTCATGCCCAATCTGTACGGCGATATCTTGTCCGACGTCGCCGCCCAGATTGCCGGATCGGTCGGCCTGGCCGGCTCCGCCAACATCGGCGAGAACGTGGCGATGTTCGAAGCAATTCACGGATCGGCGCCGCGCCGCGCGGGTCAGAACCTGGCGAATCCCTCCGGTCTGTTGCTGGGGGCGATCATGATGCTGGTGCACATCGGGCAAACTCAGGTGGCGGAACGCGTGCACAACGCCTGGCTGCGCACCATCGAAGATGGCGTGCATACCTACGACATTTTTGACGAGAGCGTCAGCAAGCAGAAAGTCGGCACGAAGGAATTCGCGCAGGCGGTGGCCGAACGAATGGGCAAACGCCCCAATACATTGAAATCTGTTAGTTACAAGCCGGACGAGACGCCCGAGGTGGCCAGCGAAACGATCGTCAAAGAACGATCAAGTACGAAGAAAGACCTCGTCGGCGTCGATGTGTTTGTTGATTGGCTGAAAGGTTCGCCACAGGATTTGGGCGAGGCGCTTAGCAAAGTTACGCCCGACGGTTTGCAGCTTTCGATGATCAGTAATCGCGGCGTCAAGGTTTGGCCAGGCGGTGCCGCTGAAACCTTCTGCTCCGATCAATGGCGATGTCGCTTTATGTCAAAGAACAAAGGCGCTCCCATCACTCACAAAGACATTATTGACGTCCTCGGCAGAGTTGCAGGCGCGGGTTTTGACTTCATTAAGATCGAGAACCTTTGCAACTTCGACGGCGAGCGTGGGTATTCGCTGGATCAGGGAGAATAAGAAGACGGACACGGAGACGCGGAGATGGGGAGAGACGGAGAACAAAAACTCGTCGCTGTCGTGATGGGCAGCAAGTCGGACTGGGACACGATGCGCGCGGCATCGGAAACACTGGAGAAATTCGGCGTGCCGCATGAATCGCATGTGATGTCCGCGCATCGCTCGCCCGCGCTTGCCGCTGAGTTTGCGAGCAACGCCGATGCGCGCGGCGTCGAAGTGATCATCGCCGCGGCTGGCGGCGCTGCGCATCTCGCAGGAGTCATGGCGGCGCACACCACGCTGCCAGTGCTGGGCGTGCCGATGACGAGCGTGCTGAACGGATTAGATTCGTTGCTTTCGACGGTGCAGATGCCGGGTGGAATTCCGGTCGGGACTTTTGCCATCGGGAAAGCCGGCGCTACCAACGCGGCGCTGTTTGCGATCTCGATCCTCGCAAACAGTCGTCCTGAATTGAAAGAGAAGCTGCGCGACTTTCGCGCTGAGCAGGAAAAGAAGA
This sequence comes from Acidobacteriota bacterium, assembly GCA_021323895.1. Taxonomy (GTDB): domain Bacteria; phylum Acidobacteriota; class Blastocatellia; order Pyrinomonadales; family Pyrinomonadaceae; genus UBA11740. The sequence continues at coordinate 17,720 of JAJPKD010000093.1, read as the reverse complement.
TCAGAGAGACGACGTTAGATTAAGTAGCGTAAGACTTCAGTCTGTGGTCATGGCGGCTGCTCATTAATCACAGACTGAAGTCTGTGCTACTTCCCCGCATCCTTGGCCAACAGCGCGGCGCCAATCGCCACTCCGTCAACTCCCAGTTCCGCAGCGACAATCCGCGTGGCCTCAAAGCATTGCTGAAATGAACGTTTGCCGGCTTCTTCGATAATCGGTTTGAGGATCAATTCGCCAGCTTCCATGATCGGGCCGCCGACAATAATCTTTTCGATACTCAGAAGATTGATGATGCTGGCGACGGCGATGCCGATCGAGCGACCCGTGCGTTCCAGCATCATGATCGAAAAGTCATCGCCATTCGTGGCGGCCAGGGCCAAATCCGTAGCCGTGAAATTCTCCTGCATGGCCAGGCTCGAGAGCGAAGAAGTCGAATCGCGATTCAAGCGCTCGCGCGCGCGCCGCACGATGTTCGGACCCGACGCGGTTGTTTCCAAACATCCGGTGTTGCCGCACACGCACTCAGATCCTTCCGTGTCGATGGTGATGTGACCGACTTCGCCGGCGCAGCCCGACGCTCCCGTCCACAACTTTCCATCGAGAATCAACGCGCCGCCGATGGAATCGCCGATGCCGATGTAGAAGATGTCGCGCGCGTCACGGCCCGCGCCGGCCTTGTACTCGCCGTACGCGGCCGAGTTGGCATCGTTTTCGAGTTCGAAGCGCAGGCCCGTCGCCTGCATCAACTCAGAATGAATGTGTTCCTGCGCGGTGAAGGGCAGCCCGGTCGAAATCAGCACGCGATCGGTTTCGCGGTTCACCAATCCCGGAATCGCGAGGCCGACGGATTTTATTTCGCCGGCTTCACGCAGCGATTTGGTCAACTCGACGATCGCGCCGATCAGGTTTTCCGGTTCGTAAAGCGATTCACGGCGCGAGAGCACTTCACCATTTTCGGAAATCAAAGCGCCGTGCATCGCTGAGAGCGCGACTTCGATTCCGGCAAAATTGTTCACAGAATTTTCGGGCATGCGCGAGCCTTTCGCACAGGTTTCTATTTGGGCAGGAATTTCGTGGTCATCTTATGCAAGCGTAAACGGGCTGTCAAACTTCGCATTCTGCGTGTAGAATGCGGTCGAATTTCGCATGGCAATTACGACTGACCAAAGCGGGCGGCCGGCTTTGCAGCTTCGCAAGATTTTGCTGCCGACCGATTTCAGCGGCTGCGCGAATTTCGCTCTGCCTTACGCCGCGGCGATCGCACGCGCCGCCAAAGCTACCATCATCTGCATCAACGTGGTCGAACCAATTGTACCCGCGGTTGGTTACACCGGTTTGGCGGAGCCCATGCCGATTGCCGACATGAGCGAACAGTTGGAAGATTCGGCCGAGCGCGAACTGCCGCAGCTCGTCGATTGCGAAGACCTGCACGGCATCAACATCGAAGAAGTGATCGTGCATGGCGATGCCGCCGCTGAGATTGTGCGTGTCGCAGAAGAACACGAAGTCGATCTCATCGTGATTTCGTCACACGGCCGCACCGGCTTGGGTCGCATGATCTTTGGTTCAACTGCTGAAGCCGTGGTGCGCCATGCGAAGTGTCCTGTCCTGGTCGTCAAACCTCCACCGGGAGAGGAGGGAAGTCAGTGAGCAGTAAGCAGTAGGCAATAAGCAGGGACTATGCTTGAGAGTCCGCTGCCTTCTGCCTTCTGCCTACTGCCCGCCGCCCACTGACATGTCCAGCCTTCACTTTCTTTCTCATCTGATCGAACTGTACGGATTGTACGGCGTGTTTGCGCTGGTGATGTTCGAGGGCGACCTGACATTGCTGCTGGCCGGCGTCTTGGCGCACACAGGTTTTTTCGATGACGGCTGGTTGAAAGGATATGGCTTCGCGAAAGTTTTGTTGTGGGGAACGCTTGGTGGGTTCGCGAGCGATAATTTGGCTTACGCGGCGGGCCGCGCATTCAGCGGCACGGTTCGCAACTTTCGGTTTTATCGCAGCGCAAGTCCGCGCATCGAACGATTGAGCAATCGCTTCGGCACGCTTTCGATTTTCATTTCCAAGTACGTGTACGGATTACGCTGGGCCTCGTGCACTTTTTATGGCGTTGCGCGCATGCGCTACCTGCGCTTCGTGCCGCTCTCGCTGGGCAGTTGCTTTCTTTGGGTTTTCATCCTGAGCGGCATCGGCTATTTTTTCTCGAGCGCCGTGATGGGTTTGATTGGCGACTTTCGTCATGTCGGAAAAATTCTCCTGGGAGTTTTGATCGGCGGCATCGTTGTCTTTTATCTAATCAAGCGCCGCTGGGTGTCGAAGCGGGTTGAAGAGGTTAAGCCCGAGCGCTTGCAGGAGATCGAACACAAAGCCATCGAAGGCTTGAAGGAATTCAAGGAAGAGATTTCTGAAAAAATTCATCTGAAGAAACCGCATCGCAGAGACTAGAGACTAGAGACTAGAGGTTAAAGAGTAGTTCGGTAGTGGCTGCAAATGTGAGACGTGACTCGCGCTCCAATCAAGCGTTTCGGTTGATATCCAAGCATTAGCAATGCAAGCAAAACAACTAACCTCTAGCCTCTAATCTCTAGCCTCTTCAAAATTATGGTCATTGAATCCTCCGCTCCAACGCGCGTCGATCTTGCGGGAGGCACGATCGACATCTGGCCGCTTTACTTATTTCATCCCCGCGCTTCGACGGTGAACTTCGCGCTGTCTTTGCGCGCGAGCGCGCGGATAGAAACTCGTGACGACGACCGCATCATCCTCGAGTCGCGCGATCGCGGCATTCGTCTGGAGAGCGCGCTCGATTGCATCGCCGATCTCGCGCGCGACGAAGAACTGGAACTGGTTTCGAAGATGGTCCATTTCTTTAGGCCGGAAACGGGATTTCATCTGACCGCGCATAGCGAAGCTCCCGCGGGCGCCGGAATCTCAGGCTCGTCCGCACTGGCAATTGCCTTGATTGGCGCGCTGAATCGATTGGTTGGCGATCGTTATCCGAAAACCGAATTCATTAGCATCGCGTCGAACATTGAAACGACCGTCATCAAAGTCCCCGCCGGACTTCAGGATTACTACCCAGCTTTCTACGGATCAGTTTCCGCGATTCATCTGCGGCCCGACGGCGTCGAGCGTGAGCATCTCGCCGTCAATGAAGACGAGATCGAAGAGCGCTTTGTGATTTGTTACACGGGCGAGCCACGTCTTTCCGGAATCAACAACTGGGAAGTCTTCAAGCGGCACATCGACGGCGATCGATCCCTGTTTCAAATCTTCGAAGTGATTCGCGACGCGGCTGAACAGATGCGCGAAGCTTTGATTGCCGCTGATTGGAAAGCCGTCGGCGAAATCATGCGCTTCGCTTATCCGAATCGGCAGAGGCTTGCGCCCAACATCACTACGCCTCACATGAACGCGCTGGTAGGAAAGACCCTGGCAAACGGCGCGGAAGCCGCCAAGGTTTGCGGCGCCGGCGGCGGTGGCTGCATCGCATTTCTGTGCGCCGAAGGTCGCAAAGCGGATGTCGAGCGGGCCTTGTTAGAAGAAGAAGGCGCAGAAGTTTTGAGTTGGAAAGTTTCGCGTGAAGGATTGGTGGTCAGCGAAGGCTAGCTCATCCTTCTTCGGCGCGCTGCTTCGCTGCCGCGGCCAGCTTTGTCAGTCTCTCAATCTTCTGTTCGTGCGTCTCACCCGCAACTGGTCCAGTATCCTGTACCCCACAATAAGTCGATCGCTTCATGAGAGTCCGATCAGGGCCTGCGCCCGCCGAAGTTGTTGGCGTGGGCGTGGTCGCGGGCGCGACTGCATCAGGCGCGAGTTCCGCGGCTGTTTCCGCGCCCGCAATCGGCGAAGCACTCGCGGCCGGCGCGCTCAAAGGAGCGGCCGACGCGGCGCCGGTTTCGGCTTGCGCTTCCGCCGCGGGCCGATGCGCATCGGCGCTCGGTGATGAATCTACGACTTCAACCGCTGCATGCGGCTCGCCGCCGCCCTCTTCCGCGCGTTGTTTTGCTCCAGCGACCACCTTCTTCAGCCGCTCAATCTTTTGTTCCTTGGTTTCGCCGGGAACTGGTCCAGTGTCCACGACACCCGCGTAGGTCGATCGCTTGTTCAATGATCGATTAGGTTCGGCGGCGGCTGTCGGGGCGGGAGGCGTCATCGCTTTCTCGGCAACCGCAGTCGCTTGTGCTGCGGGTGCTGTCGGCGCGGCAGCGACTACCGATGGCGCGGCTGGTTTAGGCGCCGCGGGTTTAGCTGCCGGCGCGGGCGCGGCATGTCCGTGCCCGGCGCCCTCAGGTTCGACGATCACGTACACGCCTTTTTCATTTTTCTTGATTACCGGCAGCGTGCCGCCGGCCGCTTGCAAAAGCGCGGACAACTCAGCTTCGACGAACCGCTTTTGCTTTTCCGGATCGCGCACATGACCCAGCGGCGGTCCCATGTAAATGGTTCCGCATATGTTGCACTTGTAAAGCACATCATCGCCGCGCAGATGCACCTCAGAAGCTTCGCCCGCCGTCTTCAATTGTTTCAAGTGGCCATTGCAGAGCTTGTTCTTTTCGTTGCGTTCATTGCAGACAGTCTGCGCGTTAGTGATGCGCTTCGGCACGGCCGGAGTCCCGACGCTGACTGATTGCGGCGTGGTGTTCAGTTCTGAAGTGTTCGTGGACATGTTTGAGTGCGAAATCGATCGTTTGACGAGCGCATCTTAACCACGAAGCGTGCAGACTTCAACCTAGCTTTGTGATCCGAACCACGAAACTTCGCAGGGCCTGAGGCGGCGCGCATGCTGCGTGCTATGCTCTGACGCGAATGCTCACCAACATTCTTGGTGCGATTTGGAAGTTCACGCCCGGCGTGATTCGCCGCCGCATGGTGCGCCTGGGCCAGAATCGCTTCACCGTTACTACCGGCGCGATGCTTTTCGACGAGCAAAGCCGCATCCTGTTGCTCGAGCATGTTTTTCGTCCTGATAGTGGATGGGGAATTCCCGGCGGCTTTCTTTCAAGAAGTGAACAGCCGGAAGAAGGTCTGCGTCGCGAACTGCGCGAAGAGATCAGCATTGAGATCGAGTCAGTTGAGTTTCTCTTTGCTCGTACTTTGCCGCGACCGCGGCAAGTCGAAATCTATTTTCGCGCGCGCGTCGTGGGCGATCCGAAACCATCGAGTTTCGAAATCAAGCGAGCGGAATGGTTCGCTCTCGACGAGTTACCGGAAGAGCTTTCAAAAGACCAGCGGCGGCTAATTCAACGCGCATTATCGCTGAGTGAAAAGTCGAAGCAATGATGCTATGCTACGCCGCGAAAATCGCGTGAATCGTGAATGGTAAATCGTAAATAGAACTGAAGAGATTGGCGACTATTTACGATTTACGATTCACCATTTACTTTTTTTGAGGAGACTCCATGGTAACAACAGGCGTGCAACTGATCCCGTCATCTGATGAAATCATGAAAATCCTTCGGCGCACCGGCGCATTTCGCGAAGGACACTTCATTTATCCCAACGGCAAACATACAGCGCATTACTTTCAGATGCCGCTCGCGTTTCGTTATTACGACACGGCGCGAGTTCTGGCCGTGGCGCTCAGTCGCAAGTTTCGCGTCGAGCGCGACATCGCCAGCCAGTTACCAAAAGTCTCGATTATCAGTCCCAGTTCGGGCGGCATTCCAGTCGCCTTCGGTGTGCGGGACGCATTGAATTCGGAACAGATTTACTGGGCCGAGCAGGAGAACGGCCAGCGCATGTTTCGCCAATACGTCAATCAGGGCGAGATCCATCCCTGCATCATCGTTGACGACATCATCCGCAGCGGCAATGCGATCGAAGAGACGGTCAAATTGGTGCGGGAACTTGGCGCCCCGATCATCGGCTGTGGCGTGATCGTGCGATTCACATCGGCGCCGGACAGTGTGGATGGCGTGTCGATCAAGTCGCTGGTTGAATTTGATGAGAAGTTCTACAACTCTGCCGAGGAGTGCGGCGATTGCAAGAAGGGCGCGCCCGAAGAACACGTTAGATTCTAAAAGGCAGTAGGCAGAAGGCAGTAAGCAGTAGCCAGCACGAACGTATGTCCCGACAAAACCTTCTCAGATGCTGTGGACTTGCGCTGATACTTCTCACCATCAGCGGGGCCGCCGCGGCGCAACAGAAATCGACGGGTTGGATCAAGGGAAAGTGGGAAGGCACCGGTTATCAAATCGATGACAAGAGCACCTGGTCGATGCTTTTCACCGCCCGTGGGAAGCGCTACTCGGTTGACTACCCAACGCTGAATTGCGGCGGCCGTTGGCGGCTGATTTCAATCAATCAATCCCGCGCTCGATTCAGAGAAGTCCTGGATCATGGACAGGACAAGTGCGCCGATCGGGGCCGGGTTCTGATTCAGCGAATCAGCCGGAAACAAATTCTGTTTTTGTATTCCTACAAGGATGCGCGCGATATTTCCGCGTCGGCAGTGCTGAACCGAAAGGTTCAGTGACTCTCACTCGCAGTTTGTCCCACAAACACGGTCTTATCGATCGCCGACGGATTTCCCAGCACGACGAACCGAATATTCTTCATGTACTTCTGCGAGACACGCTGCACGTCGGCGGGTGTCACGGCGCGCAGCTTCTCAAGAAACTGAAGTGAGTTTCGCCATCCGCCGCCGATCAATTCGTACTGTGCCAGGCTCCCAGCCTGCGCGGCGTTGGTTTCCTGGCCGATGTAATAGGTCGTGAGGAATTGAGCGATGATTCCGGTGATGTCGTCTTTGCTCACGGGGTCTCGTTGCAGCCGAGTGATTTCGTTAAGCATGACCCGCACGGCTTGGTTGGCATCGACTGCCGTCACATAGATGCCGCCAATGTTTGCGGCCTGCGTCCGCAGAAAAGCATCGGGAGCATACGAGAGATTTCGCTTCACCAGCACTTCTTCAAAAACGCGATCGCGCAACAGCGAAGATGCGACATACATCGGAAAAATATCCGGCGAGGTGATCGGCGGCGCGGTGTAGAAGCCCTGAATGTAGTTGGTGGGCAACTCTCGCGTAGTGACGTCGAGCGTTGACGCGGTGAAAGCAAGTTGCGGCGCGGCCTGCGGCTTGTACTCGCCGCGCGGCAATTTGCCGAATGTTGCAGCGATGCGCGGCTTCAGTTGCGCCGCGTCGAGATCGCCGACAATCACCAGCAACAGATGCGAAGTCTGCATGATTTGCTGATGGTAAGCACGGAGATCGTCAGCAGTGAGTTTGCCAATGGTCGCTGCGGTGCCCTCCGGGCGATTAAGGTAAGGATGACCAACGTAGGCAACTTTCTCTTGCAATCGTTGCAGGAACGTGTCGGGTTCATCTTCGTCATCACTGAGGCTGGCGACCAGACGCGACTTCACCAAATCGACGTCTTCCTTGGTGAAGGCCGGATGCAACGCCACATCGGTGAAGACGTCCCACGATCGATCAAAATTCGTGCGCGTCGCGGCCATGGTGAGCGCCGAATAATCGTAGTTGACGCTTTCGCCAATTACGGTTCCCATTCTCGCCAGTTCTTTGCGCATGCGGTCGCGGGGATAGCTCGCGGTGGCTTCGCTTGCGACATTCAACATGAAAGCCTCGACTCCGGCGTTCGTTGCTGTGATGTTCCCAACACCACCGCGGATGAACAGTCCGGCTGCCACGGTCTGACTGCCTTCGCGTTTCTTGACGATCACTTTCAGCCCGTTCACGTCGAACTCACTGACGAGCGAAGCCTGTCGAGCAATTACGCCTTGAAAATCCGGCGTCGGAGCCGGCGTCGGCGTTTGAGTTTGCGCAATAGTTGAGGGCGCAATCAGAACCAATATCGCCCACACCGCCGTGATCAGAAACGATTTGACATTCGTCATTTGCGATTTTTCATTTCCCATTTTCAAAACCTGAGTCGATTGATGAGTGCCCTTCATCTTTGCAGTCATGTTCGCCAAGTGACAAATGAAAAATCTCAAATGACAAATGGCAAATAAATCTTATTGCCCGATCAGATCCTCCGGCGTCAGCTTCGCCTGTTGCTGTGCTTGCTCGGAAATCAATGCGAGACCAACGTGCGGCTTGCCTTGAATATAAGTCGTGATGTAGCGGCTGATGTCGGCGCGCGAAGTGCGGCGCAGATTGCCGAGGTAACCACGGAAATAATCGATGCCCGTGGATGACCACCAGAACCCGAGCGTCTTGGCATACTCGTCAAACTTTTCGCGTGAATAAAGATCGTCTGCTTCGAGCAAAGCCTTCGCGCTCTCGAGCTGTTCGTCGGTGTAATAGTCTGTGTCGTTGAAGTGCGCGATTTCGTTATAGACGGCTTTCAGCGCGGCCTTCGCTTTGTCCGGGCTAGTCTGAAAGATGACGTTGATCGGACCAACGTTTCGTTGCGTGTAGTAGCCAATCCCGACCCCATTCACCAATCCCGTGTCAACCAGGTTGCGCTGAAACCGCGAGTCCGGCTGCTGCATGATGAACGAGAAAGTGTCGGCGGCGTACGTGGCCGCATCGTCTTTGCCAATCGATGGGCCATGCCACCCGATCTCGATCAAAACGTTCGTCACTGGCTGTTTGATGACGGCGCCTGAACTGTTTTGCAGCGGCGGATGTTCGACCAGGGGAAACTCGACGAACGGATCTTTTTCGCGCCGGGGCCAGTCGCCGAAAAAGTCCTGCGCCAATTTGTAGATGTCCGCAGTTTGCACATCGCCCGTGACCACCAGCGCGGAATTATTCGGGACGTAGTAGCGGCCCTGAATCAGGCGCATCATCTCAGTCGTCGCGGTCGAAACCGTCTGCCGATTTCCGAGCGGCTGCTTCCGGCTCGGGAACTTGTAATAGAGACGATCGTTCATCTCCTTGTTCAAGTAGTATCCCGGCTCAGATTCGTTGCGATCGATTTCGCCAATGACGACTCGCCGCTCGCGCTCGAATTCTTTCTCATCAAACAACGGGTAACGCGTCGCATCGCGCATAAAGTTCATGGCCGCGCGCACATTTGGACTGGTCGTCGTGAAGTAATACTCGACGACTTCTTCACGCGTCTCGCCGTTGTACGCGATGCCGAGCTGCCCGATCTTCTGCAAGTAATCCTCTTGATTTGCGATCGCGCGATTCGCTTTGAAGAACATGTGCTCGTAAAGGTGCGACAGGCCGTTCAGCTCGGGCGGTTCGGTGAACGAGCCGTTGCGGACGGCGAGCTCGATCGTGACGACCGGCACCGAGTGATCTTCGAGCACGATGACTTCTAGTCCGTTTGCCAGAACTTTGCTTTGAATGTCCGCGACGGCGGGCTTGGCCGCGACGCTCTTCGTTGCCGCAGCCCCTTGCGACTGTCGGAGCGGATTTGTTTGCAGCGGAAACGGTCGCGCGGCGAGCGGCGCAACCAAAGAGAAGATGAGCGCAAATATCAGCAGTAATCGTTTCACGTGAACTCCGGTGTCGAGCCATTTTCGCGAGTCAGGCCAAATCCCGATCGCTCTTATCAACTAATCGGCGGGCAGCAGCGCCCGCCTTTGATTGCTTCGTTGATGGAACAACCAATCTACCACAACCGGTGAACGGTCGCAGCCCGCGTCGTTCCTTTTACGACCGGCAGAACTTTAAGTTTCCCGGTCGGAAGCGTTTCGATGTCGCGATCGGAAAAATGGATGTCGTTTGGTCGCTTACGAAAATCTGAAACTACTGTGGAGAAGTTGGAGGTGCGTAAGATAAGTCGTAGTCGGAAGTTTGTTCGCACGGCTTGAAAGTCAAATGATCGACAAGACTAAGAGCGGGCGTTTGAGGCTGAGCATGGGAATCCTCCGTGACTTCTTTTGAGGTGCAGCCGCTTTGCGCGCGCATCATGTCACTGTCAGCAGCCCGGCGCAAGAGCGAGTAAATCGACTTTTGTTAGGCTGAAACGCCCCGAACCTTGTAGAATCGAACGTCGAAGTCAGTCTTCCGATCATCTGAAGTAGGTTATGGCCCTTCTTAAAGTTACTGACGCCAGCGGACGCCAGGCGCAACATCAACTTAATTCACGAACACCCTGCTTGATTGGCCGCGCGCCCGATAACCAAATCGTGCTGGACGACCCGCGCGCGTCGCGTCACCACGCTCACATCAAGCCTGACGATGACGGCTCGTTCATGATTGTGGACGGCATCATGGTCAACGGCCAGCTCAAGCGCAGCGCGAATCAGGTCTTCATCAACGGCGAACAAAAGTTCGAGCACAAATTGCAGAACGGCGATCGGATAACGATTGGCGCCAGCACGATTCGTTTCGAACAGCCGAAGGAAGAACGCACGGCGGATTTGAGTTTCGATGATAAGCCGCTGGGCCACACGCAACTTTTGATGTCCGCCAAGGACGTGCTGACAACCGTGCTGCGTCAGTCCGATCCGGGCATCAGCGGCGGAACCGTCGTGCCCCGTGGCGACAAAGTGCTCGAGTCGTTGCAGCGCAAAGCGAACATCCTCAGCGAGATTTACGAGATGAGCAAAGCGCTCGGCGCCGGATTCGACCTCGATCGGATTTTTAAGATGGCGACCGACATCATCTTCCGCGCGACGCCCGCAGATCGTGTCGTCGCCCTGCTCGCCGATGGAATCGTCACCGAGGCAACGGCCGACGAGGCGAAGTTGTTTCCGATCGCGACGCGCGCTCGTGATGAGAAGCTGGAAGCACACGCGCGCAAGATGACGATTGGCCGCACGATCACGCGCAAAGTGATGAAGGAGCGCGTCGCGCTGCTGTCGCAGGACGCCGCTGCCGATGAACAGTTCGCCGGAGTTGATTCGATCGTATCGCAAGGCGTGCGCTCGACGATCTGCGCGCCGCTGTTCACTGAGTCAGGTGTTCACGGCGCGTTGTATGCCGATCGCCTCGATCCGTTTTCGGCTTTCAAGCCTGACGACTTGGAACTGATCAGCGCAGGCGCGGCGCAAACTGCCATCGCCGTGGAAAACGTGCGCGCGCACGAACGTTTGGCGAAAGAAGAAGTGGCGCGGGCGAACTACTCGCGGTTCTTGCCTGAATACGTCGTGAAGCAGATGCTCGAGAATCCCGAGTCATTCAAGCTTGGCGGCGTCACGCAAACGATTACGGTCCTGTTCGCAGACATTCGCGGCTTCACCCGCATTTCGGAACATGCTTCGCCGGAGAAGATTGTGCAGTTGCTCAATCGCTATTTCTCCGCGATGACCGACATCATCTTCGCGCACGGCGGGACGCTCGATAAATACCTTGGCGATGGATTGATGGCGCTGTTCGGCGCGCCGACGGTCACGCCGAAAGACGCGGCTAATGCGATGTCCGCCGCGGTAGCCATGCAGCGTCGCATGCTGAGCATTAACGACGAGTTGCGCGCCGAAGGCTATCCCGAAATCGGCATCGGCATCGGCCTCCATACCGGCGAAGTGATCGTCGGCTACATCGGATCCGAGCGACGATCCGAATACACCGCGATCGGCGATACCGTGAACACAGCTTCGCGTCTCGAATCAAACGCGAAAGCCGGCGAGATCCTGGTCAGCGAGGTGACTGCGCATGCCGCGCGCTCGCGTTACCAACTCGCTGAACGCGAGCCCATCAGCGTCAAGAATCGCGAGCAACCCGTCCCCCTCTTCGAAGTCGAATGGCAACACGCGATCAGCAGCGCGTAAAGGGCAAAGCGCTAAGAGTTAGGAGCAAAGAGCGCGAGGGCTGGTTCTGGAACATCCTGCGACCACGAGCGTCTAACCCCTGGCCCTTTTGCGCTTCGCCCTTGGCCCTTTTGCGCTTCGCCCTTGGCCGCGATGGATTTCAAAACCATCTTCAAGAAACAGATTCTAGTCGCGCGCGTTTACCGCATTCCGGTGCGCATCGACTATCGCTGGTTCATTGTGTTCGCGATGAGCGTCGCGCTGATCGCCGCGAACGTGCGCAAGTACCCGCTGCAACTCGGCACGCTGCGCATTCCACCGACGGGCGATTTTCTCGCGTGGACGTTGGGAATCGTCACCACGCTGGCGCTCTTCCTCTCGGTGTTTGGACACGAACTATCACACGCGTTGATGGGGCGGACCGAAGGAATCGAAATCGAAGAGATCGTGCTGCATCCATTTGGCGGACTCGCGCGACTGAAGACGCAGCCGGAAAATCCCAAAGCTGAATTTCGCATCGCAGTCGCTGGGCCTGCCGCTAGTTTCCTCTTCTCGCTGATCGCGTTTGGCGGAATGTTGGTCACGGCGACACTGCGATTCAATTTCGGCACCGCCTTCTTCTTTTTCATCGGCGCCGGCAATCTGTTGCTGGCGGTCTTCAATTTATTTCCTGGTTATCCGCTCGACGGCGGCCGCGTGTTGCGCGCGATCATCTGGAAGCGCAGCGGCAACATTCGCGAAGCAACCCGGATAGCGGGCTTTTGCGGCCAGTTGATGTCGTTGGTGCTGATTGCGTTTGGAATCTATATGGCGGTGGCGCCGACGTTTCGCGCGTACTTCATGGGCCTATGGTCGGTGTTGGTCGGGGTATTTTTGTTGGGCGCCGCGACCAGCGTCGTGCGCAGCGCGCGCGAGCCGGCAACCGTGGCCGACGCGATGTCGCCGCCGGTTTCACTCGAGCCTGATCTGCCGATCAGTAACTTCATCGATCAAGTTCTGCCCATGCACCGCCACGCGAGTTTTCCGGTCGCGCAGAATCGACGTTTGCTGGGCATTCTTTCGCTCGAAGATCTCAAGAAGATTCCCCGCGAGCGCTGGCGCAATCTTCGCGTGCGCGACACGATGCGTACGGTGAGTTCGCAACTCTTCGTCCCGCAAAACGCCACGCTGGAAAGTGTCAATCAATTAATCGAGCAGAACGGCGTCGGCGCGGTCGCCGTGGTCGATCAATCAGGCCAGTTGGTTGGCTTCCTGCGGCGCGGCCGATTGCGGTCGAAATAGCGGCGCAACATCATTGCCTCACGTCATTTTTTTCGCGATAATCCCAGCGGAGCGTTCGTAAACGATTGGCGCGGAACGCGACTGTCTCAGGGGATCTTCCCTCAAAATTGTTTGTTTGAGCGGCTGATGCAGCGAGCATCAGAGACGTAGTGGACTACAACGAGCATGCTGCTGGTTCTGGCACCGATGAATGAATACCTGGCTCGCCTGATCGAGCTTCGTTCGATCGCGGACATCGTGCTCGTGTTTCTGGTCGTGTACGGCGTGCTGAAGCTTTTGCGCGGCACGCGCGCGGCGCCGATGGCTGCGGGCCTGGCAGTCTTCGCGTCTCTATATTGGCTCTCCGTTTATGCGCGACTCGTAACGCTGGAGTTCGTTCTGCGCGGGGCACTCATCTACGTTGGCTTTGCCATTATTGTTCTGTTTCAGAACGAGATCCGTCAGGGATTAATAACCTTTGGCAATCGCTTTCGTTTGCCCTTTTCGCGAAAGCGTCGCGGTCAGTTTGGCGCAAGCATTTACGACGAGATTGTCTTGGCCGCGACTACTCTGGCTTCGACCAAAACCGGCGCGCTGATTGTTATCGAGCGCAATGTTGGACTGAAGGGAATTGTTGACGCGGGGGTGAGACTGGATGCGGAGCTGAGTTACGATCTAATCGTTTCGATCTTTAACCAGGCTTCGCCCTTGCATGATGGCGCCATCATCGTGCGCGGGGATCGTATCGCGGCGGCATCGTGCTTTTTGCCGCTGTCGCTGAATCCTTTGCTGTCGAAAGACCTGGGCACGCGTCATCGCGCCGCGTTGGGAATCACCGAAGATTCGGATGCCGTCGCCATTGTCGTTTCTGAAGAGACCGGTTTGATATCATTCGTGCGCCGCGGAAGAATCAAGCGCGCGCTCGACCCGACGCGTTTGCGCGCGGCGATCTATAAAGAAATCGAAGGACGCAACGCGTCGAGAAAAGGCGCGGATCCCCATGCGACCGAATCTGCGGAAGCTGAGGAGGTGGCCTCGGCCTAACGGACATTATGCCGCTGCGCGAAACACGAAGGCCGCCGGAAACTGGCAATGCATTTGAGCGGTTAGTGCGGCGGATCTTTATCGAGGACTGGAGCCTCAAACTGCTGGCACTGGCGATCACGCTGGTCCTTTGGTTTTTGATTTCGGGCCGTGCGGCGAGATAATCAATTTCTTCGATCGACTTCCAGGTACGAATTCCAGAGACAAATTGCAGCCGGAAAAATCAAAAAAACTTTTCGGCACTGACGGTGTCCGTGGCAAGGCGGGGCAGTTTCCGTTGGATGCCGTCACCGTTCGCGTCATTGGAGCGTCGCTCTCTGCGCACCTTGCCGAACAACACCCGGGGCGTGCTCCGCGAATCGTGATCGGTCGCGACACGCGCGAGTCCGGACCAGCAATCGAGCGTGATCTCACTATTGGCGCGAAATCGCTGGGCGCTGAAGTCGAATCAGCCGGCGTAATTACCACGCCGGGGGTGGCGTTCCTCACGCGCAATCTCGGCGCTGACGCGGGCGTGGTGATTAGCGCATCGCACAATCCGTATGAAGACAACGGCATCAAGATTTTCGCGCCGTCAGGCAAAAAGCTCGATGACCCAACTGAACGACAGATTGAAAAGGATGTTGCGGAAGATCGCTTTCGAGATTTGGGTTTGCGCCAAATTGAAGAGAAGGAAGCGAAACCTCGCGACCTCGAACTACATGATCGGTACTTGGCTTTTCTTCAGCATGAAGTTGCTCATGATCTATCGCTAGCCGCGCTGAAAATCGTTATTGATTGCGCGAATGGCGCGTCGTTTGAACTAGCACCGCTGTTGTTCGAGAAACTGGGTGCGCGCGTCATTGCAATTAGCAATCAGCCTGACGGCAGAAACATCAATCTCAATTGTGGCTCACTGCATATCGAGGGCTTGCAAGAGCGAGTGTTGACTGAACGCGCAGACCTTGGCATTGCCTTCGACGGTGACGCGGATCGCGCGCTGTTCGTCGATGCGGACGGAATGTTCGTCGATGGCGACGCCACCATGTGGGTGCTGGCGAACTACATGCAATCGCGCGGGGAGCTTGAGAACGATCTGGTTGTCTCGACCGTGATGACGAACTTGGGATTAGAAGTTGCGCTGCGATCCCGCCATATCAAACTAATGCGGACAGACGTAGGCGACAAGTACGTGCTCGAAGAATTGCTCAAGTCAAACGCTGCACTCGGCGGTGAACAGTCGGGGCACATTATCTTTCCGAAGATCAGTCTCGCAGGTGACGGGATGATCACGGCGATCAACCTCCTGCGGGTAATGAACCATGAGAACAAGCGCCTGGGCCAGCTCACCGAAGGATTCAAGCGTTTTCCGCAGATACTTGTGAATGTTCGTGTCCGCGAGAAAATACCTTTCGAAGAATTGCCGTCGGTTCAGGAACTGGCGCACGAAATCGAGCGAGCGCTCGGTGATCGGGGCCGGTTGCTTCTGCGTTATTCTGGAACTGAGTCTCTGGCGCGGGTAATGATCGAAGGTGAAGACGAGGGAGATGTAACCACTCGCGCGCAGGAGTTAGCCGAAGTGATTAAGGGCGAAATTGGTGAAGATTAAATAGCTCGCTGAATAATTGGTGAAGATTAAATAGCTCGCTGAATAATATCTTCACGGTCGAGAAAAGTTTACATGGGCGAGCGTGAAAAATTTGCACATCGGCCTCTACCCAGCCCCTCTAACTAGCTAGAACCGCGAGTTTTAGGCGGATTTTGTCGTCTCAAAAATCTCTATTGCACGGCACGAGCGTTGCGATGTATATTGTGGGGCAAGAGAGACGGTTGGTGGATCCTCCGTCTCAAGTGGTTGCTGGGGTGAGGACAGTAACCACGAAAATGGATGAGCGCTGTGACGCCCACGTTGCAGCGCTCATTCGCTTTTTACGAGCGGCATTCCAATTCAAATCTTCGCGGCGAATTTGACTCGCGTTCTCAATTCGCGTAGATAGGTGCGGTTTTGATGACTGCGCCATTATCCATTACGCCTCGAGCGAGACTCATCTCAAGTTCGCTGCTAGTGTTCCTGCTTATTTTCGCAGGCGGCTGCCGCAAATCCCCCAAAGCAAATTCAAATGCGAACAGCTCGACGATGGCGTCGACGACCGACGCTGAACAGGCGAAGCGTCAGGCCCAGACTCTGATTGATGAGGGAAAAGAACTCTATAAGAATGATCAGGATGAGCAGGCGGTCGAGAAATTCAAACAGGCCATCAACCAGGATCCGAATAACGCCGAAGCGCACTTGCGTTTGGGGATGAGCTACGCGGCTTTGGATAAGAAAGACGAAGCCGAAACCGAATACAGAAAGTCGATCGAGCTTTTCAAAAAGAAGAATCAAGCCGATTCAAAAGATGCTGGTGCTTACTTCCTGCTCGGCGAAGCCCATAGTTTTCTTCATCAGGATGAAAGCGCCGTAAGTGCTTACCGGCAAGCAACTAAGCTAAAGCCCGAAGATGAGGAAACATGGTATCGATTGGGAATGGCTGAAATTCGTCTAGCGCAATATCCGGAAGCGATATCGGCATTTCAAAAGGCTCTTGAAATTGATCCAAATGACAGCCGGGCGAGCGATGGTTTGGAAAACGCACAGGAAGGCGCACAGCGAATCAAGGAAGGAAAGAAACACGCTGAGGATATTCTGAAGAAGCAGCAGGAGAATGGAAACGCGAACGGGAACCTGAACACGAATTCTCGCTCAAAACCGAAGCCCACGCCGAAACGTTCCCCGGGAAAACCTTTTTAAGAATTCCTTACGCTTGATTTTTGGAGTCTAATTCTAATGGCTACATACACACCGCCACCATATTTTCCGCAGAGTTCGCTCTCTCCGCCAGATAAGAATCGGTATCGGAAATTTAAGTTGATGGTCGCAGGGCTGATCGTTTTGGTTCTGGCGATCATTGGTGGCGCGATCACGGGTATCGTCTATCTGATTAAGTGGCTGGCACATTGAAAAGAAGTCACCTGCGCTTGACATCATTAGTTTGCGTCCGTATAGTTTCCCGTTTCGGACTACGGTCTGAGTTCCTCTAGTGCAACGCTGTAACTGGTTCTGTCGGTGCGGAGGCGTTGCCCGGCTCGATGCGCGGCATCGGTCGTTTGAGAATATTGTGGCGTAAAGCTCGCATCCCTCAAGATGTGAACGCGGCAAAGAAACCTCGGCGCCGCGACGCTACAGAGAAGCTTCGGCTATTTTGGGCTATTGGGAAGCCAAATCCGCGCCCGCCTAAACGCGAAAACAGAACGTCCCGTTAACTAAATTCGAGAGCAGGCCAGTTTGTCTGCGCTGACTGCCGGACGCGTTCCGGAAAGAGGCAGGCCGCGGCCCTTTTTGCGCTTTACGCGCCGGGTTGTTGACTTAAGAGAAAAATCAAAAGATGCCGACGATTAATCAGTTAGTTCGCAAAGGGCGCCAGCAGGTCAAATACAAAACGGCCAGCCCGGCGCTGCAGAGTTCGCCGCAGAAACGCGGCGTTTGCACTCGCGTCTATACCCAGACGCCGAAGAAGCCGAACTCCGCGCTGCGCAAAGTTGCGCGCGTTCGTCTGACCAACGGCATCGAGGTCACGACCTACATCCCGGGCGTCGGTCACAATTTGCAGGAGCACTCGATCGTTTTGATTCGCGGGGGGCGCGTTAAAGATTTGCCGGGTGTTCGCTATCACGTAATTCGCGGCACGCTGGATTCGGTCGGCGTCGGCGATCGCAAGAAGAGCCGTTCGAAGTACGGCGCCAAACGTCCGAAGGGAGGCGCGAAATAGTATATGCCGAGACG
>JAJPKD010000055.1 GCA_021323895.1 Acidobacteriota bacterium | reverse complement strand
GAATGGATCACTGTCGATGGCTCGACCGGCCGCGTGTTTCTCGGCAAAGTCCCGACGATCCAACCCACGCTGGGACCAGACTTTCATGAGTTGATGAAGTGGGCCGATAAGTTTCGCAAACTCGGCGTGCGCGCCAATGGCGACACGCCGCTCGACGCGAAGACCGCGCGTGGTTTCGGGGCTGAAGGCATCGGGTTGTGCCGCACCGAACACATGTTCTTCGGCGATCAACGTCTCGCCGCGATGCGCGAAATGATTCTCGCGGACGGCGTGGGCGCGAGAGAGAAAGCTCTGGACAAACTTTTACCGCTGCAACGCGGTGACTTTGTTGGCATCTTTCGTGAGATGGCCGGCTTCCCCGTCACGATTCGTCTTTTGGATCCGCCGCTGCATGAATTCCTGCCCAACGTTGATGAGCTTTTGAGCGAACTCGCCGAATTGAAGATGGGTTTGAAGCAGGCCAAGACCATGGTCGAGATGGATCACCTGCTGGATGAAATCGATGAGAAGCGAAATCTTCTGAATCACGTCAACAAGATTCGCGAAGCCAACCCGATGCTGGGGTTCCGCGGTTGTCGTCTGGGGCTGCTGTATCCCGAAGTCACGCGCATGCAGTGTCGCGCGATTTTCGAAGCGGCTATCCAGGTCAAGGGCGAACGGAAACAAGTGTCCCTCGAAATCATGGTGCCGTTGGTTTCTATCAGCGAGGAATTGAAACAGCAGGCCGACATTATTCATGACGTTGCGCGTGAAGTAATGGGCGAACATGGCATGACGTTCGATTACCTGGTCGGTACGATGATTGAGTTGCCGCGCGCGGCGCTGACGGCTGATAAGATTGCGCAACATGCGCAGTTCTTCTCGTTCGGCACGAACGATCTCACGCAAACAACGTTTGGATTGAGCCGCGATGATTCAGGCCGCTTCCTTCCCAGCTACGTCGATCGGAAAATCCTTGCAGACGATCCGTTCCAGGTGCTCGACACCGAAGGCGTCGGCGAACTGGTGCGCATAGGCGCCGAACGCGGTCGCGCCGTCAAACCCGACTTGAAAGTAGGAATCTGCGGCGAACACGGCGGCGACCCGCGCTCAATCTCTTTCTGCAACGAGATTGGACTGAATTACGTGAGCTGCTCGCCTTATCGAGTACCCGTCGCGCGTTTGGCCGCGGCGCAGGCTGCCTTGGAAGCCGAAGCGAAAGCCAAAGCCGAGCGCGAGCTGGAAGAGCAGGCGCGTGAAGCCGTGGGCGTGGCGTAGGTTTAGATTTCCAGCAACACTTCAAATCAGAAAGGCCACATCCGGGATGCGTTGCATTGTCTTGCTTTTCGTCAGCGTACTTGTAGTCGGGCTCGTTACCAACATGATTCCAACTGCCGAATCGCAAACACCAAAACAACCCGACACCATCTACCTCCTCAAACCCGCGCACATCTTCGACGGCGAATCCGCGCAACTGCATGACGGCTGGGTAGTGCTCGTGCGAGCCAACAAGATCGACGTCGTCGGCCCGGCGAGCGAAATCAAAGCGCCAGCCGACGCGAAAGTGATCGACTTGCCGGGCATGACTCTCATGCCGGGATTGATCGATGCGCATTCGCACATTCTTTTGCATCCGTACAGCGAGACGGTTTGGAATGATCAGGTAGCGCGCGAGGCTTTGAGTCTTCGCGTGGCTCGGGCGACAAATCATCTGCGCAGCACTCTGATGGCGGGATTCACGACGCTGCGCGATCTGGGAACTGAGGGTGCCGGTTATGCAGATGTTGGCCTGAAACAAGCAGTCAATCAGGGCATCATCCCCGGACCGCGGCTTTTCGTTGCCACGCGCGCCATTGTTGCCACCGGCAGCTACGGCCCGAAGGGTTTTGCTCCAGAATGGACCGTCCCGCAAGGCGCAGAAGAAGCCAGTGGAGCTGATGAATTAACCCGGGTTGTGCGCGATCAGATTGGCCGTGGTGCTGACTGGGTAAAGCTTTACGCCGATTATCGCTGGGGCGCCGGCGGTGCAGCTCACGCGACGTTCACGCTTGAAGAAATGAAGTTGGCGGTCGAAGTCGCGCACAGCGCCGGCATTCCCGTGTCAGCGCATTCAACTTCAACTGAAGGCGCGCGCCGTGCGATTCTCGCAGGCGTTGACACGATCGAGAATGGTGATGGCCTAACGCCCGAACTGTTTCGCATGATGAAGGAACGGGGAATCGCGTTCTGCCCGACTCTCTCAGTCGCCAGCCCCGCGACAATGGAAAATAAGAAGAGAGTTTTCAAAGAAGCATTGGCCGCCGGAGTGATAATCGCAAACGGCAGCGACGTCGGCGTCTTCGCTCACGGTGATGAAGCGCGTGAGATTGAAACCATAGTCGCGTGGGGCATGCCGATTATCGACGCGCTGCGTTCCGCAACTTCAATCGACGCGCGCGTGCTGCACATGGAAGAAAAGTTTGGCCGCGTTAAGAATGGATTGTTCGCTGATCTGATCGCCGTCGAAGGCGATCCCACGCGCGACATCTCCGCAATTCGGCGCGTGCGCTTCGTAATGAAGGATGGTGCGGTTTATAAGCAACCGTAACTCGGCTTCACTTCCCCCAGGTCACAAACATTCCCACTGCTGCAGCCGTCATAAGCACGGCTGTGGACCAGCCTATAACATTCGTCAAAGGCCCGTTCGTTCTCTTTCCCATGACTTTCTTGCTGTTTGACACCAGCATGATCACCACAATCAGCGGCGGCGCGAGCACGCCATTGATTACCGCCGTCCAGAACAACGCAGTCACCGGCGGAATCTTCAAAAAGTTTATCAGCAGCCCAATCAACGTTGCCGCGGCAATGATTAAGTAGAAACGACGGGCGTCACGAAACTTTTCGTCAAGTCCGTATTTCCAATCAAAAGCTTCGCACATCGCGTAGGCGCTCGAGCCGGTCAAAATCGGCACTGCCAGAAATCCAGATCCGATCAATCCGAACGCGAACAGGATCGTGGCCGCGCCGTGCGATAAAGGCCGCAAAGCCTCCGCGGCGTCGGTCGCCGTTTGAATGTCCGTCTTGCCACTGGCATGCAACGTGACTGCTGAAGCAAGCACGACAAAATAGAAAACCATGCTCGCGAAAATCATTCCCGCGTCAACATCGATCTCCGCGATGCGAATTTCGCGATCGGTTGCGCCTTCGCGTTCCGCGAGTGTCTCCCGGCCCATGCGCAGTTCTTCCTCGACTTCCTGGCTGGCCTGCCAAAAGAACAGATAGGGCGTGATCGTCGTGCCGAAGATCGCAACCAAAGTCATCAGGTATTGGTGGTCAAAACGCAACGCCGGGATAAACGTCGACTTGAGCACTTCACCCCAATGCGGCCTCGCCAGAAACGCCGCCGCGATGTAGGCGAACAGCGTCAATGTCAGCCATTTGAAAATCCGGACGATGAGACGGTACGAGCCCAGAATCTGCACCACGACGATCACGATCGCGATGGGGACCACCAGGAGCAGCGCCGGAACCGAAGGCACCAGCAGATTAGTCGCCGCCGCTATCGCGCCGATGTCGGTGCCGGCATTAATCGTATTCGCGACGACGAGCAGGACAATCGAGCCTACCACCAGCCAGCGCGGGTAGTACTTGCGCAGCACGCCGGCCAAGCCCATGCCGCTCACCATGCCGATTTTCGCGCAGATGAATTGGATCGCGGCCATCATGGGCAACGTGACTATCGCGGTCCACAGTGTGGCCAACCCGAGCGAGGCGCCCGCGCTGGTGTAAGTTCCAATGCCCGATGGATCGTCGTCGGACGCGCCGGTGATGAGGCCCGGGCCGAGAAACATCAAGAAGCGCTTGATCGGATTCTTCTCTCGCTCAATCCTTGATTCTAGCGTTCCTTGTTTCTTCTTTGATGAGTCGTGCGATCGTGACATCGTCAATCAGACTGAGCAACAGACCGCAAACGATTCTAACTGAAACGAAAAGAAAAACGAGCGGTCACGCGTAATGATGACCGCTCGCTCCTGCGCAGATATTTTGGCTGGGAGGCAGGGACTCGAACCCCGATAGCCAGATCCAGAGTCTGGAGTCCTACCATTGGACGACCTCCCAACGCGAGTCCGAATTTACGGAAAGCCGATAGTGAAAGTCAACAGGAGCATCTGCCTGTGTTCGTGCTCTCGTTCATGTTTACCTCGAAATAATAATAAAAATAGTTCTTGCGCTCGGTCGCACATCAAAGCAAAATAGGCTCGCCCAACGGCAAACTCACCGCGCCGCTGCTTCAAACACAATTGAAGAGAACACAGACAACCAGATGGAACCACAAACGCCTCAGGGCACGAATGACTTGGCGCGACTCAACGCGCAAGTAGCTGATTACGAACAAAAGTTGGCGGACGCAGCGACGCTGGTAGCTCACGTCCGGCATGAAATCAACAACCCTCTCGCCGCTTTGCTGGGCCAGGCTCAATTGCTTTTGCGTGAAGAGTTGAGCGAACGCTCGCGCAAGCGCGCTGAAACTATCGAGAGTCAGGCGAAGCGAATTCAGGAAATCGTGGGTGAGCTGCGCGAGATTCAATTGCCGGCTGCCGCAGTTAATAGACAAACCTAAACAAACGCGCGGTCTGCGCGTTACGACAAATCAAAGAATAAGAACTCAGCTTGATCGCGGGCGGCGATCTCGATGGACTCTTCTTTGGCAATCGCAGCGCCGTCGCCTTGATTGAGTTCCGCTCCGTTGAGAGTGACGCCGCCGCGCGCCACCTGGAGCCAGCCATAGCGATCCGTGTCGATACGATGTGCGACGGATTCGCTCGCTGCCAAAATCGAGGCATACACTCTCGCATCCTGGTGGATTTTCACTGAACCATCGGCGCCGTCCGGCGAAGCGATCAACTTCAGCCGGCCTTTTCGCTCTGCTTCGGTGAAAGATTTTTGCTCGTAACCCGGGGTCAGATTCCGCGCGCTTGGGAGAATCCAAATCTGCAAGAGATGACAGGCTTCATCGGGTGACGGATTAAACTCGCTGTGCGAAACTCCGCTGCCGGCAGTCATGCGCTGCACGTCGCCCGGCCGAATTACCGAACCGTTGCCCATGCTGTCACGGTGCTCGAGGGCGCCCGAAAGAATATAGGTGATGATCTCCATGTCGCGATGCGAGTGGGTGGGAAAACCATTGCCCCCAGCCACGCGATCTTCATTGATCACGCGCAACGTACGGAAATGCATATGCGCCGGATCGTAATACTGATCGAATGAAAAAGTGTGATACGTGTCGAGCCACCCGAAATCAAAGTGGCCCCGTTCTTCAGCTTTGCGAATTGTGATCATAATTGGAGCGCCGCATCCTGCGGGGCGGTACGCAGGCATCCTGCCTGCATCTTACAAACTAACGAGGGCGACCTCGACGTCAATCGTCGACTCCTGAATCCTCCCAACGAGTTTCCCGAGATCGTCTCGCGTGTAGATCGTCATGCCGCCGCAGTTTAGATCGATTGATAGTCCGTTTCGCCAAAGCTCAAATCGCTCAATCGCTTCTTCCCGATCGCAATCATCGATGGTCGAAAGATACAGTGCATTGGATTTCTCGAGCGTTCGTCGCGCCGACTTCTTCAACTTATTCTCGCCGGAGCGCGCGCAAGTGATGGCGAAATCCGGATTGATGAATTCCAGAAAGCTGTTGCCTTCGACGATTACGCCGCTACTTTTCACGCGGGCCAACGCTTCGTTGATGCCACGCTCAACCTGATCCTCGCCGACGATTACCCAGTGAACATTCGCGGCGCCGGCGT
>JAJPKD010000116.1 GCA_021323895.1 Acidobacteriota bacterium | reverse complement strand
TGGACGAAAATTCTTGCGAGCTTGGTTGCGCCCATTTACTATGCACCGCATGAGATGTAGACCGTTCGGCCGAACCGATTGGCAGGTAAGCGAGATTGGTTACGGCATGTGGGGCATGGGCAGTTGGTCAAACTCGGATGACCAGCAGTCGCTGGAATCCCTGCAAGCCGCGGTCGATCATGGCTGCAACTTCTTTGATACCGCGTATGCCTATGGCGAAGGGCATAGTGAGGGCTTGCTTGGTCAGATCGTGCGCGCAAATTCGGGCAAACGGCTTTACACGGCGACTAAAATTCCGCCGATGAGTAAGCAATGGCCCGCGCCGACGGACTCTACATTGATGGAGTCCTATCCACCGGATCACGTCGAAGAGTATGTTCATCGCAGTTTGAAGAATGCCGATCTGCATAGCTTCGACCTGATTCAGTTGCATACCTGGAATGACGCTTGGCTGCGCGATGATCGATGGTTCTATAAGCTCGACAACTTGCGCAGTCAGAAGCTGATCAATGCAATCGGCATCAGCCTTAATCGTTGGGAACCATGGAACGGCGTGCGCGCCGTCAGGACCGGACAGATCGACTCGGTCCAGGTCATCTACAACATTTTCGATCAGAATCCGGAGGATGATTTATTTCCAGCGTGTGAAGAATTGAAGGTGGCCGTGATTGCGCGAGTGCCGTTTGATGAGGGCACGCTGACGGGCACGCTCACTAAAGAGAGTTGGTGGCCCGAAGGTGACTGGCGCAACACCTACTTTGTTGCGGACAACTTAATTCCGAGCGTAGAACGCGCCGACGCTTTAAAGGCACTACTGCGTGAGTGGAATCAAGCGCACTCCACGGCGATCACAATGCCTGAGCTGGCCCTGCGCTTCATTCTTTCCAATACAGCCGTCAGCACGATCATTCCTGGCATGCGTAAACTTCATCACGTCGAATCAAACATCGCTGCCAGCGACGCCGGACCCCTGCCTGCTGAATTGCTCGAACAACTAAAGGCGCATCGCTGGGTTCGCAAACCCACGCCGTGGTCGCAGTGAGGCTGCTTACATGTCAGATAGCAAAGACGCATAACCGACAATCGATGATCTAACTCCAGAAGTTGGAGCTGCTACCGACATCGCGCCGGAGGGGCTGAAAGAAAAACCGGCGCACGAATTGACCGCGGCCGAAGACAGTCAGCCCGTCGATTGGGTCGGCATCGGCGCCGAAAGAGCGGGTGGGTTGTGAAGAATGATCAACGATGAGTATGTTGCGACTTATTATAGAATGCGCACTAACAGCAAAAGGCAGCAGGCAGAACGCACCGAGGTCAAGTAGAATCCGCGACTGCATTAGCCCTTCAGTCTCTCATGGAGCAGCAAATTCATTTTTGCACCACCAAGGACGGTGTCCGCATCGCTTATGCGACCGTAGGCCAGGGACCGCCGATCCTCAAAGCTGCGAATTGGCTGAGCCATCTCGAACACGATTGGCAGAGCCCGATTTGGCGTCACATGTTGCGCGAGTTTTCGCGCGATCACACCTTCATCCGCTACGACGAGCGTGGCAACGGTTTGTCTGATTGGAACTGCGCGGACCTTTCATTCAATGCCTGGGTCGATGATCTGGAATCAGTCGTCGAGGCGGCGAAACTCGATCGCTTTCCGTTACTCGGAATTTCGCAGGGCGGAGCGGTGGCCATCGCTTACGCGGTGCGCCATCCTGAAAAAGTTTCCCATCTGATTCTGTACGGCGCCTACGCTCGCGGCTGGGCCAAACGCGACTCCCCGGAAGAGATCGAACAGCGGCAAGCGCAACTTACGCTCGTTCGTTTGGGTTGGGGCAAGGACAATCCGGCGTTTCGCCAGCTTTGGACTTCGCTCTACGCGCCGGATGCAACGCAGGAGCAGGCGCAGTCATTCAACGATCTTCAGCGCGTCTCAACTTCGCCCAAGAACGCGGTCCAGCTCTTGACCGAGATGGGCGATGTCGATGTCGTCGATTTGTTGCCGCAGGTGAAAGTGCCAACGCTCGTGTTGCATTGTCGCGACGAGGCCGGCGTTCCGTTTGAAGAAGGACGCAAGCTTGCCGGCACAATTCCGGGCGCGCGTTTTGTGCCCCTCGAAGGCCGCAATCACCTATTGCTGGAAGGCGCGCCGTCGTGGGGCAACTTCGTCAAAGAGATTCGCCGCTTTATCGGCAGCGAGATAACTTCCGCGATAACTCAAACGTCCGATTCATCGATCAAGGCGAAGCCTGATCTGCATCGCACCGACTTACCCGAACGCTACTCGATTATTTCGTTTCTCGGCGTGGGCGGGATGGGCGAAGTCTATCTGGCCGAAGATACAAAGCTCGGCCGCAAGGTCGCGATCAAAACGCTGCCCGCCGAATTCACGAACGACAAAGAACGCCTGCGCCGATTTCATCATGAGGCCCGCGCCGCTTCGGCTCTAAATCATCCGAACCTGCTGACGATTCATGCGATTGGTTCGGAAGCCGGCGCGCATTCCATCGCCGCGGAATATATCGATGGCGAGACCCTGCGCATGATGCTCAAGAGCGGCAAATTGAAAGTCGATGAAGCGCTCGACATCGCGCAGCAGAGCGCGTTTGCGCTGACCGCCGCGCATGGCGCGGGGATCGTGCATCGGGACATCAAGCCTGAAAACATCATGGTGCGCAAAGACGGCATCGTGAAGGTGCTCGACTTTGGCCTGGCCAAGCTGCTCGAAGATCACGCGCGCGACATGGTCGATCAGGAAGCTGACACGCGCGCCCTCGTCTTGACTGATCCGGGCCGGGTCCTCGGCACGCCGCAATACATGTCGCCGGAACAGGCGCGCGGCTTGGACCTCGACGCGCGCACAGACATCTGGAGCTTGGGCGTGGTGCTCTATGAAATCGTCGCCGGGCGGCCACCTTTTGGTGGTGAGACGAAGAGCCACACAGTCGTCTCGATCCTGGAGGAGGAACCGCTGCCACTAACGGAATTCGCTCCGAATATCCCGGCCGAGTTGCAGCGAATTGTGCGGAAGGCGCTCACGAAAGATCGTGACAACCGCTACCAAACCGCGCGTGACCTCATGATCGATTTGAAGAACCTGCGGCGTGAGCTGGATATTTAAGGTGAACTCGCGCGATCTCGCAGCTAACACCAAGCAGGACTAAGTCGCAAACCAGTAATGAATCGCATCCTCATCATCGGCGACGCCGTAGCGCCCACCGGCTTCGCGCGCGTCATTCGCAGCATCTTCGAGCCGCTGAAAAACGATTTCGAACTGCATCAACTTGCAACGCGTTATAACGGCCAGCCGCACGACTATCCCTGGAAACTTTACCCGGCGAGCAAGGGCAAGAGTGCTTACGGCTATGATCAAATCGGCCCGTTGATCGCTGCAATTAAGCCCGACCTCGTCTTTCTGCTGTATGACATCGCTTTTCAAGTGCGATACCTGGAGGAACTGGGGAAGGCGTCACCACTACCGAAGATCGTGATCTACTCGCCGGTCGAAGCAGGTCCGATTGCTCCTGAAATTACGCATTCGCTTGCCGGCGTGTCGCGCTATGTCTTGTACACGGACTATGGCTGCCGCGAAATAGCATCGTCCGTCGCCAAGGTGCGTGCAGATTTCCCCGATTTTGCCTTCCCGGAATTGGAAGTCATTCCGCACGGAGTGGACACGCATCGGTTTTATCCGTTGAGCGATGATGAGGGGGACATTCCCGCGCGCAGATTGGGAGCGCGCCGGGCAATGCGACTGGACGATGATGAGCATCTGAGCGCTTTCATTGTGCTGAACGCCAACCGCAACATGCCACGCAAGCGCATCGACATCACGATGCAGGGCTTTGCCGAGTTTGCGAACGACAAACCCGCGAACGTGAAACTCTATTTGCACATGGCGACGGAAGATACCGGGTGGAATGTTTTGCTTCTCGCAAAGCGCTACGGAATTTACGATCGGCTGATCATGACGCAGGCAGACAACTCGCGGCCGCAGTTTGGGGATGAGCAGCTCAACCTGCTTTACAACGCCTGCGATGTTGGAATCACAACCACTACCGGTGAAGGTTGGGGCATGGTTAGCTTCGAGCACGCAGCGACGCGCGCCGCGCAAATTATTCCGCGTCACACTTCCCTGGCCGAACTGTGGCAAGGGGCGGCAGAGTTCGTTGAGCCCGGCTACAAACTAACTTATCCGGGAAATTTAACGGAAGGCTACTACGTCACCGCCGAAGGAGTTGCAGCCGCCCTCGAACGAGTCTATCGCAGCCGCGATTACAGGCAATCGCTGGCGGAAGCTGCTTATCGAAACGCGACGCGACCTGAGTTCAACTGGAGTCAGATCGCGTCGCGTTGGCAGCGGCTGTTTACAGAATTGATCGATATCTAATCAGCCGGATTTCGTCTCATTCAAAATAAATTCCGATCGTCACGGCCATGCCAGTGTTTGTCTCTGGAATTGTAATATCGAACGGACCGCCCCCGTTCCGCGAGAAGTCAACCACGACATTGTTTTGTTTGTCGAAGTATGGCTCGTCAGCGGTCTGCCCGGGATCGATCGTCCCGCAGTTGTCTGAGGTAGAACAGGAAATAGTATAAAGCGCCTCGTTAGGTGTGTTGTTGTAGAGTTTCATTTGCGATCTCTCCGTTTGCGTGGGTGCATATCCAATAGCTCGCCCGTACCTCTAAGCGGCAACCAGCGCCATCTCCGCCTGTTCCCCGGTGTGGGTATCGTCAACCGTAATCTGAAAAGACTGGGGGTTGCCGGTGGGAGCAAAACTCACCGTAACATTCGTTTGGTTGTCATAAGCAGGCAGATCTACATAATCGTTGGGGCCGAGAGTGCCGCAATCGCCCATGTTGGCGCACGCAATCCCGTAAAACACCTCTTGCTGCGTTTCATTGATAAGTCTCATTTGTCCGCTCCTGAGTCTGGATCAGCCCTGGGCTGTATCCCGTTCTGAACACAACGCCATCCAGGCTGTAGTAAAAGATCTTTGCGGCGCGCATCCTACTAGATGCTTTTCAGGATGGCAAGAAAATTCGCAAAGCCGCACGATCCCTTTTGTTTCAATTAGATTACCCAAGCCTGTTTGAATGGAATTCACTCTTGACCGAAAGACTTTGGTACACCACATTGACTCCTCGAATTCGACACAGATTGAGCAACTTGTCGGGACGCGGTTCCATCTGAAATTCGGTCTCTCTGATTGCAAGTGCTTTTCAAGTTCTTTGTAAATCGGTTCGGCCATGCGCAGCCAAGCGTTATCACTGATGACCCTGGGTCATCGCTCACATGGAGAATACCGAATGAAGTTTCCTCGATTACCTCACTTGCGGACTGTGAAGTTCGCGCCCGTTGCTGTTTTCCTTCTTTTCTTCGTTACCAACTTAACTGGGTTTTATTTCAGTCCGGCGCTGGCCCCGACGTCAGTCCAGGCGGCTGCGCCGGATGATTTCATTCCGCTGGATATCCCGCAGTCAGGCGATTGCGATCTCGATTTGATCATCTTTCGCACGGGCGAGCGCGAGGGCGTCGATCCCCGTTTGATTCACGCCGTCATTCAGCAAGAGTCGCGATACGATCCGAAGGCTACGTCGCCGGTCGGCGCGAAGGGCCTGATGCAATTAATGCCGGATACCGGAAAGCGTTTCGATTGCCAGGACCTGAAAGATCAAGCGTGCAACGTCGAAGCCGGAACGAAGTATCTCGCCTGGTTGTTGAAGCGATTCAATGGCGATGTATCGCTGGCGCTGGCGGGATACAACGCTGGCGAAGGCGCGGTCGATAAGTACAAAGGCATTCCGCCGTATCACGAAACCGAAAATTACGTGAAGAAGATTATCTCAAACTACGGCAAGACCTATCATCCGATTCTTTCACCGGACGATGCCAGCATCGCGTTTGGATTGAAGAGTGGTCAGTCAGAATCCGGTTCAGAGTGAATCGCCTATGCGTTCGTGCAGGCAGCAACCTTCCTGCCACCAACGCGGTCGCAACTCCCAAATCTCTCGGATCGATTGTGACCTGATGTTGCCGATTGGTTCTTTTGACGTGCACGGTCTCACGTCGCCGTTGGCCTGAATTTGCAACGTCGTCATCGCGCTGCAGAGCAATTGAGTTTCGTGCGCTGAATGCGACTGCACTGCCACGCGTGAAGCGGCTGGATTTTGGAAATAAGGAATCATCAGCTCGAGTTGATTAACGGTGTTCGCGATCGGGAGTCCTTGTCGTTCCAATTCAAGTAGCTCTCGCACGGCCCCGATCGCCTTCTCAGGATCGTCGGGCCAGGTGTTGCTGTGCGCGAACCAGTTTGGATCTTCAGAAGTGTTGTAGTTCTGTTCAATCGGTTGATAGAACACTTCAAGGCCATGCTCGTTTGCGAATTCGGCGACGCGCGCAACATCGTCAAGGTTCTGCCGCATAATGACGGTCTTCAAACGAATCGCCATCTTCAACGAGTGCTCTGCGCGCATTCGCTTCAGCGTTTGAATCGTTCGTTCAGTTTTGATCGCGAAGCCTGCGCGCCCGCGAATCAGGCTGTGCGTCTCTCCAACGCCGTCGAGCGAAATAGTGACGCGAGCCGGCCGCGCCGCCGCGAGCTTTTCAATTTTCGCTTGATCCTCCCAGAAGCCATGCGTCAGCAACTCAATGAAGAGGCCGATCGAACCGCCATGCGCAACCAAATCGATCGTGTCCTGATTCAGCAGTGCCTCGCCCCCAGTGAGCACCACGTGAACTGGCCCAAGCCAGCGGCGCAACTCGCTGAGCACCGTCTTCCATTCCGTCAACGCCGGCCGATCTTCCTGTCCGCGATTCTTCCAAATGTCGCAGTGAATGCAGCGCGCGTTACAACGTTCGGTCATCAACAGCGCGATCGAAGCCGGCCGGCAAAACCCGGCCAGGCGGCCGCCGGCGACGGTGCGCAGCCGGTAATTGATACCTTGATAGGCGCGACGATAGTTGAAGAGGGCTGACATATTCGGCGGCGGAATTCCGTCTCGCTTCACAGCGAGACGGGTGAATCTCAGCAAGCCGCACGCCAGCCGCGCCGAGGCTTCTTCTCGCTTCTGCCGATTCGAAATTGCTCGGATTAATTCCGTAGGGGGCCGCCCTTGCGAAATACTTCGCGAAGACGCCCGAAAAATACCCACAAGCTGGCAGAGACCAAAGTGTTCACAGTGTTGGCGCGTTCTTTGAGCTTCCTTTATAATCGCCGCGCTTTCGGAATCGACCGTTTGTCACAAGCAAAGAAGAACTCCGCATTCACTCTCTCCATTCGGAGGAAGTTATGTCAGAACCCAAGTGTCGCATCCTTTATGTCGATGACCACGAAGACAGCGACGAGATGCTGAAGCTGTTACTGGGCCCGATGAACTACGAAGTCCAACCTGCGCATTCCGTCGAGCAAGCGCTCGAACTCGCGCGCGCGGTGAAATTCGATCTCTACGTGCTGGACAAACGACTGCCTGACGGGTCGGGGCTGGAATTGTGTACGCAGCTAAACAAGTTGACGCCGGGCGTGCCCTGCATCTTCTACAGCGGTGACGCCTACAGCGTTCATCGCGAAGAAGCTGTCGCCGCCGGCGCCGACGCGTACGTGCCCAAGCCCGATATCGATCAGCTAATCGAAACCGTCAATCGTTTTCTCGCTGAGAGTGAATGTGCTGCTGCGTAGCTTAGTGAAGACTGAACCTGCCTCAGCGATATCTTACAACCGCAAATCTTGAAGAGGAGAATCGAATGTTGCCCCGTAGCCTGCGAACCCTGACGCTTGCCGTTTTTCTGATTCCAACTGTTGCTTCGATCGCCTTATCACAGCCCGAGCCGTCGCCGACGCCGGCCGCGCCACAGGCGTCTCCGCAACCGAGTCGCCAACCCGGCACGGGTGAAGAAGAAGGCCGTCCGCGCGATCCCATGTCCACGCCGACATTCAACGGCTTGCGCTTTCGGTCGATTGGTCCCGCGTTCACTTCGGGACGCGTGATTGGATTCGCCGTCGAGCCGAACAATCCCTCGCACTATTTCGTCGCAAGCGCTTCAGGTGGAGTTTGGAAGACCGTCAACAACGGCACAACGTGGACTCCCGTGTTCGATCGCGAGGGCTCGTATTCGATCGGCTGCATCGCGCTTGATCCGAAAAATCCTTTGACGGTTTGGGTGGGGACGGGCGAGAACAACAGCCAGCGCAGCGTGTCGTACGGCAGCGGTCTTTATAAGTCAGATGACGGCGGTAAGACCTGGCGCAATGTTGGTCTCAAGAATTCGGAGCACATCGGCCGCATCGCGATCGATCCGAAAGATTCGAACATCGTTTACGTCGCGGCGCAGGGACCGCTGTGGGGTCCGGGCGGCGATCGCGGACTCTACAAAACGACTGATGGCGGCAAGACCTGGAACCAGATTCTGAAGATTAGCGAGAACACCGGCGTCACCGACGTCGTTGTCGATCCGAACAACCCGGAAACGGTTTACGCTGCGTCGTATCAACGCCGCCGACACATGTTTACGTTGATTGACGGCGGCCCAGAAAGCGCGATCTACAAATCGACGGACGCGGGCGCGACGTGGAACAAAGTGCGCGCCGGCTTGCCGACGACGGACATGGGTCGCATTGGCTTGGCGATCTCGCCGGTTGATTCGAACGTGGTTTACGCAACAGTCGAAGCGGCCGATCGAAAGGGCGGCATCTTCCGCTCCAGTGATCGCGGCGGAAGCTGGGAGAAGCGCAACGACTTTGACGCCGGCGCGATGTACTACGCTCGCATAGTCGCCGATCCGAAAGACGTCGATCGCATTTACGTAATGAATGTCTTTCCCATGGTCTCGGACGACGGCGGAAGAACGCTGCGTCGTCTCGGCGAGAAGTCGAAGCACGTTGACAATCACGAGATCTGGATCGATCCGAATAACAACGATCATTATCTGGTCGGCTGCGACGGCGGCGTTTATGAAAGCTGGGATCGCGGATCGAATTGGCACTTCAAAGCGAATCTGCCGGTGACGCAACTTTATGACGTGACGACCGACAACGCGACGCCCTTCTACAACGTGTTCGGCGGGGCGCAGGACAACTTTGCGTTTGGCGGTCCCTCGCGCACGCGCAACGCGTCCGGCATTGTGAACAGCGATTGGTGGGTCACGCAGGGCGGCGACGGTTTCCGCACGCAAGTCGATCCGGAAGATCCGAATACCATCTACGCCGAACTTCAAAACGGAAATCTGGTGCGCGACGACAAGCGCACCGGCGAACGTCACGGCATCACGCCAGAAGTCGGCCGCAACGAGGATCCTTTGCGTTGGAACTGGGACTCCCCTTTCATCATCAGCCCGCATTCGCACACGCGGCTCTACTTTGCGGCTGACAGACTTTTCCGCAGCGACGATCGCGGCGACAGTTGGAAAGTCGTTAGCGGTCAGCTTTCGCGCGCGCTTGATCGCGAC